>JAUIEW010000078.1 GCA_030429365.1 Phycisphaerae bacterium
TATGCATCACCCTCACGTCCATCGTGCCGATGCGGTACGTGTCACCGTCCGCGAACAGGCGGTCGAACTGGCTGCCGTCACGCTGGAACTCGGTCCCCTCGTTGAACACCTTGCCGAAGACGTCCTGCACGATCACGATGTCCTCGCCGATGCCGATCAGCGCATTCCCAAAGAGAAGGCGTGCTTTCGTGATTCGATTCACTTTTCGACCCTCGGGCACGAGCGGATGGCCCACCTCGTTGCCGAGCAGATCAGCGCACTTCCAACGCAACCTTTGACCCAAGCGAGGATCGATCCGCCCAATGCTGTTCAATAGCATCGAGTTTGCGTTGTTCTTCCCGACGGTGGTAGCGTTGGCCTGGTGGCTTCGCCGGTCTTCCACCGCGCGCCTGACGTTGCTGCTGGCCGCGAGCTATTTTTTCTACATGAGTTGGGATTATCGTTACGCCGCATTGTTGGCTGGCTCGACCGTACTGGACTATTTCGTCGGGCTGGCGCTTCCCAAAACCGAGTCGAAAACGTCGCGTCGATTGTTGCTGGCGATTAGTCTCGCGGGCAATTTGGGCGTGCTCGTTTTCTTCAAGTACTTCAATTTCCTGTGGGACAGCGTCGCGGTTGGCATGGGGGCGATCGGTTGGAACGCGCCCGACTGGACGCACCGTTTTCTGCTGCCAGTCGGCATTTCGTTCTACACATTTCAATCGCTGAGCTACACCATCGACGTCTATCGCGGCCGACTCGCACCGACGCGAAACCTGCTTAAGTTTGCGTTGTTCGTTTCATTCTTCCCGCAATTGGTAGCCGGCCCGATCGTTCGCGCGAGCGACTTCATGCCGCAACTCGAAACGCCCGCTCGCTACGACGAGCAGCGTGCGATCCACGGCTTCTGGCTTATCTTCATCGGACTGTTCAAGAAAATCTGCATCGCCGATGTGCTCGCGGCGACGCTGCTCGACGATGTGTTCGGTAATCCAATGGGAGCCAGCCGCACCGAGTTGCTGCTTGCAGCGTACGGCTACAGCTTTCAGATCTACTGCGATTTCAGCGGTTATTCCGATGTCGCGATCGGAGCGGCGGCGATTCTGGGGTTTAACTTGCCGCTGAATTTCAACCGCCCATTTCTTGCGGTGAGCTTCCGCGACTTCTGGCGACGTTGGCACATTTCGCTATCGACTTGGCTGCGGGACTATTTGTATGTACCGCTCGGTGGCGCGCGGCGCGGTGCCAGGCGGACGTATATCAATCTTGCGCTGGTGATGTTGCTCGGTGGTTTGTGGCACGGTGCGAATTGGACGTTCGTGCTTTGGGGAGCGCTTCACGGGACGTTCTTGATTGTCGAGCGACTCCTTGGCAAGGACTGCAAAGACGCAGATGGCCTGTCGCCTTCGACGGTCTGGCTACGTCGGTTCATCACGTTCCATCTGGTGGTGCTGACCTTCGCGCTGTTTCGTTGCGACAGCATTGCGACGTTTGGACATTTCATCGGCGCGATGTTCGCACCCGGATCGATCGGTTCGCCGATTCCTCCGCTCTTTGTGATCGCGCTAGCCGCTGGCGTCGTGGGGCATCTGACGTCGATGGAGCAGGCGAGGCGGTGGATTGATCGGGCGACAAGTCAGCCGGCATTCGTGCAGGCGGCCTTGGTTACGGCATGCCTCGTTATCTTCACCATTCTCAGCTCAGCCGACGCACCATTCATCTACTTCCAGTTCTAAGTAGGGTGGGCCGTGCCCACCGCCGTTTCGTTGACGAATGACATGGTGGGCACGGCCCACCCTACACATGTCTACCCGGCATAGGACAACCCGCGCCCTGCTCACAGAGCAGTGGCACGTTGGCATATTTATCTCGCAATCTGAATCGACGGATGGTTGAATGAATGCGCCGCCAGGGATTCGAACCCCGGACCCGCTGATTAAGAGTCAGCTGCTCTGCCAGCTGAGCTAGCGGCGCGATCCGCGTACCATGCCTTTTTGCACACGCCTGTCAAGTCGAATGGCGATGACTCGTCTTCGCGACCCCACAAAACGCGATTGAATGCAAAAAACACTGCGCGTAAAAATTGGCTAGGGCTGTTCTTACGAACAGCCCAAGCCTGGGAGGGAGAGAGAGAGATCTATGAAATCAACCGAATACGGCGTACTCGATTGAAATGTGTTGTGCTCTTTCTACCTGAGCCGATTCAACCAATGGGCAAACCCTTCGGCGTTTCGACCCAACTTTGGAGTGGAATATAAAGACTGGAAATGACGGCGATTGCCGATTGCTTCAGTCTCTTTCCCGCTCCTGCCCCTTATTCAGCACGATCGCCGAAATTATCGGCAAGTGAATGAACCGGAGGCCACTTCTCTCTCCCAACGGAGCCGAGTCTAATGGGACGGCCAAATCGTTGCAAGTACAATTTGGAAATATTATCCCCTCTGATGGCTGTTGAAGCCACAGTGAACGCGAAGCCCGCCCAGGCATCCAAGGGTGTCGGGATCGCGCCGGCGCCGCATCTGTAACCGGTGTTAGCGAATGGGTTTAGAGCCGCGCTAGGGTACCCGCACCGACTTGGCGCCTTTGGCGTATTTGCCGGTTCCGGCGATGCGTTCGAGGGCTTCATCAATCTGCGGAATGAACCACGGGTCGGCTAGTTGGCTCGCTTGGGCTTTGCGCTTCAACTCGCGAAGTCGCTCGGGCACGGTTGGATTCTTGGTCAATCCCATGCCCATCACGCAGATGCGGGCGAGCGATTCATTCAGGTTGAGACGTCGGCCATCCTCGAGCACGAGGTTCAAGTCGCGGTTGGCCCAGAATGCGGGATCGCTGGCCGCGAAGAGCAAATCCGTGGTTTGGCTGGATTCATCCAGATCGGCGAGGCGTCCCAGGGCGATGATCTGTTCGACGAGTTCGTCGAGTTCATCGATATTCAAATCGCCAGCGATGGATTCGCACGAACCGATAAACGATTCGCAGGCGGCCAACTCACGTGCGAGACCGAGGGCGCGGGTGAGGTTGGCTCGAACCCGCGGCGAAGGTTCTTGTTGCAGACGGTTGAGCAGTTCGCCGCTTCGGATGCGAAGGTTGTGGCGGTTGAACAACGTGCTCGGCAAACCGGCAAGGTAACGCTGGGCGAAGATGTCATCGGTTGGTTTGGACGCAATCGCGCTCTCGTCCTCGCTTGGCGTTTCGACCGCGGGTGATGCGTTTTCTTCGAAGACTGTCTTGAAGGCGAGGAAGTTTTGGCCCGGGGTCGGTGAGAGGAATGCGTCGCGCTCGGTTGTGTTGACCGCATTGGTTTCCAGTTCGAATGCGTGCATCAAGTTGCGATCGCAATCGTTGCGGTGGGGCAAACCCTGCACGTGTCCCCATTCGTGGGCCCACACGTCGGGCGGGGCATCCTGCACGAGGACGGCTGACCCTCCGGTAAAGGCGCATCCCAACACCAGCGACACATCGTCAGCCGACGGCGATCCGCACACCCCCACCATCAGGCTCACAACCTTGATGTCGGCCGCAACGTCGAAGACAGCGTCGAGTTGGGCTTCGGTGGTGACGATCGCGGGGCTGACGTCGAAGGTGTCAACCAAACCGTCGCGTTCAAAAGTCACCGGGCATGAAACGTCCGGACATTCCTCATCGTCGGAGAGCAGCAGTTCATTGGCCGTCGTGAAGACGCGATTGACCCGCTGATCGGAAAGCGGCTGATCAACATGTCGAGCGACGCTAATTTGAAATGTGAACGGCTTGGCTTCGTTGCCGGAACCGCCGTTGTCGCCATTGTTGTTGGCGTCGGTCGTGACGCCGCAGCCGGTTGCCCAAAGTGCGGTTGCCAGAATGGAACTCGCCATCCTCACGCGGTTCGAAGGTTGCCGGCGCGACCCGCGCGTTGTGGTGGGTAAATCATTGTCACAGAGGGGCTTGTGTGGATTTCGCGCCTCGTTTTCCAATCGCCGGTTCAAATCGATTCGCACGCGCCTGGTCTCCATTGATGCGATCCCCACGCGCAATGGATGAGCCGCAGGGAGCTTGGGGCAACGGGTTTTGTCACAGCGTAATCGACCCAAAAGGGTCCGAAGAAAACCACTCCATTATACCTTCGCAAAAGTGGTCGGGGGAGATGCCAGTTTCTGCTTAAAAGTCATATCGGCGATTCGGGCCCGACGAGCTTAACGGGATTGGCCGGGGTGGCTGGCGCGTGGCGTAAACTGCTGTGCGGCAAGGAGGTAGAGAGCATCGGTATCGAGAGGTGGGAGCGCGCGGATCAGTCCCCCACCCTGGAAGGGCGGGGCACCCATTGCAGTATTCCTGGCTCAATTCTTACTGCCAGTCTCTTGCCAACCTTCCGGCGAAAGTTCGTATTCAAAATCTGCCTGCGATTTCGCCTCATCGAGCGAGGTGTGGCACGTGTCGGCGATGCAATTGCTTTCTCGATCCATTCGAAACAGAAAATACAGCCGATCGTCCTGGACAATCTCCAAGTACGCGGGTTGACTGGCCTTGATTTCTGCGCCGCAGTGAATTGTCGTGTTACGTGATGCAATGACATTCGCTCGGAGCTTCATTGGGTTTTGACCTTCGTGATTCCGCTTCTCTTTCGAAAGCTATGTCAGCAATACCGTGAATTCAGTCTTCGCACAGTTTGATCTTTGAGGATTCGCGAGGATCTCGCACACGTCGCCGAGACACTCAAGAGCAATTTGGTAATCTCCGTTCGCTTTCTGTTCCATCAGTTCGGAATTCATCCAAACAAGAACAACTTGCTTTGCATCAAGCTCATCAAGACCACCGAATAGCGAATCTGAAAACGCGTCCCAGTGGTCGTTCCCAACAAGCGGCGGGTCCATGGGAAATGTCGCTTTCATCGCGTCGATGAATGAGCATTGGTCGACGATATTGGCGCCCTCAATCACAAATCGTTCACAATTGACCATGCCCAATCGCGAGATCGTTTGCTCTGTTTCACTTGCACGAATTTTGAAAATGTTTGGGTTCATTTTCCACTACGTCTTGAGCGCGCAAGTCAGTCCCCCACCCTTCCGCTTCGCTCAAGTGCGGGGCACCCGGTGTACTCGGAACCCGGTGTACCGAGTGTTTTGATTGTACGGTGGTTGATTTGGGAATTCTTCCCAATTACATCGCTTCGGCGACGTTCTTCAGTTCTTCTGAGGCGGCGTAGAACTCGGGAAGGGCCATGTCGCTCAGGTAGACGATGCCTCTGCACGCCCGCATGCCGTGGTCCTTGCTGTTGACGAAGAAATCTTCGCCGAGCATGGTCTTGATCTGGTCGAACTGCTTGACCTGGATCTTGCGGGCGAGGCGCGAGAACGGGCCATCCATCTCGTAGCTCGGGAAGGAGGCTGTCTTCTGCGTGTTGAAGCAACTGTCGAAGCAGTTGTCCATGTCGGTCAGGTGCGTCAACGACGTCGGCACGAACAGGTTCGATTCGGACGGGTGGAATTTGAACCACACGTTTCGGTAACCGAGCACGCGGATGTCGTGACGGCCCGACTCCTTCTCGTATTCCTTCAGCGCCTGCGAGACGGCTTGCAAAACCTTGTAGTGCGTGTCGGGACCGCTGCCTTCGGGGTCGAATGCGACGGTGACGATGTCGGGATTCACCTCGCGCAACAGGTCGTGGATCGGCGGAACGTCGCGATCGATGCGGGGCGGTTCGGTGAACAGATCGCCTTTGTAGAAACCGAGTCGCAGGTGGCGGACGGCTTCACCGAGGAAACCGTAATACGCCCACTTGAGTTCCGATTCGTATTCGCGGACTCGGCCTTTAAGCTGCTGAACGATGGCGATGTCTTTCTTGCCGGGATACTGCGTCGCGAAATAGTTGAGCAGTTCGGCGCAGCGCTCTTTGATGTTGTCGGCGCGATCTTCTTCGTACACCTCAAACAGATTGCGGAGCAGGCGGCGCGAGACGGCTTCGGTCTTCTTATCTTCGTGATTACGAGCCGCTCCCTCGTGGTAATACGACACGTCGATCTTGCGGGCCTGCGTGCTGTTCGGGTCGAAGTAGTGGCGGGCGAGCAGTTCATCGAACTCGCCGCGATTCATCCGCTTGAGCACGTCTTCGATGGCGTTGTGCATGTAGCTGTTGGTCACCGCGTTGAACCCGGAGGTCATGTACGCGAAGTGGTGCACCGTGCTGCTGCGACGGACAAGGTTCGTCACGTACGGCAGGTAGGCCAGGATGATGTCATCGTGGTGCGGCGCCGTGTGCAGGAAACTTTTCTGCTCGATCGGGCGATTGCCTTTGACCAGGTTGTCGAGAATCTGTTTGTGGGTCAGTTCTTTCAGTGCTTGCGGCGATTGCTTGGTTTTTGTGAGCAGTTCCGCACCGAAGCGGTTGGCTTTGAAGTCGGCTTCGGTGAGGTTCTCGATCGTCTTGTTGTTGTCGAGCGAGAGGTCCATCACGATCTTGTGGATCTGTCGATCGGACACGGTCTCGCATCGCTCAAGGTCGATGAACGACCGGTTCGTCAATCGCTTTGCAGCCCCCTTCGTCAGGTAGAAGCGTGCATTGGGCAGCACCGAAAGCGCCGATCCCGGGAAGCGGTTGATCGCCTCGGACTGGATCGTGTTGGCCACCACCTTGGCCTTCGCTTCACCGGCTGCGATGATGATGGCCACCGCGTTTTTGTTGTACGTGATCGTCTGCATGCCGATGGTGATGACGTGCTTGGATCGCGCGACTTCCATCCCGCCCAGGTCGCTGGCAGCGGCTGCCCGCGTTTCGTAGTTGGGCTCGTAGAGTCGGGTGGTTGAGTAGAAATCGGCGCCGCGCACGTTGAAGGCGATGTGTCCGTCCGGTCCGATACCGCCGAGGAAAAACCCGATGCCGCCCATGCCGCGAATCTTGCGTTCGTATTCGGTGCAGAACTGATCCACTTGTTCGAGGACGGCTTGCTGGCGCTTTTCGAGAAGCGTCTTGGCTTTGCGCACACGCAGCGTCAAGTCGACGGTCATTTCCGGGAATACATCGGTGATGCGCAGACCGCGCGGCAGACCGATATGGCTCGGATCGATTAGCATGGCCTTGGCCGGATCAAGCCCGAACTCGCCAAGGTAATATTTGCTGACGTAGTAGCGGAAGCTGTTGTGCTGCCGTGTGTCGATTGGATAGAACTCGTCGATCTGAACAAAGCGCAGGTCGCTCATGACCGGTTTGCGATCGGTCGGCAGGCCCATCGATTCCAACTCTGCCCGCACATCCTTGCGGTTCCAATTGCGCAAGTAGTGCATCACGTACTTGATGAAGTACTCGGGCGTCTTACCGGTGGGAAGCGCGACCGAACCGGTTGGATTCTGCAGAACCCATTCCAGAAAGCGGACAGCCGTCAATCGGCCGAGACGCGGGAAGTTGTCAACGATGACCGAACCGATGCGCTCCAGCGGTCCATATCGCAAGTCGTAACCGCTGGCTTCGATGGCGATCTGTTCGACCGGACTTGTCGTCTGGTTGTCGCGGGACTTCTTTGATTCAGATTTGGGTCGGGTGCCTGAAACAGTCTTGGCCGTCACTTGACTCGCCATGGGTCATTCCTTTCGGTGCTTGCCAGATTGCCGCGAGCATGCCGAGGTACTGCCCCTGGCGAACACGCTGACTCAATCCTGTCTGCTCTCTTGTCTCTTGCGTCGAACAGTTTGCTACATTTACAGCATCGACTGTTCGAGGCCAATCGGTTTACCCGGAGACAAGACGAGTCTTATACACCGAGTGGAATCTAATCGTGGGCGACGACGCCGCGTGGATTTGCCCAAAAACGTTGGCAAACCTCAGCCGCTCCTCCTACCGCACGGTCCTGCGTAATCACTTCTCCTTCGACAACTTTGAGGTTGCGAAGATCCCAGTCCAAAACCATTTCCCGAAGACGCCGTTGGACGCCATCGCGGAGGGCGTCGTTGTCTTCAAACAAATATCCGCCCAGCACCAACACCTCCGGATCGTATGCCGCGACAACCATCGCGGCGCCCAGGGCGATGTAATTCATTTTTCGGCACAACAGTGCGTTGAGCGGTTTGGAATCGTCGTCCTTGTAATGCTCAAAACACGCGTGAACGATTTCCTGGGACGGCTGCTTGTCCTCAATCGCTTTCAACACGCGTTTGGGCAATTCCTTGCTATCCAGTTCCTTGACGCCCGCGACAATGCCTGGTCCCGAGGCGACGGCTTCCAGGCAACCGCGGTTGCCACATGGGCATTGGCGGCCGCTCGGATCCACCACCACGTGTCCCAACTCGCCAGCCCGTTGCGTCGCGCCTGCGAGAGGCCGACCTTGCTGGACGAATCGTGCGCTGATGCCTTGCCCCGCGCGGTAGTAGGCGAGGCTCGCGGCGTCGCGTCCTGCACCCATGAGTGACTCTGCCGCCGCATTCATCGCGGTGGCTGCGCCCTGGACGAGGACGTTCGTTTCATACTTCTCGGTCAGCAGTTTGCCAAGCGGTTCGTTGTGCCAACCCAATGATGCGCAAGTCACCACGTTGCCTTGGCGATCAACGGCGCCGTTGATACCAGCCCACAAACCGAGGATGTTCTTTAGACCGAGATCGATCTGCGACAACAATCCGCGGAGGGCAAGGTCAATCTGTTCGAGTACCATGTCCAAACCGCGGTCTTCGCCTAGCATCACCGTGGCCCGACCCATGGGATGCCCGTCGGCTGCGACCAGCGCGAGGTGCAGTTCGTCCGCAGCGATGTCGATCCCTGCAAAGCATCCGATCGCCCGGTTGACCGCCAGAAGGATGGCTGGTCGCCCCCGGCCTTGACCGGATTGGCCAACCTTCTGAAGCCAGCCTGACGCCATCAACCGCTGCGTAGCCCCGTTGACGGTGGACCGTTGTCGGCCCAAATGGTCCGCGAGTTTGTGCTGCGGTAAGGGTCCCAGGCGATGAACCACTTGAAGAACCTGCCAGTCCATGGGTCTGATCGTCGCAAAATTCATAAGATCGGGATCCGTATCTATTCCCGATCTCCGCAAAACCTATCCTATTGATGTTCTAGCGGAGATTCAATGAAATTGATACAATTAAATTCGGTCAAAGTATTAAATTGCCGTAAGCAGCGATTTGGCTTGATTGGTTGATGACGGCCAAGAGAATTGTCGGGGAGCCGTTCATGGACAACATCAAAGCCAGAAACCATCGTTCGTTCGGCCCAAATAAGTCTCTGCAGGTCGTATTCTAGCACAAAACACATTGTTAGTAGATGGGAGTTGAGCCATGAATGGCGCACTTTATGCACGTCGGTATCAGCGAAGATTGCGCCAATTCGCGCTGTTGGCCGCACTGGTCTTTCAAGGCGGCTGTCATAGGGTGTATACCCCAAGTACTCCGTCGCCCCGCACCATCGACAAGCAAGAATCGACAAAAAATCTCGCGTGGGCGAATGGACGACAACTCTTCACCTTCTCAGAGAGCGAGCTGGGGCAATACATCGGCGGTATCAAGGCGACCCATCCGAAAGTGACTGAACGTGTCATTCACCTTGGACGCAAGAACATCGGGCAGCCCTACGACATTTACCTGCTCGGTGAGTATCCGTTTGAAACGTACGACCCCGATCCGCTGTACTGTCTTTCGCGCAGCGATTGTCTGACCTTTTGCGAACACATCTATTCGATGGCGCTCTCGGATGACTTTCCTTCGTTTCTGCAGACGCTTCAGCGATTGCGCTACAAAGGCGGGCGCATCGGCATGCTCACCCGCAATCACTTCACCGCAGCCGACTGGAATCGAAACAACACAGACTTGTTTGTTGACCTGACGACGCAGCTTGGCGAAGGCAAAGTGCAAGCACCCTTTACGCAGGTGTGTCGACGCGCACGCTACTTCAAAAAGTTTGGCATCGGACAGGACATTCCCGACGAACCGATCACCGATTCGTACATTCCGAAAGAGCGCGTCCCTGAAATTCTTGACGAACTGCAAGCTGGCGATTTCGTCAACATCGTGCGCGGAAGCGAATCATCGCAGTGGGTTGGGCATACGGGGCTCGTCGCGATCGCCGACGATGGAACCGTGAACTTCTTGCACTCAGCTCGGCCGACCGTGCGCGAACAGGAATTGGTCGGCTATCTCAATGGTGACAAGAAGTGCGTGGGCGTGCGCTTCATGCGCCTTCGCGAAAACGCTGAAACGCTGATCAAGAAACTGCTCGAAGACGACAGCGTGACCGATGTTTCGCCAGACGCCCTGCGGCGCGCGTGGGGCCAGCAGCAGGCTCGACGCATCGATGCGATTAAGCAACCACCGCTCACGTGGATGGAGGCGCAGCGCCTTGCTGGTTATCGCCTAGATAACGATTCCAAGACCGATGCGTCACTACAAGCCGCGCTGGATCGCATCGATCGAGACGTGCGAAAATCCCTTGAAATCAAGGCTGAAGATCGATCGTTCGGTGTGCTGTCGCTCAACGATCAGAAGCTGGCGATGATCGAGCCCGACCACATGTTCTACGGAGCGAGCGTGCCGAAGATCGCGATTCTGCTGGCGTATTTTGAAACCCATCCCGATGCCGCGACGAATCTTCCCGACGATGTACGCGACGAACTCGGACGAATGATCAAGAATTCCGACAACGTGCTAGCCGCCAAGTACGGCAAGTTGATCGGTATCGAAAAGGTGCAGGAAATCGCGCAATCCAAACGCTACAGGTTCTACGACAAGGAACACGGCGGCGGGTTGTGGTACGGAAAGCACTACGGCAAAGATTCGCCGCGTATCGGCGATCCGATTCACGATCATTCGCATGGCGCGACGGTTCGGCAATGCTTGCGCTACTATTTGCTGATGGAACAATTGAAGCTCGTCAACGCAGAAGCGTCGATCACGATGATGGAGATCTTCGCATCCGAGCAACTCGAGCACGGTCAATCCAAGTTCGTCAAAGGCCTTTCGTCCAAAGCTGATTCGATTCTGAGAAAGAGCGGCACCTGGCGCGATTGGCATCTGGACACTGCGCGGGTTCGACATGGCGATCGGTTCTATCTAATCGCGGGCATGGTCCATCATCCGAAAGGTGCAGCGTATCTATCCGAGATGGCCAGCCGCATCGACGCATTGATTTGCGACAACGCACCGGTATCAAGCGTCGCGGCGCAAGTCGATGGGAAACCGTCGCTCGTCAAGGTCGCCGACGTCGTACCGGGCATCGTGCTCGATCTTCGATACGCGACCACTGACAATTTCACGGGCGAGCAGCTGTATCCGGAAGCGATTTGCCTCCTGCGCAAGAACGCGGCTGACCGGTTGGCCCGGGTGCAGGCGAAACTTCGCGAACGCGGATTGGGTTTGAAGATCTTCGACGGGTATCGCCCGCATTCGGTGCAGAAGAAAATGTGGAAGCTGGTCCCAGATCCGCGCTATGTCGCTGACCCCAAGGACGGGTCGAGGCATAACCGCGGCTGTGCGGTCGATGTGACGCTCGTCGATGCGGATGGAAACGAATTGGAAATGCCTACGGGCTACGATGACTTCACGCAAGCCGCCCATCAGGACTATCAGGGCGGATCGCCAGCCTCCCGGCGCAATCGCAATCTTCTGCGGGCGGCGATGGAATCGGAAGGCTTCGTCGCGATCGATACGGAATGGTGGCATTTCGATGCGCCCGACTGGCAGGCATTTCCGGTAATGGATGAGCCGCTCGCGAGCGTGGGGAATTGACCGCAAATCTTTGGTCGGGAGCGTGACGTCCACTTGGTTTGGCTTACAATCACGGCGTCGTAGTTGAGTCACTCTATTGTTGAGTCACCCTTTTTCAGGACAGGAGCCGTTCAACATGCGTTTCAGGAACACCCGCCTTTGGATCGCAGGAGCCGTTGCCTTCGTGTTTGGCTTTCCGCTGAGTGAGAAGGCGTTCGCCGGATTTTTTAACGTGGTCGATACGTCGATTGGTTTGGGACTTGCGATCGCGGACTCTGCTGGCAACAGCTAGGTCGTTTTCTCCTTCGATTCCGTTTGAGCGCCGCTGGTGACTTGCCTCGCATGGGCTTCTCCCCAGCGTGCGTATCCCCATAGATAGTGCGCAGGCTCGCGCAGTATCAACTGCTCAATTCCCTTCATATAGCGACGCGTCACCCACTCGACCGGATCCGGTTCGTCCTTCCAGTCGTCGGGGATGATCGTCTCTTCCACTTCAAACTTAAAGCGAAAGTCCGCGCCCAATCGATGCAAGCCGGCTACCACGACTTCGGCATCGTGTCGGCAGGCCAATATTCCAACCGTCGACATCGCCCGCGTGGGAATGCCCAGGAACTCAACCTCGATGCCGCGCTTCGATGCGTGGTGGTCGGCAACAAGGGCGACGGTCCCGCCACTTTCCAGCACTTGTTCAAGCCGGGTCGTTGCACGTTGCACCGGGATCAACTCGCACCCACTTTGACTGCGAATGCGCCTGCGGTATTCGTCGAAACCGCGATTGGGATGCGGCAGGTAGACGGCTGACGCTTTGACGCCGTTGTATCCCAGAAAAATCGGGAGCATGTCGAAGGAGCCGTAATAACCGGTTACGAGAATCACCGGGCGTTTCTCGCGTTGGGCGGTGAGCATTCGGCTCAAGAACGGTTCGGGCAGCTTGCCGCCGATCCGCTCGAAGTTGTTTTGGTTCAGCCGGTGGGCAGCGAGCATCAGGTCGGTGAGGTTGCGCGAGCGGTTGATGAATGATTGCTTGGCGATGGCTGGTATGTCGCTTTCGGGAACACGTCCCGCCAGCGCCGCACCGCATAGCGCTTCGCTGCGTTCTTTCAGTGGGATGAGTAGCCAATACATCACCCGTGCGCCGAATCCGGTCAGCGCGTATGAGATTTTTGGTCCGAGCAGCGCAAAGACAAACCCCAGGCATCGTCGATGGAGATTGCCCAGCGCCAGAATGAAACGAACGATGGGTCTAGCCGCTGGCTTGACGACTTCGGTAGGGGCATCGGAAAGCGGGTTGTGATCGGTGTTTCGTTTCATGTTGGCTGGCGTTGACTTTACGGCATCGCCAATCGCGCGTACAACCGAAGTATGTTACAGCTTGGCAACTGGCAATTCGAGTCGGTGGTGAACGGGACGATTCGTCTCGACGGCGGGGCGATGTTTGGCGTCGTGCCGAAAGTGCTCTGGTCCAAGTCGCAGAACATCGATTTGAAGAATCGCATCCTGCTCGCAACCCGAACGCTGATCGCGCGTCACCTTCCGAGCGGGCGCATTGTGCTGGTGGATACGGGAACGGGTTCGAAGTGGAGCGATGAGGACGCTGGGCGCTATGGCGTCGAATCCACACCGGATGCGATCGATCAAGCGCTCAATGCGATGGGTGCATCGGCTTCGGATGTGACCGATGTGATCGCGACGCATCTGCACTTTGATCATTGCGGCGGGATGGCTGATTGGGATGATGCGCCGGGCGGTTCCGTTCGCGTGCGTTTTGCCAACGCGAAGCACTGGGTTCATCGTGAACATTTCAACCATGCGTGTGCACCGACACTGCGCGATCGGGCGTCGTTTCTTTCGGTCGATTTCGAATGGATGGGTGGCGACGAACGCACGCAATTCGTGGAAGGCGATTCGCCTACCAGTGATCTTGCCGATTTGAAATTTGAGTTGTCCCATGGCCACACGCCATATCAACTGCTGCCGGTATTCGACCTGGGGGGAGCGGCGGAGTTGTTCTTTGTCGGCGACATGGCGCCAACCGGGGCTCACATTCTTCCAGCCTGGGTGATGGCCTATGACCTTTTTCCCCTTAAATCCGTGGATGAACGGGTTGCCCTGGTCAATCGCTGCAAGGAGCGTGATACGATCATTGCGTTCCCGCACGATGTGCGGCGTGGTATCGTGCGATTGGACGTGACCGGTAAGAAGCCCAAAGTTGGCGAGGTGCTTTGCCCATGATCCGAATGCTTGTCGTATGTGGTTTGTTGATGCTGACCGGATGCAGCCAGATTCCGTGGCGGCCCGACTTGGGTGGGGCGCTTCGGCAGGCGTCGCGGACGAATCGTTTGGTGGTGGTGGCGTATTGGTCAGGGTTCGATTCGCAGTGCCAGGAGATGGAGCGCAAAGTCTTCTCGCTTCAGGAAGTGCAGGATTCATTGGCTGAGACCATCCCGGTGCGCATTGCGTCGTGGGCCGATCGAAAGTTCGCTGAGAGCTATGGGATTAGCAAGGTGCCCGCATTTGTCGTGTTGGGACCGGACGGCCGGCTGCTGCGGATGGTGCAAGGGTACGTGGATGAGGGGCGGTTCCGGGGGATGATTGAAGCGGCTAAGCTCAACCAGTAGCCACAGTCGGGTTTTGCGACCGGGAATTGCGGCTCGCATTTGTTTATGACGAATTTAGTCCAATCGCAGCGTCTTGCTCGCCGACTCCTCAAAGCACGGACGCCAGCACACACCTGGATTCACTTTGTTTTTCCCTGAATTTCTGCCTGCGCGGGAATGACGGCGTTTGTGGCGCCCTTGCCTATTTCGTGAATCGTTTACGGCAAAAAGCGTGAATCGTTTACGGCAAAGAGATCGCCCGTCGAGAGATAGAAACGGGTAGGTAAAAAAGAAAAGAGCGGGCAAAGACGCGAACGTCCTTACCCGCTCTTTAGTTAACTGCAAAGGTACGGCTTACGGATTGGCGGCGGTGGCGCCATCTTCGAACAGATCGAAGATGCCATCGTTGTCGGTGAGGAACTCACCGGCGATGTAGGGGACGAGCCCACCGACGAAGCTTCCAACCCAACGGCCGATTCCACCGAGGTTGCCAAAGTTGCAGCCGAGCGAGTGGAAGCAGGTGCCGAGTACGGCGACCGTTGCCGCACACTTCAGGGCTTTGTTTGTCTTCTTCATGTCCTTAGTCTCCAATTCAAGAAACAACATCAAAACGTTTTGATTCTTTTAAACCAGGCCACTACCCGTGATCCAGTGTTAGACCTTTACTCAAGGTAATGACCAACCAATAAACAGCCAGTCAAAAAACTCTATATCAATACGCCATAGTTTGAGACGAGCTTCCAAACACCGAAAGCCGCCCCATTGAAACTATGGGTTCAATGCCGTTGCTCCATCTTCGAACAGATCGAATACGCCGTCGTTATCAACCAGGAACTCAATGGCTGTGTGGGTGACCGCAGCTTCCAGCGTTCGTTTGAAGAAGTCGACACTGAGGCATCCGTTAAATGCCATCGTGGAGCCCAGCAACGTCACAGCGATCAATGATCGCTTCATGTTTTTTTTCATCTTCCAAAGCCTCGTCGAAATCAAACTGCTTTTCGAAGTGCCCTGAGTGCGTTCGGTATCGCTGCCAAACAGTGCGGTATTGCTCTCACCGCTTTCGGTCGCGATCCGCTAGGTCCGTCAGGGCAGTTCCAATTTCGCGATTAATTATGTTCGCGACTTCATTGACCGAATTGTCTCGGTGCCATTCTTCAGCGACGTCTGATACATAAAGCGTGCTGTTTGGCCCTCGACCACAAAATCAAATCGTTTTGTCCTTGACCGCGTCGTCAAAACCTAGATCAGATTCTGTGAATACTCGTCCAATTGCCCTTGGACTATTTCAGTTGGGCTACCGCGCCGCAGCCTCATCTGAAAGCGACCATCAACGTCTGGTCGACTCGGGCGATCATTATGGCAATCCCGTTTTACGCTGCAACCCCAAAAACCGGCCGAAGCTGAGATTTTTTTGACCCACGCCTCGGACATCACAGAGGCCATTGAGCCCGCCACATGAAAGCAGAGTATCGGTCCGCAACCCTGCATAGCATTAGCATTTAGCACAATTTTCGCTAATCGGGCCATGTTTCAGGGCCGGTGGGTCATTTGCCCGTTCAAATGGGTAATTTGCGTCGCCTGGGGTGGTCAATCGTGCCCTGCCTATGCTGATAATCGCTCCCGGAAAAATATTTCCGGGCTTTCGGTTCCGTGGTGGAAACCGATTTCTTGGGCCTTTCCTGGGTCGGATTGGGGGCGGTTTTTTCGCGGGTTGTGATCGCTTGGCGTTCGCCGAACTGAACTCAAATCGAAGGGTCTATTCTTGCGAGACCGTCAGGCACTTCGCCAGAAGCGCGGCGAAAACAGCACCAGAATCGCGAAGACTTCGAGGCGGCCCAATGCCATCAGAATAATCATCACGCACTTACTGGGCGCGCTGAACCAAGCGTAGTTTTCAACGGCGCCGACGCCAGCCAACCCCGGTCCGATGTTGCACAAGGTCGCAACACTCGCGCTGGCGGCGGTTGTCATGTCGATCGTGCCGGATGGCTCCAGCACTTTGAGCAGTCCGGTTCCTGCGCCGAACAAGAGGATCAAACCGAATACATATGCAAGGGTCGCCAATCGAAGTTCCGGACCGATGGTGGCTTTGCCAACCTTGAGCGGGCGGACGACGTTCGGACGAAAGACGCGCTCGAGTTCTGCGACCATGACTTTGAATGCGATGAGTACGCGGATCACTTTCATGCCGCCACCGGTCGAGCCCGCGCATCCGCCGACGAACATGACCATTAATAGGAGCGCTTTGGCGACGAAGGGCCAAAGATTGAAGTCGGATGTGCAGAATCCGGTTGTCGTCTGCACGGAGACTGTTGTCAGGGCGCTTTGTCGGGCGGCTTCAAACCATGACGGCTCCAACGTCTCACCGGTGGTCAATTTGATGGGTTGATTGGCGATCGTGAATGTGACGATGGCGGTGACGACGAGCATGATCGTCAGATAGAGTCGCAATTCCGAGTCTTGATAGACCGCGCGGAAGCGCCCGCGGATCAATTGATAGTAGAGACCGAAGTTGACGCCGGCGCAGACCATGAAGAACAACACGATGATGTCGATGGCGATGTTATTGTGGAATCCGCCGAGGCTCGCATTGTGGGTGCTGAATCCCCCGGTGGCGAGCGTCGCAAACGTGTGGCACACGGAGTTGAAGACATCCATGCCGGCGATGCGGAGGGCGAGGATCTGCAAGATGGTGATGCCGACGTAGATCAGCCAAAGCGTGCGGGCGGTCTCGCGGATGTGCGGGTGAACGCCTTCAGGCTCGGGGCCGGGGGCTTCGACCCGAAACAGACGCTTGCCTTCAACGCCCATCGAGGGGAGGACAGCCACGAACAGCACGACGATTCCCAAGCCGCCAAGCCAATGGGTCAGTGCCCGCCACAGCAGGATGCTGCGGGGCATTCGGTCGATCTTGGTCAAAACGGTCGCGCCCGTGGTCGTGAGGCCGCTCATCGACTCAAAAACGCAGCTTATTGGCTCGCGGAAGGGGTGTTCGGTCCCCGGAACCTCGCCGATGTGGGCGTACACGAGGTAGGGGATCGCCGACAACATCGCCCCGCCGAACCAGGTTGCGGCTACCAGAAGCAGGGCATCTTTGCGGCCAAAACGAGTGTGGGCGTTGCGGGTGAGCAGCCACATCAAACCGCCGGTGATGAGGCCAAATCCACCGGCGATGAGAAAGGCGCGGAGCGGGTGCTTTTCAGCCGACTCTCCAAACGCGAGTTGGATTCCCGACCAAGCCGCGATCGCCAGAAGGAGCGCGCTGAGGACGATGAAGAGGAGGCCCAGTTGCTTGACGACAAATCGATAGTTCACGTCAGCCTATTTCGTGCCAAACATTTTGCGGAGCCGACCCTCCATACCAGGGGGGCCTATGACGAGCAGCATGTCGTTTTCGCGCAGGACATAATCGGCGCTGGGAACCTCGACATGGTCGCCACGCTGAACAGCAGCCACCCCGCCTTGGGGCGCGAGTTTTATCTCGCTAAGCGACTTTCCCAGGCAGTTGGCTTTGGGACCGACGCGAAATCGATAGACATCGATGCTTCCATCGGCGAGCGACGCGATTCGTTGGAGTGAATCGCCCGCGATGAATCGCTCCAACTCGCGAACCGCCACCCGCCTTGGGCTGAACGCCCGATCGATTCCAACGCTGGAGAGCAGGTGAAGATAATCCGCACGTTGGATCACGGCAATAGATTGTTTGACGCCCTTACTCTTGGCCCATGCGCTTCCGAGAATGTTGTGTTCGTCATCGTCGAGCAGGGACACGAAGGCGTTGACCTGCCCTAGATTCTCTTCGTCGAAGGTGGCGAGGTCCGATGGATCGGCTGCGATGACGGTGATCCAGTCCAACTTTTGGGCGAGCTCTTCGGCGCGCTCGGGTTTCAGTTCAAACAGCCGAATGGAATAGTCGCTGGTCTTGAGGGCGCGGCAGAGCCAGACGGCCATCGGTGGTCCACCCATGATCGCCACCCGGCGTCGTCGCACCTTGTCGTCATGAAAGAGCTTGCGTGCCTGTTGAAACACGCTGGCGTTCCCGACGAGTACGACTCTGTCGCCCGGTTGAATCACGCTTGCGCCGTCGGGGATGAACATCCGATCGTCGCGCCCGATGGCGGCCAAACGCGATCCGCGCGGTAGCCCCAGGTTGGCGAGGGCCAATCCGGCTGCGGACGCCTTTTCCGAAACCGGGATTTCGTGCATTTCGACCTGTCCTCGGGCGAAATTCTCGATCGCGTGGGCTCCGGGGTTGCGGATGGTCTGGGCGATGGCCTGGGCGGTGGAGTATTCCGGGCAGATCAACTGGTCGATACCGAGGTGTTTTTCGTAATCGAGCCCGCGTTGGGTGAAATAAGTGCTGTGGTGAACCCGAACGACGGTTTTCTTGGCTCCGACCGCCCTGGCGACAGCGGCTGTCAGGAGGTTGATCTCGTCACTGCTGGTGGCAGCGACGACGAGGTCGGCGGACTTGCATCCGGCTTCGGTTAGGATTTCAGCCGTCGCGCAGTTTCCGCGGAGCGTTCGGACGTCGAGACCGTCCTCGATCTTGCGGATTCTGGAAGGGCTTTTGTCAATGACCGTGACGTTGTGGCCGTCGGCTTCCAGGACCTCCGCTGCATGAAGTCCCACTTCACCCGCGCCACAGATAATGATGTTCATGCTCGTTGCGTCCGCCTCAAAGATGACTGTTGGAGAACTCGGGTCCGCACCTGTTCCATGATAGCAGTGGTCAACCCCGTGACAATTGAAGACTTGAAGATCGGTCGGCTTGGCGCGGGTCGTAAGGTTGGGTTGTGAA
>JAUIEW010000392.1 GCA_030429365.1 Phycisphaerae bacterium
ACCGCCTTGGTCGAATGCTGCCAAGGCGATATGGAGCTTCGTCGCCGCGTTGAGCAGATGCTGGCGAGCGAAGAGGACGACCGGGCGATCCTTGCTGCATCCAAGCATGGCGCTGGGGCCAGGATCATTTCCGAGCAAATCACTGGGGACGCATCGGGGACGCATCGGTCAGCGGGATTCGCCGAAGCGCCGCGTTGCATTGAAGTTGATTCATTCGGCCGCCATGTCCCCGAACCTTGTCAAGCGATTCGAACGCGAAGCGTTTTCCCTGGGACACTTGCGTACATGAGTCCAGAGCAGGTTGCGGGCGATCCGCGGGGCGTGGATACACGTTGCGACGTTTATGCGCTCGGTGTCATCCTCTTTCAATTGCTTGTGGATCGATTACCGCTTGATTTGATTGGCAAGACCGTGGCTGAGGCGGCTCGGATTATTCGCGATGAAGAACCGGAATCGTTGTCTGCGATCGATCGTTCGCTTCGTGGCGACGTTGAAACGATTGTCAGCAAGGCCCTGGAGAAAGACCCGGAACGGCGCTATGCGTCGGCGGCTGAGTTAGCTGCCGACATTCGCCGATTCCAGCGCGATGAACCGATCACCGCCAGGCCTGCGAGCGCTGTTTACAACATTCGAAAGTTCGCCCGCCGAAACAAGGGGCTGGCGGCCGGAATGGCGGCGGCTTTCATTATTCTGATCGCCGGTTTGGCGAGCACGGGGTATTACCTTGTCGAGGCCCGCACCCAACGAGACAAAGCACTCGCTGCTCGTGACCAAGCCGATCGCCAGCGGAAAATCGTTGAGACCCAGCGCGACGATCTTCAGGCTGTGCAGGCGTAGTACGGCGAGTTGATCAGCGAGGTGGACATCGAGGAAATCGGGCAGCGGCTCATGCAGGATCTTCGCGGCCGCGTGCGCAAAGGCCTCGAAGACGCCAAGCTACCGGAAGAGCAGATCGAATCAACGCTTGAAACGTTCATCGACGTCACGCACTGGGCGAATGCGACGGATGTGGCCGTTGATGCCCTCGATCTTGCCCTGTTTGAACGGGCCGAACAATCCATTGAGCAACAGTTTGAAGGTCAGCCCGCAATCCGGGCCAGTCTGCTGACGACCGTCGGTAAGGCCTACAACGAGCTGACTCGGGGCGAACGGGCGCTCACCGTTCTTGGCAAGGCCGAAGCAGCGTTGGCCGACGTGGCCGAACCCGATCCACTAACCGTTGGCGACATCCTGATTGAGCGGGCCGAGGCAAGCGCGGACCTCGGTCGCGACGCCGACGCGGTGCCGATTCTCAGGGCGTACCTCGCTCACTGCCGGGAGCACTTCGGAGAGGACGATGCAAAGACGCTTCGAGCAGGCGCGTACCTGGCCTCGTGCCTGAACAAGGTCGGTGAACGGGAGGAGGCTGGCCAGTTGCTGGCAGACATGCTTGCGCTGCACGCTGCCCGTTACGGCGAGGAGGACTCGGCATCGTTAAGCTTGAAGCAAGTGCTCATTTGGATCGAGTTGGGGCGCGGGAACGAGGCGGAAGTCGTGCGGCTTGGTGAGGAGATCATTGCCGCACGCCGGCGACTGGACGGACCGGATCATCCCTTGACTCTGACTGCACTCTCGGAAGTTGGCCAGGTTCTCTCCAACATTGGACGGGTCAACGAATCCCTGTCGTTGATTCGCGAGGCATACGAATCCAGCGAGAGAGTGCTCGGCAGCGACCATGCCGCCACGATCAGGCGCCGTCATCGACTGGCTTCCAAGCTGAGCAGTCTCGGTAAATATGAAGAAGCCGTCGAGCTTATGGACAGCGTTCTGGAGTATCAGTTGAAGATCCACGGCCCCAAAGCGTGGGCGACGCAGAAAGTCCAGCGTGGCATCGCGCAGATTCACTATCGCAACCGCGAATACGCCCAGGCGCTCGCGCTGTATGAGGAGTGCCTGCCAGCCGCACAGCGGGAAGCGGGAGTCGATCATGAGGACACGCTCTCGGTCATGTCCGAGACGGGTATGTGTCTGAATCAGCTTGGCCGATTTGCGGAAGCCGAAGCGATCCTGCGCGAAGTGCTGGCGCTGTGCGTCGCCAAGAAGGGGCCCGATGATCGCGATGCCATCAAGACAGCGACGACCATCGCCAGTGTCGTGATCGCGCAGGGGCGGCTTGACGAAGGGGTCGAACTGCTCACGACGGAATTGGCTCGGTCGCGCCGACTCCTCGGTGATGACTCCATTCGCACAATCATATTGGCTCGCGATCTCATGTTCACATTGCACGATGTGGGCCGGTATCTGGAGGCTGAGCCGTTGTGTCGAGAGTTTCTGGCATTTGCTCGCAAAGTCGAAAACCGCCCAGCCACAGGAGAAGCGCTGATTGAGCTGGGTAGTATCGAACTCGGGTTGGGCGAAAACGAGGCTGCCCTCGAAACGCTCGAGGAGGCCGTCAGTGTGACCAGCGGCGCGACTGGAGCGACCATTGAGCGCCTGAAACTGCTTCACGGGGCGGCTCTCGCGGCAAACGGTAGATTCGAAGAAGCCGAGCCAATCGTGCTGGCTGCCTATGGGGCGATCCGGTCGATGCAGGAGCGCATCAAAATCCAACGACGTGAATACATCTTGAGAGACTGTGCGGCGCACATCTCTGCAATGTATGAGCACTGGGGAAAACCAGATGTAGCCACTACCTGGGAGTCGCAACTGGGAGTGAACTGATTTGGAGGCGACGTAGTGCCACGACCCTTCACACACAGACAGAAGCGCCCGTCAGAATCACAGAATCCGTAATGAAACGCCGACTTGAGGTGGGCGGCTGACGAATCGCCAGGGTGATTCGCACTGAGCTTTAGTCTTGATGATGCGTGTCGGTCGATTCTGCGAGGGCACGCCACTTGTCTGCTTCCTGCTCCTTGCCCCAGGCGTGATACAGGTCGGCCAATCGTTGTTGCGCGTCGATCAACTGCGACCGAAGTTGACTATTTTCCTCGCATATCGTGGTGAGATGCTTGGTTGACTCGAGTAGCAATGGCTCGGCTTCTTCGAAGCGATTGGGGTTGCCAGCGATCGCTTCGCCAAGCAGA
>JAUIEW010000393.1 GCA_030429365.1 Phycisphaerae bacterium
TCGCCGTTGATGTCGTCTGGGTTGGCATCGCCGTTTCGCTGCGCCGATTCAGATCGATTGCGCTCGGAACCATTGCGATCGGTTTCGGATCTTGCGGGCTCGGCTTCTTCAAGCGAAAAGTTTTTTTCCAACTCCTCAGCCACCCGGTTTTCGAGGGCCATGGCATTGAGCTGCAGGATGCTCATCGATTGAATCAACTGCGGGGTGAGCTTCTGCTCCATCCGCATGTATTGACCCAATGATTGTGACAATCCCGGTGCCATGTCGATTCACTTAAACGATGAAATCAATCCCACGCGCAAAGCTTATCATTCGCGGAACAAAAAACCAACGCCGGCGACGAATCCAGACAAGCCGATCGCCCAGCTGAGGGAACAAACCATCACTCCATTATACATTGTTCGGGGAGACAATCAGACAAACTTGAGAAATGCACGTTCGCAGCAACGAATTGCTGGTTCTTGAATTCGCGCAACGGCGACAATATGATCGTGGTGAAGGCGAGTTGCGCGCATTCCGATTGGCAAGATCGCTTTCGTCACCTCAGATTGATCAAGCCGCAAATAATTTAGAAAAAGTTCGAAGATTTGATTCAGGTGCGGCCGCGGATCGCGGCTTCGAGCATGCCCAGACTGGCGTACTCCAATTGCGAACCGACCGCGAGTCCCCGCGCCAGGCGCGTGACTTTCACGCTCGTGTCCGCAAGCAGGCTTTCAAGATAAAGCGCAGTCCCGTCGCCTTCGATCGTTGGGTTCGTCGCGAGAATCACTTCGGTCACACCTTGCGACTTCACGCGATTCATCAGCGCGTCAATCGTCAGGTCGCCCGGTTCGATGCCATCCAGCGGCGCGATGTGTCCCATCAAGACGTGATAGACGCCGCGCACCAGTCCGGTCTGCTCCAGCGCGATGACATCCTTCGGTTGTTCGACAACCCAAACCTGCGTGTGGTCGCGGTTGGCCGTCGAGCACAGATTGCAAGGATCGGTTTCGGTAAGATTAAAACAAGTGCTGCAATGAATGACGCGGTCTTTCACCGCAATGATGGCATCGGCCAGCCGAGCCGCCTCCTTTCGATCGCTGCGCAAAATATGAAACGCAAGGCGTTCAGCACTTCGCGGCCCAATACCGGGGAGCTTTTGAAACGCTTGTTTCAGCTGCTCCAGCGATTCGATTTCGACTTTGCCCATGAGAGTCTCTCAACGGCAGTGACGAAGTGAAGTTGTTACTCCGGTACTCCGTCACTTCGTTACTTCGTTACTTCGTCGCTCCGTCACTTCCCCTTACGGCAACATATCACTCAACCCGGGAATATTGATCCCCCCGGTCACCTTCGCCAGCTCTGCCTTCATCGCTTCTTTCGCCCGCACCGATGCCGAGTTGACTGCCGACATGATCAGGTCTTCCAGCAGTTCGCGATCTTCCAGTGCCGACGGTTCGATCTTCAAATCGACCATGCGAAACTTGCCGTCCAGCGTGACGCGGACCGCCCCACCACCGGTCTCTGCGTCGAAACGCATCCTTTCAACTTCTTCGTGAAAGGCGGCCATCCGTGCCTGTATATCCTTGGCACTCTTCATCATTTCCATCATGTTCCCAAGTCCACCCAGCATCGGCACGGTACTCCGTTTCGGTTTGTTTGATCTCTTCAACAATCAATTCGGCAGCCGCTCTGACCGCGAATCGACTTCCCCTATTGTTCATTTTCAGGCGATGGCGCATTCTCTGCCGGCGCCCGCAACTTCTGCACCGTGATGAGCGTCCCGCCCGATTTATCCAATGCATGTTTGATCAACGGGCGCTGCGACATCTTTCGCTTCATCTCCGCCGATATCGTCCCCATTCGCCGCTCGGTTCGTCTTGGACTCGCTTGCGGAACGTCCTGCGACTCGTCGGTGACGAATGACGGCGCTTCCGCGCTCGGCAACGCTCGCCTGGATGATATGTCCGGCTTCGAAATCGGCGATTCAGTTTCGCGCGGGGCTACTTTTTTTTTTGAAGGTGCGGCCGGCTGCCCCCGATTGGGCGTTTCATCCTGATCGAGTTTCTCGATCGCATCGCCCACATCGACAAACGATTCAGCCAGCGCCAGTCTAACGGCCACAGCATCAATCAATGGTCTCGGGGCGCTGCTGGACTTCACCCGACGGCGCGTTTCTTCCAAGAGACCGATCATGTAAACGTAGGTCGCTCCGTCGAACGACTGGGCCTGCGCGCTAATCAACTCGCGCTGGGGACCGGCAAGATCGATCAACTCCGTCTCACCGCCGCAAATCGAAAGGATCATCAGCGTGCGGGCATATTCAATAAACGATTCGCAAAAACGCTCCGGCGTGTATCCCGAAATCAGCGAACGATCCACGCATTCCAACGCCTTCGCCGCATCGTGCTGCGCAATCGCATCGACCAGTGCCGCCAACGTCTCATCATGGCCACCCGGCAGCACGTCTTCAATCGTCTCTGCCGTCAGGTTGCTCGCCCCGTACGCCAGCAATTGATCCAGCAATGACAGCGCATCGCGCATCGAACCATTCGCCGCACGCGACACACGACGTACCACAATCGGATCAGCCGTGATCTCTTCGCGATCCAGGATCGACTGCAACTGTTCTGCAATGTCAGCCGGGCTGATGCTTCTGAAATCAAACCGCTGGCATCGACTTTGAATCGTCGCGGGAACCTTGTGCGTCTCGGTTGTCGCGAGAATGAACTTGACGTGCTCGGGCGGTTCTTCCAACGTCTTAAGCAGCGCATTAAACGCACCGCTACTGAGCATGTGGACTTCGTCGATGATGTAAACTTTGAACCGCGAACGGGCCGGTCGAAACGCAGCGTTGCTGCGCAGTTCGCGAATGTTGTCGACACCGGTGTTGCTCGCAGCGTCGATCTCGACCACATCCAGATCGGAACCTTCCGCAATACGCACACACGATTCGCACTCGCTGCACGGCGTCGCCGTCGGCCCGTCGCTATTGTGACAGTTCAGCGCCTTGGCCAAGATCCGCGCCATCGATGTCTTACCGACCCCGCGCGTCCCCGTGAACAAATACCCATGGTGGATGC
>JAUIEW010000079.1 GCA_030429365.1 Phycisphaerae bacterium
GAGGCATTCCATGACCGGACCGCGACAACGCTCGGTGAGCGTGTGGGTCAACTGGTCGAACTTCGTCCGCGTCACGGTCATCTGCAAGTGCTTCGGGCCGGACTGGTCGGCCGTGATGAACGGCAGGTTGATGTTGGTTTCCATCGTGGTCGAGAGTTCGCACTTGGCTTTCTCGCAGGCTTCTTTGAGGCGCTGGAGGGCCATCGCGTCTTTGCGAAGGTCGATGCCTTCGGTCTTGCGGAACTCTTCGGCGACGTGGTCGATGAGGGCTTCGTCGTAGTCGTCACCACCGAGGTGGCCGTCACCGTTGGACGCGAGCACTTCGAACACGTTGTCGCCGATGTCGAGGATGGAGATGTCGAACGTACCACCGCCAAGGTCGAAGACCGCGACCTTACCGCTCTTGCCGCTATCGAGACCGTAAGCGAGGGCGGCGGCTGTCGGTTCGTTGATGATGCGCTCGACTTTCAAGCCAGCGATTTCGCCTGCGTCCTTGGTGGCTTTGCGCTGCGAGTCGTTGAAGTATGCGGGGACGGTGATGACGGCGCTTTCGACTTTTGCGCCGAGGTAGTCTTCCGCGGTTTTCTTGAGGTCCTGCAAGATCATCGCGCTGATCTCGGGCGGGGTGTACGACTTGTCGCGGATTTTGACCGAAACGAGTTCTTCGGCGCCACCGGTGACTTCGTAGGGGACGATCTTCTCTTCGGAGCCGACCTCGTTGTGGCGACGGCCCATGAACCGCTTGATCGAAAAGACGGTGTTCTTGGGGTTGGTCACCTGCTGGTGGCGGGCGACCTGGCCAACCAGACGCTCACCCTTGTCGGTGAAGGCGACGACGGACGGGGTGGTCCGGGCGCCCTGGGCGTTGGTAAGGACTTTGGGCTGATCGCCTTCCATGACGGCGACAACCGAGTTGGTGGTACCGAGGTCGATTCCGATGATTTTTGACATGCTGCGTTCTCCTCTGCCGGGCCGCACGCGCCACACGACTGGGGGCGGCTTATGCGGGCAGTTCGTTTGTTCAATTCGAGCGGACAAACGCCTTCAAAAGAGGCAGTTTCCCGCCGGACACAATGGTCCGATGGGATACCACGAATTTGACGAATTGGGGAATTCTTAAGTTGTTTGTTGACAGTTAGTTGCCGAGAATAGACAAAAGGCCGCACCCACGCGACTGCCATCATGGCAGGTTGGCGTCCTGCGGTTTTGGCACCTTGGACGGCGGGCGGTTGGCCGTCCGGGAATTCTCTTGGAACCCTTAGCCGGAGCATTAAACTCACAGCCATGGACACTGAGCCCTTTAGTCTGGCCTACGCAAGCGGATTTCCTGCCGCCCGGCAGTTGTCGATCTTCCTTCAAAACGGGATCGGGCAGCTCCTGCGGGTGACGCGGTTATTCGATCAGACGGATATCCACATTCTGGCCCTTTCGGTGGTGAACTCGATCGATTGCGCGATTATTCGCCTGATCGTGGACGATCCGGACGCGGCTTACGACCTACTGACGCAATCGGGTTTCGCGGTGAATCAGACCGAGATCCTGGTGGTGGCGCTTCCGCCGGGCAAGCAGGCGCTCTTGCATACGTGGGTGGCGTTTTTGTCGGCTGAGGTGGATGTCGCTTATGCGTATGCGTTGATGGCCCATCCCCATGGCCGTCCAGCGTTGGCGGTCCAAGCCGATCAACTCGAACAAGCGTCTGAAGCGCTTGGCAAGAAGGGCTTTCAAGTCTTGGATCAAACGGATTTGGCGAGTTTGTATTGAGTTGAAATTGCGCTTCCTCACTGCTCACAGAGCAGTGGCACGTCTTGGAGCGAACGCTGAACTTGTAATCTGTTGTCGGTGTATGCGCGTCGTGTGGCACCGTTGCGTGCCTTGTGGCATGAAGCTTGCTACAGTCCTCTGCGGTGGCGGTGTTTGCTGCCAAACTGACACGATGGTTGTGGAGTTGATGCCATGTTTTTTGATCCCCTGTATTTCTTACTGCTTGGTCCGGTGATGCTGCTCGCAGCGTTCGCGCAGTTTCGTGTGAAGTCCACGTTTGCTGCGGCGGCGAAGTATCGTCCGATGAGTGGATTGAGCGGCGCCGAGACAGCCCAGCGCATTCTCGACGTCAACGGCATGCGCGAGATCAAGATCGAACAGGTGCAAGGAACGCTGACGGATCATTACGATCCTCGCAGCAAGACGCTGCGTTTAAGCCCTCAGGTGTATTCGGGCCGGTCGTTGGCAGCCGTCGGGATCGCGGCCCACGAGGTTGGTCACGCGCTTCAGGATAAGAAGGGATATGCACCGCTGAAGCTGCGTAACGGACTCGTGCCCCTGGCGTCCATCGGCACGAACTTCTCGATCGGTGTGTTCATGATCGGTATGTTGCTGGCCGCGTTCGCCGGCATGTCGATCGGTCAACCGGTGATGCTCGTAGCCATCCTGATGTTTTCGTTGGGCGTGGTGTTTCAATTGATCAATCTGCCGGTCGAATTCAACGCCAGCAACCGCGCCAAACGCATTGTCGTCGAAGAGGGCATCGCCACCATCGAAGAGCGCCGAGCCATCGACAAGGTTCTCAACGCGGCCGCCCTGACCTACGTCGCCGCAACCATCTCGGCAATCATGACACTGCTCTATCTGTTGATTCGCTCGGGGTTGTTGGGCGGAAGTCGGGATTAGCGCTTTGCACGAATGGTTTGATTAGAAATTGGGAAGTCCAGCACCGGGATCATCGCCTCCCCCATCTCCTGCAGGAGATGGGCCACCCAGCCTTTGCGTCATCTGTCATTGTCTGACGACAAATCCCCGTCGGTGATCACCTTTTGAATCGACGACTTTAGGAACGTGACTTTCGTGTTGGTGGATTCGTCTACCTTTAGCACCACTTCCTGATCGCGGACGGTGACGATCGTGCCGAGCAAGCCGCCGATGGTCATGACGCGGTCGTTCTTGGCCAGGTTGTCGAGCAGGTTGGCGCGTTCCTGTTTCTGCTTGCGGTTGCCGCGCATCATCATGAAGTAGAAGACGACGAAAAACAGGATCAAGCCGATGAACATCAGGTTCGGCCCCTGGGGCGGCTGTTGGGTTGTGGGGGCTGGGCTTTGGGCGAGTAGCGTTGCAAACGTTTGAAGCATGATTCATTCCTTTGATCTGGCGAGTTGTTGCGTCCCGCCGGGGTCTATTCTATTCGGTTGCGAAACTGCAGGGTCCGCTGTGCGGACCGATTGGACGAATGTGCAGCGATGGTCCGCACAGCGGACCCTACGTGACGTCATTCGACTTTGCTGTTCTCTCGCGTCACCGGGTATTCGTCGTGGATTCTCTCTATTTTTCCCTGCGGAATCAATTCTCTGATTCGGTTCATCAACCGCTGAAAAAACCGAATGTTGTGAATTGACGTCAGCGTCGGGCCCAGCATCTCATTCGCGAGGAACAAATGGCGAATATACCCGCGCGAAAACGTTCTGCACGTGTAGCAGTCACATGCCTCGTCAATCGGCGATGCGTCGAGCTTGTGGCAGGCGTTTCGCATCTTCAGGAAGCCGTCCGGCGTGAAGGCGTAGGCGTTGCGGCCATTGCGCGTGGGAAGCACGCAGTCGAACATGTCGATGCCGCTGCGGATGGCGGCGACCAGATCGCGCGGCATGCCGACGCCCATCAGGTATCGCGGTCGATCGGTTGGCATTTTGTGGGCCACGCCTGCGAGGCACGTGCTCATCTCTTCAAACGATTCGCCGACTGAAAGTCCGCCGAGCGCGTAACCATCGAATCCGATTTCAACGATCGCATCGAGACAGCGCAAGCGCAGGTCCACATCGAGTCCGCCTTGCACGATGCCGAAGAGCGCTTGGTTGTCGCGGGTGTGCGCTTCCTTGCTGCGGCGCGCCCAGCGGATCGTTCGCTCGGTGGCTTCGGTCACGAACTCGAGTGTCGACGGAAGCGGCGGACATTGATCGAATGCCATGATGATGTCGGCGCCGAGTTTGTTTTGAATGTCCATCGACTGTTCGGGGTTGAGCGTCAGGACGGCGCCATCGATGTGCGACTTGAATTCGACGCCGTCATCGTCGATGCGGTTGAGCTGCGCGAGCGAGAAGACCTGAAACCCGCCGCTGTCCGTGAGGATCGGTCCGGACCACCCAATAAAATCGTGCAACCCGCCAAACGACGCGACCACGTCCGCCGTCGGGCGAAGGGCCAGGTGATACGTGTTGCACAGCATGATGTCGGTGTCGGTTTCGCCCAGTTGCGCAGGGGTGACGCCTTTAATGCTTCCGCAGGTTCCCACGGGCATAAATGCCGGAGTGCGGATGGTCCCGTGCGGGGTGACCAGGGTGCCCGTTCGGGCGTGCGAATCGGTATCGGTATGGCTGACTTCAAATGGAAACATTCCGGGATGATATGGATCGGGGCAGTTGACCGCCAGCCCACTGCGTTGCTACGATTCTCCTCGCGCTGACGCTGTTCGAGCCCCGCCTTGAATGCGAAATTCGATGCCCGGTGCGATTGAACCTGCGTTTGGGCGGGCAAAGAAACGAGCCCGTGGCACCCGGCCGGTCGGGGTATAGCTTAAGCCAGGTGAACCACGGGCTGCGCAAAAGAAGGAACTGTGTGGTACAGTGAACTACGGCGTTCTTGAGCAGGCCCACAGGTATATGCGTGGAAATTGGTCGAACACCGTAAAGATTTTTTTCGAAGGGCGATGCGGCACAGGCGGACTTAGGTGGGATTGCCCCACTCCCCAAAAATGTGTCGTGTTGGCCGAGAAGCGACGTACGCCAGAATAGTTGTCGAGATGTTTGAATCGGAAGAGTTGATCCCATGCCATACCAAAACATGACCCTCGAAGATTTCGCCAAGCATGTCGGGCTCGATGCTCGCGATGTGCGCAAGATGGCCGACCGCGGCAAGCTCCCCGCACAGAAGGTTGCGGGCAAATGGCGGTTCAACCGCGCCGAGGTCACCGAGTGGCTGCAGCAGGACATGATTTCGCTCGATCTGGAGGAGTCACGCCTTCGCGATATCGAGAGCGCCATGAGCGAAGCCGGGACGCGCGATGTCGACGAGCACTTGCTGACGGCGATGATGAGCGTCAACGGGATCGATCTGCTGCTGCCGGCGAAGACCAAGTCGTCGGTGCTTCTGGAGTTGTGCGGGTTGGCCGACCGGACGGGACTGCTTTACGATCAGCCGGGCTTGTTGACCGCGATTCAGCAGCGTGAATCGATGTGTTCGACGGCGCTGCCCAACGGCATCGCCATCCCCCACCCCCGTCAACCCATGCCGTACGTCAGTGCCGAACCGTTCGTCTGCTTCGCGCGTTTGCCGCGGGGTATTGGTTTCGGTTCACCTTACGGTGGTTTGACGAGTCTGTTCTTTTTGATTTGTTGCCACGACGACCGTCAGCATTTGCATGTGCTCGCGCGGCTGATGCGTATCCTCGACGACAACACCATCGGTAAACTGCGGGAGGCTGAAGAGCCCGAAGAAGCACTAGCCGCCTTGATCGAGCGCGAAGAAATCGTCGCGGCTAAACACGGCACCTAAATTAGCGCAGTGCTGGGTAGTTGATGCATTCCACTTTCAGTGTTTCTGGATGAGACACGATTCCAAGCCTCACGTAGAGCAAGCTCTATCCAATTTCAGCGGATGCACGCCGTTTTACCGCGGGGAGTATCGGATTTGACGCTGCACTTGAATTGATGACGTCATTACGTGTGTGGACGCTATGTCGGCTGCGCACTTATAATCCGCCCAAAGGAGATCAGGTCATGATCAAATACACGATGATTGCGCGCAATTGTTTGTTGGGTTCCCTTGCCATTGCTCTCAGCCCGATGCACGTCTCTGCAGACGAGCCATCTCCGAAGCCGGTGGCTGAAGCGACCGCCGAAGTTGTCGACGTCGTTCCTCAGATCGATGCACTCGCCGACAAGCGGATGCGCGAGATGAGCGATATGCTCGGGAAGCTCAAGAGTTTTCGATTCAGCGTCGAGATCGTCAACGACAATGTCGAACCCGACGGTCAGAAGATACAAATCGGTCGTCGATCGCGCGTTGAGGTGAAGCGTCCCAACGGACTGCGCGTCGAGTCGCAGGGCGATCGCGGCTGGAACAAACTGAGCGTGTTCGATGGCAAACATTTCTTGCTGCACGATCGCGGTGAGAAGGTTTATTCGATCATCGACACGCCGGGAACGCTCGACGATTTCTTTCAGTTTCTGTTTGAGAAATATGGCACGTCGCCGCCGCTCGTCGATTTCCTATTGGGCAATGTGCATGGCGCGTTGACGGAGGGCGCCGAATCGGGGGCATTGCTGGGCGATGCGTTCGTCGCGGAGAAGTCGTGCGACCATCTGGTGTTCTCGAACGAGGATCTTGAATGGCAGATTTGGATCGAAAAAGGGCCTAACCCGCTGCCCCGCAAGTTTGTCATTACTTACAAGGACGTCGATGTGCGTCCGCAGTTTATGGCCGTCTTTCGCGAATGGGACGCCAACGCATCGCTCGACGACGCTCGGTTCGCCACGACAGCGCCGGCTGACGCAACGAGCGTGCCGCTTGAGCGATTTGTGGACAGTCAACCGGAAGAAGAAGCTCCGGCCGACGACGGTGCCGATAAGAAGGCAGAGACAGAGAATTAGAATTCCAACCACTTGGACCCGGTTTTTGGGGTGGAGAACCGCATTATGAAGACGAAGACGCTGGCATTGGCGATTGTGGCGATGTTTCTCGTCGCCAGTTTGACGGAGACCGCGACGGCTCAGACCCGACGGTCGTCGGGAGAGCAGCGCACAGCCAGAGACCGATCGAATGATCGATCGCGGCAGGGGCCGACACGCGGTTCTGTGCGATACTATCGGGATCGGGACCGGGATCGCTCGGGAGACCATCAGGATCGGCGAGGCGACGATCGACGCCGAGATGGCCGTGATCGAGATGATCGAAACCGTGTTGATCGTGGCCGGGGTGATCAAGGCTGGGGTGATCGAGGCCGGCGTGCAGACGATCGATCTCCCAATCGACTTCGTCGCTCGACGAACACGATGGCGCAGCATCCATCCTCAAGCCGGCGGCGCGTCTATCATCCAGCGGACGTTCGCACACGTGCTTCGTATGGTTCGGTGCGCAACCATCGCCGGGCCGTTCAGTTGCCGTCGTATCCCGACTATCGCGACCATTACGGCACCCGCATCCGCACGTATCCGCGCTATGGCATTCACGTCACGCAACTGCCGACCCACCACGTGGTCTACACGCATCATGGCCACAACTATTACCACTGCGACGGCATCTACTATCGACGCTATGGCGACTACTATCGCGTCGTCCGCCCGCCGATCGGTGTGACGCTGACGTATCTGCCGGCTGGCTATGTGACGGTGGAGTATGGCGGTCGGCCTTACTATCGCTACGAGAACACGTATTACGTGCGTGAGGTCGTCAACAGTCAGCCGACCTACATCGTGGTCGAACCGCCGCGTGAGGTCTATGTCGATGTGCTTCCGCCGGATTGTTATCAGGTCTATTACCGGGACCGTCTTTACTACGTGGACATCTACGAAGAGATCGCCTACGCGCCGGTGATCGTGGACGGCTACACCCGCTATCGCCCGACGAATCTGGATGTGGACGTCGACATCGATGACGGTCAGATTGAAATCGAGATTGACGACTAACGACGAATTGCAATCGTGGCTTTGGCGGTAGGTCGGGTCATCGACCCGACAAGGGGGACCAATGACATGGCCAAAGAAACACACGCGTAGGCTTCGATTCAACGATCGGGAATGGTTGTGGCATGTCAGCGGAGGCGAAATCTGGGCCGAAACGCCCATTACCGTTGGGACCGAGGCCGGTCGCTACGTCTTTCACATCGATCCGTACGCCCACGATTTCGAAATCACGCCCGCAATGATCCGGCGGGCAATCAAATGGGCGTTGAGTGAAGGATGGTCGCCTGAGAACGGACCGATTCGCAGCATGGCGTATTCGACCGAAACAGAGTCGTTTTACTGGCTGCCCAAGGGTATGCGCTACGCGCGAGAGTTGGAGGGTGATGGACAGCTGAATTAGTGGCGTGCGTTGAGGCCTGGGGCTGACAAGCCAATGGCACGACAAAAAACACTGGGTGGCTAGCACCCAGTGGCACACTCTTCGTGCTGGATTGTCGCGTAATGTTCGGCTGAATCAGCGACGGGGCATACGCTTTTGGCCGGTCGGGCATCGTCGCCTGGGCAGTTGTGCGACAATCGCCAACTCGCAATCTACTCAGAAACCCTGTGCTAGCGCATGCGGTTCTTGCGCCTTGCCAAACCGCACACGGAAGCCCCGACCAGCATGATCATGGCGGAGGTTGGTTCGGGCACGTTGTACCGCACTTCGACGATTGCCCAATTGTCTGGATTCTGCTCTCCGTAGTGAGTGAAGTCTGCCGAAAAGGAGAGCACTTCGCCACCTGGACCATAGGTGGCTTCGAAGACTTCAAAGAATCCGCTGGCCATGTTGTCGCCTCTTCCGGTGCTGTGGAATCCGAGGCCGGGGCGGTCGTCATCTTGGAACGGAAATCTTTGGAAGTTCTCATAAAGGCCGGGGGTGATGACTTGATTAAACGGTGCCGCAAATTCGACATCCCAATAGTCTACGGGGGTGCCAGGAAGGGGTGGCCCATCGAAATCCAGCGAAATACCGTTGTCGAAATTGCGCTCCACTTCCACGGACCAGCCGTTGTCAGCGCTTACGGTGTAGTCGCTATAGCCACGGGCGACCCAACTCGTGGGTGAACTATCCACGACCGTAAAACGGGTCTCGTTTCCTGCGAGTGCATCGGTTGCGCCCGTTGCGAGTGCAAGAATTAAGGCAAGCATACTACTTGTGTGAATTTGCATTGAACGTGCGTTCTTACGGTACATTTGGATTCTCCCTCTCTGTTGGCCACATGACAAACGCGGCATCTGCGCTGATGCACCGCTTGCTTGTGAGGATTTGAGACTTACCGATCCGCGCGAAAGCGAAATGGACGCCGTCTATACAAGCGACGTGGTACCATTTGTTTTCGCCATCGCACTTCTTTGGCTACTGACATGAAAACGGGGTGGGCTCTCTCTCAGCTCACCATACTGGTTGAGAGCATAATCGAATAGTAGTGAGTGAAGCAAGCACTTTGTGGGCGAATGTGTGCATTGTGCGTCGCGCAAAGTCGCCTGATGCTGTCTGCTCAACTTGGGTAATACAGTCCTACGGTATGATCCAGAAAACATGGAGAACCCCGGTTGAGTGGAAAGTAGCGGCCGCAAGTCCGGGATTTGAAGCAGGTTAGTGAGAACTCAACCGGCGGACGGTCGTGATGACCCACCGAGGAATCAAAAACAAAAAAGCCACTGGGCATTCAATACCCAGTGGCTCATGATTTTTGGCTTTTGTCGGATCGCCGGATTTAGTGCGCGACAGGGCAACCGCCTGCGGCTGGCTTTGCTGGTTGGACATCGTCGCCGTAGTAGTTGTGCGACGGGCGGCCGGCTAGCACTTCTTCCTTGCCCCAGTTGGCGACGTTGCGGAACTGTTCCGAGGCGATGAAAGCGTCGAACGCCTTGCGGTCGGACCATTCGGACATGATCAGGTAGCTGTTGGAGTCGTCCACGTTCGTGAACAGGTGCGTTTTCACGTGGCCATCGATCTTCTCCATGATGCCGATGACTTTCTTGAATACGCTTTCAAACAATTCGCCCTTGCCTTCGAGCACCTGATAATTCATGCCTACGGTTACCATTGCGTTCCTCGCTTTTCTCGTTGCAGCTATTCGATTCGTTCCACGTGACACCCGACTCGTGATATGCTAAGTCGGCACGATTGCCCTTGCTTGAAATCATGTTATCGGATTTTGGGCGAGTTGACCAAGAGTCGCGGCTAATGCGGCTTGAATCCGTCATACGTGGCTGAACAACACCGCGAACGGAGCATTTGGACGGATTGGTCGGGTTTACGACTTCATGAGAAAGGTGAACGACTTCGATGATCATGCGACATATCCAACGAACCGCGGCGGTTGTTGCAGCGCTGCTTATCGCGTTCGGGTTGGCGGTTGTCCCGGCGCTGGCCCAAGAGAACCCGACAGGTCAGGAAAACCCGCCGGCCCAAGACAATCCACCGACCCACCAAGGCGAGGAGGCGTTTCCCAAGAACCTCCCACCGACCATGATCATCGTCAACGGTCAGGTGTGGACGGGCATCCCCAACGCGCCCGAGCAGGAAGCGATCGCGATTACCAAGAACAGAATCACCGCGGTCGGAACATCGCAGGAGATCGCGGCGCTCGCGAACAATCTGACCCGCGTCATCGATGCCGGCGGGCGGCGCGTCATCCCGGGCATCACCGACAGCCACACGCACATCATCGGGACCGGTTTGCAACTTCAGCGCATCTATTTGCGCAACGCAGGCAATCGGCAGGAGTTCGTCGAACTCATCACCGCAGCGGTGACCAAGCTTTCGCCGGGACAATGGCTGCTCGGCGGGCGCTACAGCGTCGACAGTTGGGAAGATCCATCACCGCCGTGCAAAGAGTGGATCGATCCGGTGACGCAGGGCGTGCCGGTTTTCTTAAGTCGCATGGATGGCCATCAGGGGCTTGCGAATTCGATGGCGCTGAAGTTTGCGGGCATCGATCGCAACGGGCCACCCGACCCGCCCGGCGGTGAAATCGTGCGCAACCCCGACACCAACGAACCGACGGGCGTGCTGAAAGATGCGGCGATGGACTTGGTGCAAAAGCGCATACCCAAAGAAGACAAGGACGCGCGTCTGCGGGCGCTGCAACTGGCGATGCAATCGATGAACGCGTGGGGGATCACCAGCGTTCACGACATGAGCGATCCCGGCGACCTGCCGATTTTCGTGACCGCCCATCAGAAGGATGCCTTGTCGGTTCGCATTCGCAGCTATGTTCAAACGGAAAATTTCAAAAAGATGTTGCCGACGATGCAGGCCATCATCCCGATGACCGACGATCGTTTTCGCATCGCGGGTTTCAAGGCGTACATGGATGGTTCACTCGGTAGCCGCACGGCTTGGATGAAGCGACCGTATACCGATGCAGAACCCGGTGCGAAGAATCCGCACGGTCTCCACTCGAGCCACGCCAGCGATCTTGCGGCGTTTGCGGCTGACATCCGCTGGGCGCACGATCGCAATCTTCAGATGGCCGTCCATGCCATCGGCGACCAGGCCAATCACGAAATCCTCGATATCTATGAGTCGCTTCCGTCAACTGGCGAGCGACGCCACCGCATCGAGCATTGCCAGCATTTGTTGCCTGAGGATGTCAAACGCTTTGCGGACATCGGTGTGATTGCGTCGATGCAGCCGTACCACAAAGCCGACGACGGTCGTTATGCCGAAGCGGCGATCGGTCGCACGCGGGCGCAGACGTCGTATGCGTTTAAGGATTTGATCAAGGGCGGAGCCGTTGTGTGTTTCGGAAGCGACACGCCGGTGGTGCCAGCCAACCCGTTCGCGGCGATCATGACCGCGCGTCGCGGCGAAACGCTGGACGGTGAAGTCTGGATTCCTGGCCAACGCATTTCGCTGGAGCAGGCGCTTTTCTGCTACACGGTCTCGCCGACGTACGCCGCATTCATGGAAGACCGCCTCGGCACGATTCAAGTCGGAAAGCTCGCGGACATCGCCATTCTAAACACGGACATCCTAAACGCATCAGCCGACCAGATCCCGCAAACCGAAAGCGTCATGACAATCATGGACGGAAAAATCGTTTGGCAATCTCCCGTCAGCGGAGATTAGCCCGCAAAATCGTTACTGCCGATGCGATCCGTGTAGACCTTCTCGGACGTGCCTTTATTCGTTGAAGTGCTGGTCAATATCAACTTGACTATGCCCTCCGAGCCCGCCTAAGAATGGGTGTCAGGGGCAAGACCGGTTGCCCGACAAGCGGCACGACTTGGGAGGTCGAGAGAGAAGCCTTTCCAGCCAGTCACTTTGCTCAGTATCCGGAAGACTCATCGAAAGTTTGTGGTTCGATTCCGCCGAATCGAAGCGCCAAACGTGTGTCGGTGGGGGAGTGAACCGATTTTAGATTCACGAAGATGGGGGAGTCGCAAAGTGGCCAAGCGAGCCGTGGGCCCAGTTCGCGCCCCTGGCATTTTCAACGAAATCGAAGCGAATCAAAAACTCGGCGCAGGAGGAAAACACCGGTTGGCCCATCTATCGGCTAAACGGTGAGCGCCGAGAATTCGCTTTCGCCTAAAAATACAAACATGACATGCTCTCTCTCTTGAGTCGGGGTTCTTCAGGATGAAAAACCCCGGCTTACTTTTTGCGCGCACAACGGGGGCGCTTAGGTCGTTGCGATGACGAGCAGGTTGTATGCCGCGTGGGTGCCAGCCGCTGGTCCGTATCCACGCAGTACGAATACCGTGCCCAGATACACGCCGGCCAACGCCCGGAAGATGAACTTTTCGGTGGAGAAGGGTTCGCTGCCCATTGGTGGATGATGATGGCCCGAAAACGCCAGCGCCGCGACGATCACCGCGATGATCGTTGTGGTCTTTGCCGGTAAACCGAGCAGGTCGGCTCCGATCATGCTCAAGACCGAAATGAGCACGAGTCGGAAAACCAGCTCTTCGTAGATCCCAGCCCCGACGCCGAGAATCGATTCGGTCAGGAGATTTCGCGCCCCGGACGAACCGACCGCATCCGCACTCAGCAGGAAGTTGAATCCCATCAGCGGCAGCGCGAAGACAGCCGACTCCGCATACATCGCACCGATAACCTGATGTCGAACGCGCCACGGTTTTTTGCTCGCCGCATGCGTGCATAGCAGAATCACGACGACCGCGAGCCCGGGCATCCACGTGCCCGTGGAACCGAACAGTTCGAAGAAAATCTGCATGAGGTTGAACGCGACGACGCGATGTTGGCCAGCCGACCACGATACGCTTGGTTCGGTGAGGAGGCAGCCGATCTCGTAAAAGAGGATGAACGGGAGCAAAAAGACGAGTGACTCCAGCGGGCTCGTGAGGAGCCGCGGGGCCAAGCTTCCCTGCGCTTTCTTTTTCGACTTCCTCGTCCCTGAGGTGGCCATGATTTCATATCGTGCCAATTTCGATTCGCGTTGCAAGGGGATAAAATTACCCCGATGAAACGGGACGTTTCCCATTCAAATGTTGCCCAAACCACCAGGGCGTTGATGGAAATCTTCGAGAGTTTGCACGCCGCGTATGGGCCGCAGCACTGGTGGCCCGCTGACTCGAACGAGGAAGTGGTCATCGGGGCGATCCTGACGCAGAACACGGCGTGGACCAATGTTGAAAAAGCGATCGCCGAGTTGAAGCGAGCGGGCTGTTTGACGTTTCGCGCGATCGATGCATTGGATGAGATCGCGCTGGCGGAGTTGATCCGGTCGGCTGGCACATTTCGACAGAAGGCGGCGTACTTGAAGGCGTTCGCGCGGTGGCTGGTTGGGAAACACGATGGCGATCTAGGTGCCGCGCTGGCGGGCAAGTTGGACGAGGTACGCCGCGAGTTGTTGGCGCTGAAGGGCATCGGCCCCGAGACAGCCGACGCGATTCTGCTGTATGCTGGCGGTCATCCGACGTTCGTCGTGGATGCGTACGCCAAGCGTGTGCTGCGCCGGCACTATCTGATTGAACCGAAGCAAACGCGCTACGAAAAAGTGCGATCGCTATTCATGGATGCGCTACCGCATGATGTGCGGCTATTCGACGAATATCACGCGCTGCTTGTCGAAGTTGGTAAGCGACATTGCAAGGCAACGGCAAATTGTGAGGGTTGTCCTTTGGCTCATTTGGAGCACAAGGGAGACCTTTAACTTCACGTCCCCCCGGTTTTTCAGTCCCCCACCCTGGAAGGGCGGGGCACCTGGCCTTGCGATCAAATTGGCATGCGCGGTACGATCGGTCGAAACTCATGTAAGTACTGTCCTGTCGCGAGCCATCAATGAATAATGAGTTTCGAATAAATGAATATGTCTTCTCGATGAGCGAAACACACCCGAACGATGTGTCAGTTCATCGTACGTCCGAGTACGGTGAGTATTTCGATGGGAAATTCGGATTACGCCCGCATGTTCACCACATTCCCTACGGTCGGCCAAACGCTTTCGTGAGGTTTTCGCCCGCCGAATGCAACAAGATCGTCGCGTTGATTCGCGAGAACGTTGCTTTGTTCAATTTCGATGCACTTCAAGCTTACAAGACGATGCGCGCTCATCATCGACTCGTTGACAAGGACAGTGACTTATACGATTCGGTCGTGAATTACTTTAACCCAGCCCCGCACTGGCGCAAGAGTGCTCAATTGCAAGTCCACTGTTACCACAACCGGGGAGAGCGGTTCACCCGAGAGTTCGTTCAAGACGCTTTCTCTTCGCCGAAAATAACGGAGTCCGAAATCGTTGACTATATCGAAGGCGTCCAGTCCGACATGTTCACCTATGACGATCCTCCAGATCCCGAGGAATATTTCCAAGAGGCAAAGATACCATTTTCAATGGACGAGCTTGGGTTGAGCAAGATTGCTTTGTACGCGATCGATGAGATTGAAGATATGTTCCTTGTCCAATGCGAAGCCACCAAGAATCTTCCCACCAGATGGCGCGCCCGCGAACGCATGCGGATGGCTAAAAAGATCGCATATTGGATGGAGAAGCCACTTTATGTAGTTCGCGATGATAGCCTTTATCGTCGAGTCTATATTCCAGGGGATTTTATTGGGGGAGGCGGGTTCATATATATGCAATGAACCTCCAGGGCTCGTGTTAGTTCTGCGCCGCGATCGAACGAATCTAATGGTTAAAGATTCTCGATAAGTTGCGGGACGGCTTCGAAGAGGTCAGCCACCAGGCCTACGTCTGCTATTTTGAAGATTGGGGCCTCTGCGTCTTTGTTGATGGCTACTATTGTTTTTGCGCCGCGGATGCCGGCTGCGTGTTGTACTGCGCCGCTGATGCCGATCGCGATGTAGAGTTTCGGGGCGATGGCTTTGCCGGTTTGGCCGACCTGGAATTCGTTGGGGAGCCAGCCCGCGTCGACCACCGCGCGGGTTGCGCCGACTGCTGCACCAAGTTTGTCGGCTAACTTACCGATCGTGTCGAGATAGTCGGCTGACTTGATGCCGCGTCCCGCACCGATGACGCGGTCTGCTACCGTGAGGTCCGGTCGTTCGGAAGCGGCTCGTTGGAGTTCGACGAATTTTACGTTGGCATTGTCTTGGGGTGATGCGTCAAACGCGACGACTTCGCCCGCGCCGCCTTCGTTCGGTTCGCCCATGGCCGTCGGATCGACGGTGATCAGGTGAATCGGCGTGTGGATGCGCTCGGTGCGAAGGGCCATCCCCGAAAAAACCGGGCGTTGATAGCACGTCGCGCCGTCGATCTGCGTCAGTGCGCACACACCGCGACACATGCCGGCATCGAGCGCTCCGGCGAGTCTCGGGAAGTAGTCGCGCGCGGTCGTCGCCTCACCACCGAGTACGCGATCGAAGCCCTGCGCTTTGACCAGTTTGCAGATCGCGTCCGCAAGCGTGTCGGCAAGGTAATGTTCGAATGGCGGCGCATCGATGACGTACAGCGTATCTGCACCGTACTTGTTCAACTCACCAACCGTATCGTCAAGCTGATGTCCGATGAGGACCATTGAAAACGATCCGCCATCCTGGGCGGCGAGGTCCTGGGCCATTCGGATGGTGGCGCGGTTGGATGGTTTGAGTTTGCCCAGTTGCATCTCGGCGACGACGAGGATTTTCACTTGGATAACTCCGTTTGTGATCCGCGGTCCAATTGACGCGGTATGTTGCGGCTTCTTGTAGGGTGGGCCGTGCCCACCATGTCGTTAGCGCGCGAACAGCGGTGGGCACGGCCCACCCTACGCGCTGCTTCTTAATCGACCAGTTTCATTTCCTTCAGCGTGGCGGCCAGTTCGTTTGCATCGGCGACCATTTTGGCTTCACCGCTGCGCCCTTCGGGCAGGCTATAGCCTTCGACGGTGACGCGGGGGCTGTCTTCGATCCCCAGTTCGCTGAACTTCAGGTGTTCCATCGGCGCTTTCTTGCTTTTGATCAGGTTGGGCAGCGTGGCGTAGCGCGGTTCGTTCAAGCGCAGGTCGCAGGTGATGACGGCTGGCAATTTGACGTCGAGCACTTCGACACCTTCGTCGGTTTCTCTGCCAACCTTCACGCGCGACTTGTCGTCGTTGAATTCGATCTGCGACACAAAGGTCGCTTGTGGCCAACCTAGAATCCCGGCAAGAATCGGGCCAACCTGCGACGCATCGTCGTCGGTGGCTTGCTTGCCCATCAGGACAAACGCGGGTTCTTCCTTCTTAACCTCATGCGCGATGGCTGCGGCCAACTGATACGCACCGAGCTTGCGTTCTCCGGGATCGATCAAGGTGGCGCGGTTGGCACCCATGGCGATCGCGGAACGCACCTGGGCCATCTTCGATTCGTCGGTGACAGAGACCACGCAGATGTCATCGACGCCCATGTCCTTAAAGCGGATGGCCTGCTCGACGGCGATTAGATCGAAATAGTTGGCGACGTAGTTGACGGAACCGCTCTTGCCTTTTTCCGAATCGATCCAGGCGGCAGGCGGTGTGTTCGGATCGGCGACAGGCTTCACGGTGACGAGGATTTTCATGACAACTCCAGAGAAGTTAATCGCAAAACTTGATGAATTGCTCGATTGAACGGGGCATTGTAACGATGGGCGCGAAAGCAAGCAACGCGTCGGCGGGGCCTATGAATATAGGGGTCGGCGGCGATCCGGTCACTCCCAGACTTCGTTGACGTATTCCCAATGTTGCTCAAGGATGCCGGCTAGCCCATTGGAGAACGTTGCGGCTTGATCCTCGAAATCGTGGCAGTCAGACATCAGGGCGTATCCGAACGGTCTTTGTCCGGATCCGACGTGAAGCGCGTGGTAGCAGCAGGCGCCGTTGCTGCCAATCTGAAACATGTCGAGGAGATTGACGCCGTCATGGGTGATGCGCTTGGGCGTGAAAACGTCGGGCGCGCCGTTGTCTTCGCCATGGGAGCGATAGAAGCGCTCGTGGATTTCGTCGCTGACTTCGCCGGCAGTTCCGGTAAAAAAATAGATCGCACACGACGGTTCGATGCAGAGTTCTTCGGGCGTATCAAATCCGCCTCCGCCGACATCTTCGGTGAATGGACCGGCGCCGAATTCCAGCAGGAAGGCTTTGTAGTCTTCCGGTAGTTGGCGGTTGACTTGGGCTTCGACGTTGGCGATTTGTTCGGCGGTGACTGGCTCGAAGTCTTCGAAGTATGCTTTGTCGAGCGATTCGGCGAACTCGCGTACGACTTTAGCCCAGTTGTCCTTCCCGATCTCAAAACTTGGCACGTTCATGGAGGGTCTCCGGCGTCGGGGCTGCTCCAGTGTAGGGTGGGCCGTGCCCACCGCTGTTTGAACGGCAACGACATGGTGGGCATGGCCCACCCTACGCATGCGCTCTTCTTGAGCCGTCCTAAGACGATGCGTTTGTTCGAGCGATGAATTCGGCTTCATCGATAACTTCGACGCCAATTTTTTCCGCCTTGGCCAATTTCGAACCCGCCTTTGCCCCAGCCACGAGCAAGTCGGTCTTGGCGCTGACGGACTTGGCCACCTTGCCGCCCATGGCCTCAATCAATTCGTGGGCTTTGTTGCGGGTCATCTCTTCAAGCGTACCGGTGACGACGACGGTGAGTCCCGCGAATGGGCCCGACGCGTCCGAGGTTTTCTTCGGCTGGGTGACGTTGACGCCGGCATCGCGCAATCGGCGGATGATTTCGCGATTGGTCTCGTTTTCAAAGAACGCATGAACGCTTGCGGCTAACTCGTCGCCCACACCGTCCACTTCGAGCAGTTCATCGATGCCGGCAGCCATCACGGCGTCGATGTTTTCAAAGTGCTCGGCGATCGCGGCGGCAGTCGATCCGCCGACGAAGCGAATGTTGAGAGCCGCGAGCAATTTTGAAAGCGGTTTTTCTTTGCTCGTTTCGATGCCGGCGAGGAAGTTGTCGGTGCTTTGCTCCCCCATGCGTTCGATGGCCGCGATCTGGTCGCGTTTCTCATGCAGCGTGTAGAAGTCGGCGCAGTCTTTGACCAAACCGGCATCGACGAGTTGTTCGATCAAGACCTTGCCCGCGCCTTCGATATCCATCTGGTCGCGGTGGCAGAAATAGATCAAACGTTCCTTGCGCTGGGCGACGCAGTCGATGCTCGTGCAGCGGATGTACACGCCGCCCTCGTCCTGGGCGACGGGTGAGCCGCAGGCAGGGCACTTCGTGGGGCGCTCGATCGGTTTGGCGTCTTTGGGGCGTTTTTTGAGCACGACGCGAACGACCTGCGGAATGATTTCGCCGGCTTTCTCGACGACGACGGTGTCGCCGATGCGGACGTCGAGTCGTTCGACCTGGTCGAAGTTGTGCAGCGATGCATGGCGGACGGTGGTCCCTGCAAGCTGCACGGGTTCCATGCGGGCACGCGGTGTGATCGTGCCGAGTTTGCCGACCTGGAAATCGACATCGAGCAGAACGCTTTCACCCTGTTCGGCTTCGTATTTGTAGGCGATGCACCAACGCGGATAGCGGCTTGTGCTGCCGAGTCGCTCGCGCTGTTTGCGTGAATCGATTTTCAGCACCATGCCATCGACTTCATAACCGAGCGTCGCGCGTTGTTGGCCAAAGGCGTTGCAGACGTCGATCGCGGCATCGATGCTGTCGACGCATTTGACGTCCGGATACAGCGCAATGCCCCACGAACGCATCAGTTCGTAGAGCGCGAGGTTGGAGTCGGGAAAATCTTCGAGCGGTTCCAATCGCCCGACGCCGTGGGCGCTGAACGCTAAGCCGCGTCCGACGATTTTGGACGGATCGAGTTGTTTGAGCG
>JAUIEW010000080.1 GCA_030429365.1 Phycisphaerae bacterium
GAGGGCGTCAATCATTTCCGGGGTGGGTTCGGGCGTCACGAAAAACAGGAGCAGTTTGTGGGCAAGGTGCCGCGCCGTCGCCGGCTGACTCAGGATAATGTCGATGACATCTTTGCCGTCAAAATTCCCCGTCTTCCCGAGAAATGTCTTCTCCCCCGAATCGTGCATCCGCCGGACGTCTCTGAATTCGCCATCGCGAATGGTCCAGCCGGTCAGCGCTCGGGCTGCTTCCTTGATGTCCTTCTCGGTGTAGTTGCCCTCCCCCATCGTGAACAACTCCAGAAGTTCACGGGCATAGTTTTCATTGGGGGCGTCTTTGCGATTGCTTTCGCTGTCGAGGTACCGCAGCATCGCGGGGTTCTGGCTGATCTTGACGAGCAAGTCGCGGAAATTGCCGAGCGCGTGCTTGCGCAGAAGAACGTTCTGGTCGAACATCATCTGTGAACTGCGAACTTCGCGAAAACCTGAAGTGAAATACCCGTGCCAGAAGAGCGTCATCTTCTCTTCGAGCGGTCGCGGGGTCACAATCATCCGCCGCATCCACCACGCGCGCAGGTCTTCCATCTGGAGTCGACTGAGCTGGCGCAACCGTTGATTCAATTCCTTCGCCGAATCTGGTTCAAGCGCCTTGCGTTTCTTCTGAACGGTTCGCGGGTTGGGCAGTTCGACGGGCACGAATTCGGGATCGGTCTGCGGAATGGACTCGAAGTCGACGAGGTTCGCGACCGCTTGTTCGAGGCCCATTGATGCAAGTTTCTGCACTTCCGCCGGCGTGCCGCCGAAGCCTGCCCGTCGAAGCAAATGGGCAGCGGCTTCCGCATCCCAATTGGTGGCGGGCTTTAGTTCGGGCATGGGCGCGGCGATTGCATTCGCTGCGATCAATCCAAACCACAATGACACGCAAATCGCCAACCTCATCGTCTCGTAGATCCCTTCAGTACCGTTCGCCGGGCAACGCATGCGGATGGCACAGATCCCGTTTGGCTCACTTCACGCCACCCGATGCACTCAGTCTACACAACGACCGACCGCATCGACTATTGCGATGTGCCGCTCGAAACCGATTTATCGCACCTGCCGGACCCGCAAATCCAGAATGTAGTCCAGCCAATCCTTGATGAATTCGTCGTCGACCGGGCCGAAAACTTCTTCAAACAGCATCAGTTCCGTGGCTGCGGAGTATTGTCGGTCGACCGGGCGCTTGGCCATCACCGTCAGATAATCTCCGAACTCGACACGCTTTCGACGGTGAAGGTAGTGCACGAGCGACCAGGCCTGACCATAAGCGTTTTCGATGTTCGCTTGCCTGGTGTCAAAGATGCTTCGATCTCCGATCAACCGGCGTAGCGGAACCAGTCGGCCTTGCCGCACGGCATCTTTGTAGCTGCTCGCGCGCACGCGTTTGGGCGAGATCTCACCGCTGAGCGCTTCGCGCAGGTTCAACAGGCGATACTGATTAACCGTGGCAAACCCCGCACCGTTTCGATTCGGCGGCGTTTCGAACAAACACGCCAAACCTTCGACCAGCCATGCGGGTTGATCGCCCTCGCGCGAATGCAATCCAGCATTGAAGAGTACCTGGTGGGCGACTTCGTGCTGCACCACCAACTGATTGACCGACTCGATGGTTTGGTCGCGTTGGACGCGAAGTCGTTGCAGCTGTTTGAGGGCGTTCTTTCGATTGCGACCGGATCGTTTCATTTGATCCAGTGACGTCTCAATCGACTCGATTTGATCGTTCACGCCGACAAGCTGCTGCATTTTGAGTGCATTGTAGAACGCCGAACGATTCGTCTTGGGGCTATAAAATCCAGCCGCGCCCGCCACGTTCGCACCGGTCCGATCGGCATAATCAAAGAATGAATCTGGACTTTCAAAGAAGAGCATCTCCAGCTTTTCAGTGGGCTCGACGGAATCGAGGTCGTGGAGCTCGAGGAACCGATACACGCCGCGATAGGTGGCTTCGATGCGGGCGATGAAGTCGGTGAGCGTTTCAGAATCGCCGTCGTACGCAACGATGAAATGGGCGGTGGACTTGATTTTGAAACCGTCGCCAGCCGTTTTCAGCAATTCGGCTTCGCGGGCAGACATGCCGTCTGAATCATCCGCAGCCCCAGCCATTGCTGGCCAACTTCCACCGATCACCAACGCAATCAGAGTCGCCACCATCCCGCAGTGCATGGACCAACGCCTGATGTATCCGCTGGCGTCACTGCGCACCCAACTGCTCCCCGTTGGCGTCTTCCGCAACCACATCCTGGACCAAAGAAGGGGGAATGCCGATCCCCTTCACCACGATTTTCCCAAGATACTCGCGGGCGGGCGGAATCTTGAAACCGACTTTAGGGGCGACAAACGTCATCGTGGCGCTCGCTCGAATGCCGACATTCCCGACCGATCCCGAATCGCAGTCGAGCCCAGACGGCACATCAATCGCGACAATCCGGTCACAATGGCTCGCGTTGATCCGACCGATGAACGTCGCCATCGGTTCACGCACATCGCCGGAAAACCCGGTCCCCAACATGGCGTCGACGATGACGTCCTCAACGTCGAAGGATCGGCAGGCATGCTCCACGCCATCTTCGTCGACAATGTCACTGATGTTCAGCCCCATCGCCAGGATGATGCTTAGATTCACGCGGGCGTCATTTGTCAGGCGTGTTCGGTCTCCGACAATCCAAACGTTGACACTGCATCCGCAGTTGTGCAAATGGCGGGCGATGACCAGGCCATCACCGCCGTTGTTGCCGGTCCCGCAGACAACCTGGACCTTGGCTGAGTCTTCGGTCAACACCTCGTTGTACGTCTCACAGATCCATTCGGCTGCACCGCGGCCGGCGTTTTCCATCAGTATCAGCGAGGGTATTTTGAGCGTCTCGGACGCGACTTCGTCGATGTGGCGCGACTGGCGTCGGGTCAATGCGATGTTGCCAATTACCATGATTGTTCGCCTCGCTTGATGGTTTTGCCCACGTTGACACCCCAAGGGCGCCATCTACAATCGCGGCCATGCGAATTCTGCTGACCAACGACGACGGCATCACCGCACCCGGAATTGTTGCCCTATACAAAGAGTTGATCAAGATCGCCGAAGTATCCGTCGTCGCGCCGGATACGGTGCAGTCCGCCTGTGGACATGGTATCACCATTCGTGAACCCCTGACCATCAAAAAGACCGAAGTGGATGGCGTTTTTGAGGGTTGGGCGGTACGAGGCAAGCCGGCTGACTGCGTCAAACTAGCGTTGGGCAAATTGCTTGATCACCAACCCGACGTGGTCGTTTCTGGCATCAACGACGGCGCCAATGTTGGAATCAATGTCCTGTATTCGGGAACGGTGGCTGCTGCGTCTGAAGGTGCAATTCATGGTGTCCCCTCAGTGGCGATCTCACAGCTATGGGCCGAGGACGGCGACACGGTTTTCACGGAAGCGGCGCGACTCTCGCGATTCATCGTCGAAAACTACGGTAAGAGCGTGATGGCCGGCAACCATCCTTGCCCCCTGCTCAATGTGAATTTCCCGAATGTCACCGACGAACGCCCCATGGGAATTCGCGTCGCATCGCAGGCCACCCATCGGACCGACGACGAATACAAACGCGTCACCGGCGAAAATGGCCAACCCGAATTCCTGTTACAGGGATGGTTCAAGGATCATGGCCCCCCCGAACACGATCTGCGTGCGCTGATTGACGGCTACGTCGTGCTCACACCGCTTCAAGTGGACATGACCGATCATGCCAGGCTCAAAGCGATCGCCGATTGGGATTGGCCCGACGTGACCCGCTAACCCAGGCGCGGTTGGCGTGCAATTCAACCCACCGGCTTCCCGATACAGCGATGATCGAAATACCCAAGAAACTCATCTACCGCGCCAGCACACTCGCGCTAGGTGGATTGTTCAGCCTGACGTGTCGTGCGCGGTTGTTTGGACGCGAACACCTGCCCCCACGCGGACCGCTGCTGTTGGCCTGCAACCATCAGAGCTTCCTCGACCCACCGCTTGTCGGTTCAATGACGGGTCGCCCGCTGCACTACATGGCCCGCGATTCACTCTTTCGTGTGCCGGGTCTAAGTGCGCTGATCCGCATGCACAATGCGTTTCCGGTCAAGACCGACACGACCGATCTGGCGTCATTTAAGACTTCGCTTCGGATTCTGAAGGCGGGCGGCGCGCTTCTTGTTTTTCCCGAAGGGACTCGATCACACGATGGCGCTATTTCCCAGTGCCAACCGGGGATCATCCATCTGATGCGGCGGGCCAACGTGCCGATCCTCCCCGTTGCCATCGAAGGCGCCTACGACGCCTGGCCCAGATCGGCGATCTTGCCCAAACCCGCTCCGGTGTGGATCCAGTTTGGCCGACTCATTGGCCCGCACACGTTTGAAGGGCAGGATCCAACGCAAGCCGCGCTGCAATTGACGGCGCATCTCCGTAAAATGCACAATCAGTTGAGATTACGTGCGGGACGGGGCACGATCGGGTATGCTGGTGGCTAGTATATAGCGTGGGCGGACTGGCATCGGAGCTATCGAAGATCGTCGTTTGCATCAGTGCCGGAACGTCTCGCCACAAGTGACTTGGTTGCAAGGAAAAACCGATGACCGATCAGATCCATGACACCCGACCGATCGTTGTTGCTGAAACCCCAGGTACGAAGGCGTACTGCATGTGCGGGCACTCAGGCAATCTGCCCTACTGCGACGGCGCCCATTCGCGAAAGAAGGTCGGCGTCGGTCCCATGATCCGCGAAGTCACTGAAAACGGCACCGTCGCCATCTGCCAATGCCACCAAAGTTGCAACCTGCCATTTTGCGACGGAACGCACAACAAGCTTTAGGACTAAGCTTTAGGACTTCCGCATCGCGCTGAACAAAAAGTAATCATCGTGCCACTGCTCTGCGAGCAGTGAGGCGTTCCAAGAAATGCTTCAATATGCACTGCTCTCAAAGCAGTGGCACGTGTCACGGAAGACATTCATCACGCAATCAAAGCAAGCCCTCGGTAACGATACATGATCCTGGCGTCCAATGGTGTTGGCTTTACCCTGGAAGTAATCTGGTGGCTGGCTTTCCTGTTCACGTTCGGGTTGTGCCTCGGCAGTTTCCTCAACGTCATCATCTACCGCCTGCCCCGCGACATGTCCCTCGGCGATCCGAAGTGGTCGTTCTGTCCGAGGTGCAACAGCCGCATCCATTGGTACGACAACCTGCCGGTCTTCAGCTACCTGCGGTTGGGCGGGCGATGCCGCACCTGTAAGAACAAGATATCCGCTCGCTACCCGTTGCTGGAAATGACCGCCGGATTGGTCGTGCTGTTTTTGCTGGATGCGTTTCTGATCGCCCACACGCATACCGGCGTGATCGTCGACTATCCGGGGATGACTTGGCAGCTCGGCGAGGATTGGCCGATCTTGCTCGCCCACATCATCCTGATGATGGCGCTGCTTGCCATGTCGGCGATTGATCTGGAGCATTATTGGGTCGACATTCGCTTCACCACGCTCGCGACCGTCGCCGGTTTCTGCCTGCATGCCATCTGGACGCCACGCCGGAGCTCTGAGTGGCCACGGCCGTCGATCGGATTGTCGGCTGGCAGCATTGTCGGTGTGATCACGCTCATCATCACATTCCTGATCGTCCGCCGCTTCTTGATGCCGGCAGCTGTAACGCCCGCAACCGAGCCGCAAGCAGACGACGAATCGGCTGATTCTGCCGAAGCTGCGGGGGAAACCGAGCAGACAGCAGCCGCCCCACTGATTGACGGGGAGGCTGCCGTGTCAGACGAGCGGGAAGCCCTTTCAGAAGCAGGCAAGCCAACCGGCACGCGTCATATCATCGGTGTGCTCGGGCTCATTGCGGTGGCATCGAGCATCCTGATTCTAGCGGCAGGGGCGCTGTTTGAAGGGGCGGGACTGAGCCAATCCCTGTCGCATACCGCCCGCTGGCTACCCGGACTGGTATTCCTGTTCTTCCTGATCCAAATGGGTGGCAGCGAACCGCGCGAGTCGGATGAAGAGATCATCCATTCGATCGAATCCGAGAAGAACACAGCCCGACGAACCGTGCTCATCGAACTGCTGATTCTGTTGCCGGTGATCGGACTCGGCGGCGTAACTTGGTACTACGGCGACTCTTGCACGCAAACGAGCATCATGTTCGACGACATCCTGCGTTGGGCTCCAATCACCGACTGGACGCCGCTGCGTGGAATCGGGACTGCTGCTTCGGGATTCCTTCTGGGTGGTGCGGTCGGCTGGTTCGTGCGAATTGTCGCGACGCTAATCCTCGGCCGCGAGGCGTTTGGCAGCGGCGACATTCACATGATGGCGGCAGCTGGCTGCGTGTGCGGTTGGCCGACGGTGTTGATCGGGTTCATGTTGTGCTCCATCCTCGCGGTGATCGGCTGGTTGATGATGCTGCCGATCAAACGCACCCGCGCGATCCCGTTGGGACCGTGGTTGTCGATCGCTTTCCTAATCGTGGTTTTGTTCTACGATCCCATCATGGCATCGAAACCGATTCACAACATGGCGTACCTGTTTGATTTCATGCCTGTGCTTTTTGAAAAAGTCACAACCCCGTAGTGAGCGACGATCAAATGAACCTTGCTATTCAACGTTTCAAGGTCTATTCTAAGCTCATCCTGATTATCCTGTTTGCCCTGTTCATCATTTTGATGATGTGGATGAACCGGAAAAATCAGGTGACCGTTTGGTTCCTCACAACGTTCGAGGAGATCAACGTTCTGTGGTTGATGTTCGTTACGGCGCTGTTCGCCGTCCTCGCCTGGATCACGCTCCGCTTCGCCTTCGGGGTGGTCACCGATCTTAAGGCGCTCAAGAAGCACGAGGACGACTTGGACAATAAGAAGCGCCAAGATGAGCTGATGAAGCGCTTGGACCGTGAAGAACCAAAGCGAGCAAGCGGTCTGACCGGCGGTGGTAAACCGCCTCAAAGTGAGCCCCCTACCGACAACGAGGCGTGATCGACTCAAACGATTCGTTGCCGCGCCGGGCGCAGGCCTTTGAAGATCGACAATTGAATAGTTGAACATTGCATTTGGGAATGGAATCCCTCACGGGATCGAACGAAATACTCGTGTTTACATTGGAGGTATGAAGAAAATGTTCCGCGCCAAATCCGCACTCTTGACCCTTGCCTTCGCCGGTGTGTTGACACTGTCAACCGGTTGCGAAGACAAGAAAAACCGCATCGTCATGCTCGAGGAAAGCAACCAGCAACTCCTCGAAGACCTCACCGCCGCTCAGGACGAGTTGGCCGCCATGCGCAACGCCAACGACCGCTGCCAAAGCGACCTTGCGTCAGCCCGCAATCAGAATTCGAGCCTCAACAGTCAGTTGGCAGCCGCTCGCAATCAACCGCGTCCGCAGCCGATCATTCAGCAGGCGCCCCAGCCGCAGGTTCCCAGTGGTTGGACAGCGGTCCCCGGCGGCGCCATGATCGCGGTCGAAGGTTCGGTACTCTTCGGACCGGGTAAAGCCAAGTTGCTCGGTGGAGCAACCAGCGACCTTTCGCGCATCGCCGATGTGATCCGTCGCGAATACCCGAACAAGGACATCCTCGTTTACGGTCACACCGACAACACTCCGATCAAGAAGAGTGGTTGGAAAGACAATCTTGAACTTTCAACCGAGCGCGCCGCATCGGTCGTCCGTTGGCTTAGCAAGGAAGGCATCAGCCGCGATCGCTTGGTTGCTTGCGGTTGCGGGGACAGTCGCCCGCGCGTTCCGAATTCAAACGAATCAAATCGCAAGCAGAATCGTCGCGTCGAAATCTTTGCCCTCGACGCCGACATTCAAACGGCAAGCCGCCGCTAATTAAAACGCAAAGGCTTGCGGCTGGCTGACAACATTTGCCGGCACGCAACACCGACAAACGAACCTGCCTTCGACGATCCATCGAAGGCAGGTTTTTTTGTCGCCCCCCATCCAAGAACGCTTTGATTTCAGCGTTTCTACTCCGCCGGCCAACCCCAATAAAGTAGGCCCATCGATCGTCCGATAAACCATTGAGCGCTTTTCCGGCGCGAGAACTGTGCGCATTTGACGGGGGATCGTGTCGCATGTCATTGGCTGGTCAATGCTACTACTCACTTTGCAACACGACGGGCGGCCATGTGCTTGCCCGCAGTTTCGTGCGATCGATTCGCAAACTCGGGTTGGCCCGCAAGGCGTTCACCCCGTTCGACGCCCTCGAATTGAAACCGAAGGCGCTTCGCGGATTGATTCAACTCTGGAAGCGCATCCACTGGTCGCCCGGTGACGGCATGATGCCTGTCGACCAACTGCTCGCGATTTACGATCACGTGTTGCGTTGGCCCATCGACGGTGACGTTGTCGAACTCGGTTCATGGACCGGGCTGACGACCTGCTATCTCGCGACCGCCTGCCAACTTCGCGATGCCGGTCATGTCTATGCCGTCGATACGTTTGAAGGGACCATGGAGTACGGGCAAACCTATCCATCCGTGGCCGGATTCGGCGGCAGCACCTACGCAGAGTTCACCCGGCGAATCGCGCAGGCGGGACATCAGGATCGCGTCACACCACTGGTCGGCCGGACCGATCAATGGGCGGGCGAATACCCCGGTAAGCCCATCCGCGTGCTCTTCATCGATGCCGACCATTCCTACGAAGGCGCCCGTGACGATTTTGAAAACTGGTACAACCACGTTGCCCCTGGCGGACTGATCATTTTTCACGATCACAACTTTCCCGGCGTTAAGCGCTTCATTGAAAAGACCTTGCGCGACGACCCGCGCGTTCGGCACAATCCGGGCCTCGTCGTCGAAAACGTCTATATGGTCACGAAGGCGGCCGAGTAAGTCGGCACGAAGCACGAAATAAACAAAGCGCCAGAGCGTTTGACCTTACAACTAATTGCAACCGCAGGTCGGCCAAACGCGTATCATGGTTGGATGATTCGCGGGGATGCTATGTCCCGATGCAACATCGTCGTCATTCCCGCGCAAGCGGGAATCCAGGGGAATGCAAAATCAATCCTGGTCAGTACTGCGCACGAATGACAAAAGGGCACCACGCGCGGATTGAAATCGCAAAAGAATATGTCGCCGCCCCACTGCTCAAAGTGAGGCGATAACAACGACCCGTCCATTTCGAGGAGCATCGCCATGCTTACAATCACAAACTACATTCACAATCGTTTGCGTTTGAAACCGATCGGTTCCATCAGCGCAATCGCGATCATGTTCGCCGCATCTGCCCCGGTATTTGCGGGCACGGTGGCAAACGTATCCTTCATCAGTCAGTCGGCAGCCATCGCTGCAACATCGCAAGCCGGCGAAGATCGCTCGGTCGAGAAACTCCTCGACCTGAGCCCCGGAAAGGCCCAAGCCGTCTACGACCTGCTCGCTCCGCAGGACGTGAAAGTCCTCGTCGGTCGGCGGAATCAAGGCCTGCACGTTCGCGGAACGGCCAAGGAAGTCGCGACGCTCGAGGCGTTGGCCGAACTCATGATGCGTGAATCCGGTCGAGATGTGGGTGATCCCGCGAAATTTATCGAAGAGATGCAGGGCACGTGGGACACCACGTCGCTCTATAAACTTCCGCAGCCGGCTGGCGAAGCGCTGTTGCGGGTGCTGGCGTTTCCCGATGTCCCGGTTCTGGTATCAAGCCAAGCCGATGGCATCGGCGTCCGCGCTTCCAAGCGCGACCAAGCCGTCATCGCCGATGTCGCCCGCATCCAGCAGGGAATCGCCCCGGCTGACATGCACAAAGTACCCGCTAAGAAAGTTGCCAAAGACGATCGTAAACGCCGCCCCGATGAAGGGCGCGGGCGCAATGATCGCCGAGGCGACAACGATCGCCGCGCAGATCGCGGTTCACGCGGGCGCGATCGCGGACTCGCCCAGAAAGTCGATCGCCTCGAAGAACGCGTCAAGAAGCTCGAAGAACTCGCTGCGGCGATCCACTCCGGCGAAGGCCATGGCCGCGATGACATGCATCATCCCCACAAAGCCCACGATGACCGCAAAGCCGGCAATGATCACAAAGCCAAGAAAGGCGACAAGGACAACAAGAAGAAACAAAGGGCATCAGGAAAAAAAGGCAAGAAGAAAGACGGCAAAGGCAAGCAGGATCCCAACGAAATCGTCACCATGCGCTACGACTTGCCGCCCCACCACGCCGACAACCTCTACAACCTGTTTGCCCCCAAGGACATCAAGGACATCCTCGTGGGCCGCTCCGGCAATACGATTGAAATCCGCGCGGCCCGCAAGCATCAACGCACGATCAAACAACTGGTCAGAATGATCAATCCCAATGCCAAGTCGGAAGTGACCAAAAAGAACGACGGGAAGGGCCAAGCCCAAACCGGCTAGGATTTCAACCCGCAGCATTGCGGCGACAAAATCCCACGCATCAACCCCATCGCCCACAAGTCTCGACAAAGACTTGTGGGCGTTTTGTTTGCCGCAATGCGTAGTATTGTTGTACCGCAAACGACCTCACGCATTGTGGAGAAATACGCATCCATGGACTGTGCAAACAACGAATCGTCAGTTGCGCCGAATCACCCCAACGATGACAAGCGGTCGCTTTGGTGGGGACCGTCGTGGGAAAAACGCAAGCGAATGCTGCACATTGAGGCGTGGATTCTTGTTTGCTGTGTGTACGCAGCAGTCATATTTGCATACGCCTGGCCGCAGGACTATCGCAACACCAACACGATCTACGTCGGCGCTTCGTGGACGGCTGCGATCATTCGCACGTTTGTCTTTCACGTCGGGATTGTTGTGGTCCTGATCACAATCGCGGCGAGTTTCTCACGGTGTTGGAAACTATTTCTGGTGAGCGCGCCGTTGATGGTGTTTATGGTGGGACCGGCAGCTCTTTCATATTGGCCAGCGGGATCGATTACGCCGAGTGGGGCCACGCTGAAAGTGATGAGCGTGAACCTGCTGTATACCAATCAGCACACGGGACCATTCACCTGGAATGTGCTCAATGAATCGCCGGATGTGATTCTGTTTCAAGAGTACACGAGCCATTGGCATGAGGAACTGCAATCAAACGACAATCCGAAATGGGGTGCAATCAAGGAGGTGTTTCCACACACGTGTGTCGCCCCGCGTGAGGATTCGTTCGGAACCGCGATCTATTCCAAACTTCCGTTCGTCGAAAAGCCCAATCTCCGCGTCCCGCTCGGGCAAGCAACCGAACCGCAGGTCCGAGCCGTCATCGACTTCGAGGGAAGACCGATCGCCCTCTACAACATTCACCTGCTCCCGCCGTGGGGCATGGAATATACCATCGAACACCGCTCCCAATTCGCCGATCTGCTCGACGTTCTCAAGAATGAGAAGTTGCCCACGATCATGGGCGGTGATTTCAATTTCACCGAAAACAGCGCCAATGCAGCCGACCTGAAAACAATCGGCTTCACCGACGCCCACGATCAAGGTGGACAGGGACGAGGCGCCACCTGGCCCGTCAATTCATTTTTTCGCTGGATTCCCAGCATTCGGTTGGATCATATATACACAAGCGATGCGTTTGTTTGTACGGAATGCAGAACGGGAAACTGCCAGGGTTCCGATCATCTTCCTGTGATTGCGCGAATTGCGTTTACTGAATAACAGTCAGTCCCCCACCCTGCCGCTTCGCTCAAGGGCGGGGCACCTTCAGCGAGTGGAGCACCTCATGCCCCTCAAGCCTGTGATGAATACGCTTCACATGCCCGTCGAGACAGGCGACGATGTTGCAGCTTTGATGCGCATGCTGCATGAGATTGCCATAGAACCCAGCAAGAGCAGGCAATCGAGACTCTCCCGCGATTTGGGGGACCACTTCACCTATCTCGCGTGCGTCAAGCCCGAGTTGTTCGCGCCGTTTCAAATGGAATTGGCCGAAATGTCCGGCGACGAATTGAAGCACTTCAATGTCGTACTCAGCGACCTTGTTCCCCTCATGCATGGCGCCTCTGACGCGTGTACCGTTACCGTTGCCGAACGGCTGCACAACAACCCCAATGACTATGTAGCCTCAGACATGCTTGTGGCGATTGGTACTGCCGGTGCTTTGGAAGAGGTCGCCAAACACGCACGACGCAACGATTGCGTTGACGCTTACCTTGATAGCGGTGTCCATGTGCCCGAAACCGGACCTGCGGAGTGGCGTTTTTCGCCTAACCGATATGCCATCTTCAAGAACACGGGCGGCAAGGTAAGGGGCGATGATGCACTGAAGGATTGCAACCCAATTGGGTTGCCATTGAAGATGGTCCTGCAAGAGCCGAAACTCTCAAACGTCACCTGGCACTATGTATCAATCAGGACGTCAGACATTCCGGGGCTACCGAATTGGCCAAGTACACACTTACACCTGGTGAGCCCTCGCCGAGAATGGGATTGGACCATGTACTTCCACTCTGATGAATGCGGCAAGTACGGCGGGGAAGAGTTGATCGTCGATGACGAGTACGATGACGACGGAGAGATCAAGAAAATGCAGAAGAGTCTTTGCAAACGCGAACCTGGTAAAGAGCGGGGGTTCGTCACGCTTCAGCCTTACGACGACCGGCTTGTATACTGCAACGGACACATTCATTGCACCGAAGGCGTTGAAGGGACGGCAGGCGGCCCGCCAATTGGGCTCTATCCCAATCCGATCTGCCCGACGTGCAACCGCTTGATGTTCCATGCGTTTACCGTCACAGACCGAATTCGTTCTTATGGCGACGGATGGCGAAGTCTTTTTGTGTGCGAAGATTGCTATATTGTTGCCTGCAATGCGACATCCTGGAACTAGAGGTTCAGAAGCCGAGGCAATCAGTCCCCCACCCTTCCGCTTCGCTCAAGGGCGGGGCACCCTGTGCGAGTCTGTATATGAGTTCTACTGCACCATTTCAACCAACGACTGCGACCCTCGAGTCCGAGCGCGTTCGGCTTGAGCCGCTTGATTTTGGTCACGCGGATGACTTGGCTGTTGCGGCTGACGAGACCGAGATTTGGGCTTATATGCCTTTGGCTGCGGGTGTTGTTCGGGATGATTGTCGCGGTTGGATTGAGGCGACGCATCGGGACGCGGCTGACGGATCGCAGGTGGCGTTTGCGATTGTGGATCGGCTGTCTGGTCGGGCTGTCGGTTCGACGCGTTATTTGAACATTCGCCGGGCGCATCGTTCGCTGGAGATTGGATACACCTGGCTGGGGTCAGCAGCCCGGCGGACGCCGATCAACACCCACTGCAAGTGGCTGCTGCTGTCGCACGCATTTGACACGCTAGGTGCAATCCGCGTTGAGTTCAAGACCGACAGCCGCAACCTCCGCTCGCAGCGGGCCCTCGAACGCATCGGCGCCACCCGCGAAGGCCTCCACCGCCAGCACATGATCATGCCCAACGGTCACCTGCGCGATTCGGTCTACTACAGCATCATCGATAAGGAGTGGACGGATGCCAGCGCTCGACTTCAGCAAATGTTGAACGCGGCATCCGGCTGACCATCACACTGGTCGCTTCATCCGCGGTCTGTTGAAGACTCACGCTGTCGCAGCGCCGGGCGCGGTCCCGGGTGACGGGATCGATTGCCTATCCAGCCATTCGCACAAATGCTTGGCCAACGACTCGCCAACCTCCTGTTCGTCTCCGGATACAACATGCGCGCCCGCCGCATACATCCCTTCGACGTGGCGCTCGTAACGCGACCTGACGATCACGTGCACATGCGGCGCATGATCACGGACATGTTCGAGAATCGTCAACCCCGACTTGTGGTGTGGCACGGTAACAACCACGGCTTTGCATTGATTCAATCGGGCATGGGCCAACACTTCGCTCTGCGTGGCATCTCCCAATTCCGCATGAAATCCCAATTGCTGGGCCTTCCTTACGCCGTCCTGGCTTAGTTCGAGAACGGTCACGCGGATGCCTCGGTCGAGCAAAGCACGGGCCGCATTCTGCCCCGCCGGCCCGAATCCGATGATCACAACGTCAGGCGGGTCGCTCGACTTCGTTGCGTCAGATTTCGTATCCACGCTGCTCCCCATGAGTTTCTGCATCCAACCGCCAAATGCCGGCGCGAGCGGAACAAGAAAAGCGCTGAGGAAGAAGGAAACGATGGCGGCGGACACAACCAACGCATACGTGTCCTTTGAAACGACGCCGCTGATTCGCCCAATGGAACCCAGCACAAAGGCAAACTCACCAACCTGTGCAAGGCACAACGACGTGGCCGCCGCCACCCGGGTCAGCTGTCCAAACGCCCGGAAAATGATCCAGACAATGATCAGCTTGCCAATCGTCAGGGCCAAGACGACCATCCCAACGATGTGCCAGTTCTTAAAAATCCAGATGGGGTCGGCGACCATCCCTGCCGCCCCGAAGAACAGCGTGAGCAGGACGACTTGAAGCGGTGAGACATCGGCACGAATCTGGGTTGCAAACGCAGAACTGCCCAGAAGCATTCCCGCGACAAACGCGCCCAGCGCCGGCGAGATGCCGACCGCGTGTGAAGCCCACGCCGCCCCCAGCCCCATCACGACAGCCAGGATCACGGTGAGTTCGCGGTTGCGGCGCAGCGTTAACGTTCCCAACGCGAAGGTTGCAACCTTGTTGAGGATGAATAGTCCGATGATCAAACCAGTGGCCATCACCAGAAGCTTGGTCACGTTCCACGCGACTTCGCCCGGGTTTCCGTCACCGCCCAAGATCGTCATCAATAGTGCCAGTGGGACGACAGCCAGATCCTGCGTGAGCAAAACGCCCAGGCTGTTGCGGCCATGGGGCATTTCGATCTCGCCCCGTTCGCCCAAAATGCGAAGCACGACGGCGGTGCTGCTCAAAGCAACCATGGCGCCGAAGGCAATGGCCTCCCGCACTTGCAACCCGAAGAGGCGCGCCCCAATGGACGCCAGCAGAATCGTCAGAACAACTTGAACGGCTCCGCCCAGCAGCGGCTTCGCTCCAAGTTCCTTCAGTCTCTTGATGGAGAACTCAAGCCCCAGGCTAAACAGCAAGAGAGCCACGCCGAGTTCCGCAACGGCTTCGATTTCAGCTTCCGATCGAACCGCATTGATGCTCCCGGGTCCGCCCAGGGCCATCCCCGCGATCAAGTACCCGACAATTGGACTCTGTCCGAACCGGGAAAACACACCTCCAACGATCAGAGATGCTCCCAGGAGTATGACGATGTCGCCAAGAATGCTCCAGACGTCCAATGCCGTCGCTCCTTGAACTGCCAATGGGCAATCGACCACGTGACACCCCCAGACTTCAGTGATCCCCCCTGTTCCCTGTGCGAAAAGTTCCCTGTGCGAAAACAGGCCTGTCAGAACCTACATGCGGCGTGATTTCTTGTCGACTCTCTCGCCAACGATTCAGCACAACCGAGGTGGCGCGGCGATCCCTGCGGGCCAATTGGAGTCGCGACTGACCAAAAACGTCGATGCCAGCAAATCAATGAATACGACCGTCTCCAGGCTTTCGTGCGGCCCTTTGTTCAGTCCCATTAAACACACGAGCCAGTTTGCAGCATTGCGCTGGGGATCGCCCCTTTGTTGTGCACTTTGACCGAAGGCGCATTGCCCGCGGCAGTGTCATTGGCTGCATTATTCTCGGGCGTCCGATCGCAAGCGAAGACCGATTCTCGTCGATTGATAAGACATACGGTTGTGTGGACCAGGCTGCGCGCAGGATGCGCCCGCCCCATCAACGCGTGCATATATAACGAAGAGAGGCCGCTGAGTGCATCCGCAGATTGTTCGACATATTGTGTCGCCTTTGCTTGAGCGATTGCTCGGGCGAAAGACGTTCGCGTACCTGCGCGAATGCGAAACGACCCAGTGGCGAACTTCGTCAGCGCTTCGCGCGATCCAAGCTCAAAAGCTGCGTGCGCTCCTGCAGTTGGCTCAGTCGAATTGCACGTGGTATCGACGGGAGTTTGCCAGACTCGCTCTCAATGTGGCAAACGATGATCCGTTCGAAATCCTCGCGCAGCTGCCCCGCATCGACAAAGCCACGATTCGCCAGCATCAATCAGAGATGGTCAACGCAGCCGTCGATGGCGGACCGATCCCCTTCAACACCGGCGGATCGACTGGCGAGCCGCTTTCGTTCTTCGTCGATCGGCGCCGCATCGGATACGACAAAGCCGCCCGAATACTGACGCACGCCTGGTTCGACGTTCAGCCTGGCGATCGCGAAGTCTACCTCTGGGGCTCACCGCTCGAAATTCGCGGGCAGGATCGCTTCAAACGAATCCGCGATCGCGTCACCAACGAATTGCTCCTTGCAGCGTTTCGCCTCAACCCCGAAACGATGTCAAAGTACTTCCGGCAGATCACCGCGTATGACCCGGCGAGCATCTTTGGATACCCGTCGAGTCTGACTCGGTTCGCCGAATTCTGCGAGGCAACCGGCAGGGTCTACCGCGCCAAAAACCTGAAGGCCGTGTTTGTCACCGGCGAAGTCGTCGACGAACGGCAACGTGATATTCTCTACCGCTATTTCAACGTGCCGATCGTCAACGGATATGGCAGCCGCGACGGCGGCTTCATTGCCCACGAGTGCCCGTCTGGTTCGATGCACGTCATGGACCAGAACATCATCGTCGAAATACTCGACGAAAACGGTCAGCCCGTAGCTGAAAGCGAAAGCGGCGAGATCGTCATCACCCATCTCGACGCCCACGCACTTCCACTAATTCGCTATCGCACCGGTGACATCGCCACGAAAAAGGGTGGTCAATGCGCGTGCGGACGCGGCCTGAGCCTGGTCGGCGCGATCGACGGACGGCGCGGCGACCATTTGGTCGGGGCGGATGGCACGCTCACCCATCCGCTGGCCGCCATCTACGTCATGCGGGAGTTGGATTCCGTAAAGCAATTTCAAATCCACCAGCAACGCGACCGCTCGATCAACGTGCAGGTCGTCGAAGATGGGTCGGCGAACTCGCTGAATAGCGAACGCATCATCAGCGACTTGCGGCGCCGGCTTGGACCGCTCCCGGTGAATGTGGAGACAGTGGGCGCAATTCCAGTTGCGGGTTCGGGAAAATATCGCCACGTGGTTTCAGAAGCCACGGACAGTTTCAATACGGTCGGTAGCGTTTGAGGGGACGATTTCAACCATCGCCACATTGGGAATCTGACATGAAAACGACAGCCAATCCTGATACGTCAATCGTGGATGCGATTGAACCGTTGCGCACGAAGATCAGTTCGGCGCGACCCCATACGAATGTGTATCACGTTCGTTGCGGCGCGTGCAACGCGACCAACGCCCATTCGGTGGCGACGGACTCGGTGCGCATGATATGCCCTTCGTGCTATCGGCGGATGACATTGCCGGCAACGATTCAAGCGGAGTGCGAAGCATGCGGAGCGGAGAACGACTACGGTCACACGTTGGCTGGTCACTCTGCCGCTTGTGCAACGTGCCAGGCCCCCGTGGCAATTGGCCCGATCGTCGGCAAGGTTCACTCGCGGCGACGCACACGCGTGAGACATCACCGTCATTCGAGACTCGACCGGACCTATGCGTTTAGCGAGGGGGCGGAGCGCTCGATGATTTTGATGGCCGCGGCAATTGCGACGTTGATCTTCGTCTTGCTGGCCAGCGAAATGTAAATGCCTGTTCGGAATTGATGAGAACGAACGGCGCGGGGATTGTTAAGTCAATCGCCGTGCCACTGCTCTGTGAGCAGTGCAAAAGCTAAAACGCCATTCCGCCCCTTCACTGCTCACAGAGCAGTGGCACTACTGTTCATCCCCGAGACCTGCGATTTTAATTGCTGGAATTCCGCGACCAATTCCATCGGCCGTCTTCCGGTTGGGGTCCGCGAAGATTCCCGGTCTCCGAGGCAAAATCGCATATGGTCCCGACGATCTTGGACGCATCCTCCGTCGGGATTCGCCGTATCAGATCGTGCACATGGCCGAGCGCCTTCTCATGGATATCCAGCGTCCCCAGCCAATGCATCTGATCGTGAAACATCAGCGTCACCGGTGCCGATTCCGGCGGAATCGCCCAGTAGTCCACCCAGCCTTTCTCGTATTTACGGAGTATGTCGAGCACTGTTTGGATGGCGGCTGGATCGGTGCAGACGGCGCGGCGCATCTGCTTGATGCGGGAGTAGTTGGATTGAAACGGCTCAGAAAATTCGGGCAATCCCGGGTTGGCGACGAGGTCGATACGGGTGGCCGTCTCGAAGCGCTTGAATGAAACCGAAGTGCATCCAGTGACGTTGATGATGACGGCGGCCAATAGCAGCATACCGATGTAATATTCTGATCGATTGGTGTGCGTACCCATCCTTGGTGAACACCTCTTTGATTTGAAGATCCGTGGGGTGGGCCGTGCCCACCGCCATTCGCGCGACGACGACATGGTGGGCACGGCCCACCCTACGCGCTGATTGCATTTTCTTAACTGTCAGTTTTATCCGGTGAATCCTGTTCGCCCATGGACAGCGGGTTTTCGATCGCGAGTTTGCGCACGAGCAGCGTCAGATTCGCATCGAGGCGGCGCATCCGCACGTAAATCATATAGAACCCGACGAAGCTGAACAGAATCGCAAAGTACATCACGAGGTCGGCCCCGCGCGTCAGGCCCAAATGACTCGCGATCGACGTCGTCAATTCGGGCCAGGCAATCGCCACAGCCGCCCCAATCCAAACCAACGCCCAGAACAGCGCAACCCGCCGCTGACCGCTCCCGCGCAACAGCGCCACAAACCGCTCGACAATCAGCAGCCCCAATATGGGAAGAACGATCCACTGAAATGCATTCATGACATTGCTCCCGTTGCACCCCGCGCGGTTAGCTGGTCATCCGCTTGAACAGATAATGAAAGATGATCTTAAAAGCCCCGGCGCTGCTTTGCCCCTTGGCTTTGGAATAATCGGTGTAGCGAATGTG
>JAUIEW010000394.1 GCA_030429365.1 Phycisphaerae bacterium
GGTTACGAAAAACGGCTGCACGTCTACGGAACGGGCTATGGTTGCAACCTCGCAGGCAGGAAGTTGCAACTGAACTGTGGTTTCATGGGACGCGGTGGAAAAAACAAATATCAATTCGAATTCGATGTTCCCGACGGTGTCGAAGTCGAAGTTGAAGTCGCTGCCGCCCGTGGTGACAACGATCCCGCGAAGATGATTATTCGCGGTTGCGACAAGCAGGTCGTCGGTCAATTCGCTGCGGTCATCCGCAAGACCCGTCCGCCCGAGCCATATAAAGGTAAGGGCATTCGCTATCACGACGAGGTCGTCAAGCGTAAGGCCGGTAAAGCACTGGCAGGTGGCGGTTAACATTAAAGTTCGTTTGTCGGCGGCATGATGCGGATTGTCGCGCATGCCGGCGTGGCAGGGTGCTGGAATCACAATACGAATTCTGGGAAGTACCAAGAGATGGAAGCACTAAAGGCAAAACAAGTAAGAATGAATCGCCGCAAGCGGCGCATCCGCAAGCGCGTCTTTGGTACGGCAGAGCGCCCGCGACTGAGCGTGACCCGCAGCCTCCGCAACATCAGCGCTCAGATCATCGATGATGACAAGGGTGTGACGATTTGCTGTGCCGGTTCGCAGGACAAGGCGATGGGCAAAGGCAAGGGCGGCAATGTCGCATCGGCGACTGAAGTTGGCAAGATGTTGGCCGAACGCGCCAAGGAAAAAGGTATCACTGCGGTCGCCTTCGATCGCAATGGTCGTCAGTATCACGGTCGGGTGAAAGCCCTGGCCGAGGCGGCACGCGAAGGTGGCTTGAAGTTTTAGATTTAAAAGTAAGCGATTTTCCTGGCAACAGGTGATTTAGGCACACAGGTGGCAAAACCATGAGTCGAATGCAAACATCAGGGCCGCGAGTTGATGACGGTGGCTTGGAAGACAACGTCGTCAAGATCTACCGCTGTGCAAAGGTTGTACGCGGTGGCCGTCGTTTCAGCTTTTCAGCGTTGGTCGTGGTGGGCGATCGGCATGGTCGCGTCGGCGTTGGTTATGGCAAAGCCCGCGAGGTGCCGTCTGCCGTTGAGAAGGGTAAGAAGATCGCAACCCGCAGCATGAAGAAGGTCGGGTTGGTCAAAGGCACGATTCCGCACCGGACCATTGGTCGCTATGGCGCGAGTCACGTCGTGATGCTTCCTGCCAGCAAGGGTACCGGTATCATCGCCGGCGGCAGCGTTCGCGCAGTGTTGGAGTTGGCTGGCGTGAAAGACGTCTTGACCAAGAGCTACGGTTCGAACAATCCCAAGAACCTTGTCCTGGCTACCTTCCAGGCGTTGGACGGTTTGTTCGATCGGGAGCAGATTGCAAGCTTGCGCGGCGTATCGCTCGCGTCCTAATTGAGACAGGATTTTTTCGATTCGAGCTATCCGCTCGGATCGTTCGAGTCCTTGAGCGACTCAAGGCCTCAGGTTGTTTTTGAAAGATCAAACGTCATGAATCTGACAGAAATTCTCAAGTTGGCTGGCAAGAACCGCAAGCGGAAACGCATTGGCCGCGGTATCGGTAGTGGAAGCGGCAAAACGAGTGGCCGCGGTCACAAGGGTGCTGGTTCGCGTGCGGGCGCCAAACGTGGCGGTATGGGTGAAGGCGGTCAGATGCCGCTGTTTCGTCGCGTGCCCAAGCGTGGTTTCAGCAATGCCGATTTCCGGACGGATTACCACGTGGTCAACGTGGGAGACCTTGAGGAACGCTTCGACGCGGGGGCGCATGTGACACCTGAGGCCATTTTGGAAGCCGGCCTCATTCGCAACCTCCGCAACAAAGTCAAAGTTCTCGGTGATGGTCAACTCACCAAGACTTTGAAGATCGAAGCATCCAAGTTCAGCAAGTCAGCCGAGGAAAAGATCAAGAGTGCGGGCGGCGAAGTCATCGTCTTGTAGTTTGGGAATCGGTCGTTTGGTTTCCAGATTCGCCGCCTCCAGCGAACGATTCTACAACTCGATCACCGAGAAATTCGGTCGATCACAACGAGAGACTTTTTGATGTTTTCCACCTTCATCAACATCTGGCGCGTCTCCGAATTGCGGAACAAGATTCTGTTCACGCTGGGGCTGCTCGCGATCTATCGCATTGGGTTTTACGTACCGTTGCCCGGCGTCAACCAGGAATTGTTGGTTGGCAGCGGCGGCGGTGGCGGTTCCGGTGACCTTGCGGATATGTTCGCGCTGTTTACCGGCGGTAACCTGAAGCAGAGCACCATCTTTGGCTTGGGCATCATGCCCTACATTTCCGCCTCGATTATCTTCCAGCTTCTTGTGACGGTTATTCCGGCGCTGGAGAAGTTGCAGAAGGAAGGCGATAGCGGCCGCAAGAAGATTCAGGAATACACGCGTTATGCGACGGTCGGGCTTTGCGTCATCCAGGCTTCGATGTGGATGAAGTATTTGTTCAGCAACAATATGGTCTACGCCCAGTACTCCGGATCGATCATGTATTTTCTGCTGGCTGTGCTCTGTCTCACGACGGGCACCGTCTTTTTGATGTGGCTTGGAGAGCAGATCGACGAGTACGGAATCGGCAACGGAATATCCCTGATCATCATGGCCGGCATCGTCGCACAGATGCCGCAAGCGATTATTTACGTTGTCCAAAACGCGGCGTTCAGCGTTCGGGCCAGCGGGGCCAATTCATTGGGACCAGGAAAGATCCTGTTCCTGGTTCTGGCATTCATCGGCGTGGTGGCTGGCTCGATTCTGATCACGCAAGGTCAACGACGGATCCCGATCCAGCAGGCCAAGCAGACCCGTGGTCGCCGCGTGTATGGCGGACAGCGGAATTATCTGCCGCTTCGCGTGAATCACGGTGGCGTGATGCCGATCATCTTCGCCAGTACGCTGATGATGTTCCCGAAGTACCTTCTCGATTTCATCAATCAGAAATGGTACTGGGGTGTCTGGACGTTCTTGGGCAACGCGCTGTCTCCCGGCGGTTACCTCTATACGCTTGCGTATGTCGGCATGGTGTACTTCTTCGCGTACTTCTGGACCACGGTTCAGTTTCAGCCC
>JAUIEW010000081.1 GCA_030429365.1 Phycisphaerae bacterium
CACAAACCGTCCAGCGAAACAGAATGATGGTGTCGCTCGGATTGCGCAGGTACACGAAGATATACAGGACGTTTTCCAGTGCGGCGAAAATAAACGCCGCACCGATCGCCGCGAAATAGACCTGCGTGCTGCGTTTGAATAGATACGGTTTTACTTCGACGACGTAGGATGCTGCCGCGACTTTCATCGTCTCTTCGACCAGCGGTCCAAACACGATCATAAGAAGCGGCAGGCTCGTTCCCATGAAGCCGCCGGGACTCGTCCCCATCATCGAACTGACCACTGCGAACAGTCCGCCAACCACGGCGCACGCCAATGCAATCGCGATTCCGGTTCCCGGTTTGGTTTCCTGTTGCTTTTGGACAAGCCACGATTCGTAGCTGTTGGCGCCTTGAGGGGGCGGACGATACCAGTTGCGTTTGCCACACTCTCGGCAGGGCGTTTCCAGCGGCATGCCCCGTAGGTTGGCGCCGCAATAGTCGCAGGACCAATCGCGATCGAGGACTTCACCTTTGCGTCCCGGAAAGATATCCGGTTCATCGAAGATGCTCTGACCGGTCTCATACGTTTTTTCAGTTCGACTTGGCGATCGTTGCGCTGGCGCCGCGTCTTCCTGAGACGATGCGCGTGAAACGTCGTTGTCTGACTCGTTGGGTTGGCTTGGTTCGGACATGGGCGCCGATCATCTGACGATGGCCGTGCCAAACGCGAAGACTTCCACACTGGCAGTCTTGTTGTTGGAGGTGGCGCTGAGAATGTTGGACGTGTCGATTCGAATGTTCCAGACTTCGGTGGCGCCCACCTGACGTGCTTGCTCCAACATGCGCAGCGTTGCCTCGCGCCGGGCGCGATTCATAAGCGTCTCGTAGCTGCGCATTTCACCTCCGATGATTCGACGAAGAGCGGCTGCGAATGTCTTAAAATAATCGGTGGCGATTACTGCGCCGCCAGAGACGAAGGTTGCACCGCGGACGTTTTGGGGGTCGGGGCCGATCTTCAAATTTGTGACAATCATGTCGGTGTTTTCAGATTCACGCCGCGCGAGTGACGCGAGATGGCTGCGCTCGCGCCATCGACCGATGCCATAGCCGAGGGCAAGCGGGGCCAGCACGCCAATCACCGTGATTATTAGCTCATTGGGCATGACTGCGACTCCTAATCGATGACGACGGCTGTCCCGTAGGCGTAGAGTTCTGCCGCCCCCTGCGTCACGGCGCTGGTGGTGAACCGTACGTTGACGATGGCGTTGGCGCCGAGTTGGTCGGCTTGGGAGAGCATCCGTTCGATGGCCTGTCGCCGGGCTTCGGTCAAGAGTTCGGTGTATCCCTTCAATTCTCCGCCGACGAGGTTCTTGAGTCCGGCGGCGATGTCGCGTCCGAAGTGCTTGGCGCGAATCGTATTTCCCTGGACCAACCCTCGAACCTCGAGGATGTTGTGGCCGGGGATGGTCTCGGTGTTGACGACGATCATGTGTTTGGGCCCTTGTGTGCGGTTTTGGACATTGCAAAAGTTGTGAAATCAGATGTTGAATCGCTGCCCAAGCCTTGTCAATGGGCAATTCACAATCTGAAATCCGAGTGAATCGGGAATGACCCGCTCGGTGGGGGAACGTCGATGGGGCTTGGCACCGGCAACCTCCCGGATTTTGGGGGAGGCAATAGCACCAATGGTGCCCTGAATGGGCCGGAATCGTTGACAATTCCGTTGGCGGTTCTAGGATGCCCGATTGATCGAATAAGGCAGACGGACCTGGCGAGCCCACCCCTCGGCGCGAGTGGTGCGTGGGCGGTGAAATCGGGTCCGAATTCTGTGACCGCTGATCTTAAATAGTTTATTGAACAAGGATTGCGACTTTGTCCGATACGCCCCATCACGGCAAGGATCCCATTGTCTATGGGTCTTTGAGCTTGCCGCTTACCGTTGCCTCCATCCTCTTGGCGTTGTCTTGCGTTTGGGCGCTTTACGATGAGTTTGTCACCAAGCGTCCTTGGAAGTCGTATCAGCACACATTCATCGAGCAGTACAAGGATCATCTTGAGGGCGTCAAAGCTGACGTGCTCGAGTTTGAATCCGGTCTCAAGAATAACCCCGAGATCGAAGCACTACGTGAAGAGATTGCGAACAAGCAGGAATCGCTCAAGGGTCCGTTCGCCGAGATCGATGAGCGGATGGCCAACGTTCTCAATCCCCGCGTAACGAAACTCACCAAGGGCATGCAGGTGGTGCGCAGTGAAGTGATGGCGCTGACGTATCGTCTTGAGCATGCGGAAGGAAGCCATCGTGAGGAGTTGGCTGCCGAGCTGAAAGAGGTGAAAGAGAAAGACGTTGTCGTCGAAGACCTGGTGTCAATGGAAGATGGTTCCACCGCGACTAAGACGTTCAACTATCGTTCGCTCTCTGATGCGCTCGACGAAGCCAAAGCGGAAAAAGCGAAGTTGATTCAGCAACGGGCTGCACTCGACGCGCCGTTGCGTGATTTGAAGTTGGCGCTTGCGGAACTTGAGAGCAAAGAGCGACCGGGGTTGTCATCGTCGCAAGTTGACGGCTTGATCAACAAGATGGATCGATTCAAGGTCGAGATCAAACAGATCTATGTGCCCGGATCGCTTGAACTTGTCGAGCGATGCGAGTCGTGTCACCTCGGAAACCGCGAGCCGCTGGAACTGACGGAAGAGGATTTCTCCGGCGAATATGCAGGTGCGTTTGAGAGTCATCCGAACCGCAAGCTGCTGGAGATTCATGATCCCGAACAGTTTGGATGTTCACCCTGCCACGGTGGTAACGGCCGAGCAACCATCAGTGCCAAAGAAGGCCATGGCCGTATCAAGCATTGGTTGTGGCCCATGTATGAGCAGGAGAACACCGAAGCCGGGTGTCTTCAGTGCCACGAGAAATCACTCTATCTGCCAGAAGCCGACACGCTCAACGCAGGCAAGGAACTCTTCCGCTTTCGTGGTTGCTGGGGATGTCACCCGCGCGATGGATTCGATACGGAACGGGCGGATCAGCGCCGAACGTCGCAGGCGATCGCCACCGTGGAAGAGGCCATTCAGCAGACCAAGTGGGAGTATCAAGAGCAAGGCAAAATCGCGGATGGTGATTTTCACGGCGAGGACGCCACCGATGAGCAGGTGGATTCAGCGCTGGCCGCGCTGGATGCCTTGACGCTGAAGATCAGCGGGCTCGAATCGGAATTGATCGAGTTGCAACGGCGCGAGAATGCGCTCGGCGCGCAGCTCAAACGCGTCGGGCCGAGTTTGCGACCGATCAAGAGCAAGTTGCGTCCCGAATGGGTGACGCCCTGGATCGATAATCCGCGGGCGTTTCGACCGACCACCCGGATGCCCGTCTTCCGTTTGCCGGAAAATCATTTGAAGGCGATCGCAGCCGCCGTCTGGCAGGCCGCCGATCCGCCGGTGGATGCGGGTTATGAAAAGGGCGATGCTGCCAAGGGTAAGGAACTGTTCGAATCGCGCGGTTGCCAGGGTTGTCACTGGGCAGAACTGAACGAAGATGCGCCAGAGTTGTCCGGCGGCAGTTGGGGGCCGGAACTTTCGCGTGTTGGCGAGAAAGCCAACTTCGATTACATCGCGGGTTGGATTCACGACACGCCCGATTGGTCGCTCATGCCGAATCTGCGTTTGGAGCAGCAGGAAGCGAACGACATTGCGACGTATCTAATGTCGCTCTCGGACCCGACCGACACCCCGGAAGACTATTCGCACCTTGATGACCCCTCACTGCGAGAGACTGGCGACATGCTCATTCGCCACTACGGATGTGCGGGCTGCCACGACATCGCCGGATTCGAAAAAGTCGGCAAGATTGGTACCGACCTGACCACCGAGGGCAACAAGCCGATCGAGCGTCTGGACTTCGCCCTGCACACGCACGAAGCGAAGCGCAATCACTCTGGCGAAGGCATCGAGTACAACCACAAGAGTTTCTTTGAGCACAAGCTGATCAAGCCCGAGTATTTCGACGAAGGCAAGATCTTTGAAAGCCCGCTTGAAAAATCACGCATGCCGAACTTCGGACTGTCCGAGGAGGAAGTGACGCAGCTTGTCACCTATCTGCTTGGGTCGGTCGATTCGGATATCCCCGAATCCATGCAGCACAATCCGGTCGGCAAGGACAAGGCGATCGTCGAGGGTTGGTGGGTCATAAAGAAATACAACTGCCAGGGTTGCCACCAAGTGCTCCCCGGACAGGTGCCCGCGATCGCGATGTTGTCGCAGTACCAAGGCGAAAATGCGGGCAAGTTGCCGCCGAGTCTGGTGGGGGCTGGCGCGCGATTGAATCCGGAATGGCTCGCGAAGTTCCTGCGCAACCCGGCGATGAGCACCAAGCACATTCATCAGAACGGCGTCCGAAGTTACCTGACTGTGCGGATGCCGACGTTCAACCTCTGGGATGAGGAAATCGGAATCCTCGTTCGCTTCTTCGAGGCCATGTCGGATCAGACGTCGCCGTACTTCCCGCCGGAGATGCCCGATCTGACCGAGCAGGAGCGCACGATGGCCCGCGAAAACTTCTTGGGCATGGACTGCTTGAATTGTCACGCATCCGCGACGTCCACCGAATACGATCCGTCGGTCATTGCCCCGAGCTTCGTGCATGCGAGGGATCGTCTCAAGCCGACCTGGACCAAGCGGTGGTTGTGGGATCCGGGCGCACTGATGATTGACACGAAGATGCCCAAGGGCTTGTTCCGAAAAGATGGTGATCGAACCGTCGTAGCGGCGCAGATCACCGAGGACCTGGCCAACTACAATCAGGATCACATCGATCTCTTTGTCCGTTACATGAATTCAATCGACCTCGATGAAGCCACCATGCTTCAGAACATTCTCGAAGAGGAGCGGGCCAACGCACCGCAGACCGAAGAGGAAGAGTTCTTGGAGGACGAAGAATTCGACGAAGACGAATAGTCCGACGCGGGTGATTCGCGGACATCGTCTCCGAACGATGTTCGCGCTGGGGTGCACCGGATGAATTGGTGCTATTCCCGTGGATCGACAGCGCGTGGCGTGAATCCTGCAGGTTGCTGGCCGATGATCACCTCGAGCGATTGCTCTTGGCCGTCACGCCAGAGGTCGAAACGCGTTTTCGTCCCGGGCGTGATCTCTGCGACCGAGTTGATCAGATCGTCGGTGTCGCGGACGTCTTGGCCGTTGATTCTGATGATGACGTCGTCCTTACGCACGTCGTACTTGTGGGCCGGCGAGTTCGGCTGAATTCGTTCCACGATCACGCCAAGGTAGCTGTCCCAGCCGAGTTGCTGAGCCAGTTCAGATTTCTGTTCGACGCTGGTGATGCTCACGCCCAGATATCCACGAATCACCTTTCCTCCGCGTTCGAGCACCGGCAGAATTCGTCGAACCCGCGCTGAGGGAATCGCAAACCCGACACCGCCATAATTGCCCGATTCGGTAGCGATCGCGGTGTTGATGCCAATCACCTCGCCCTGCATGTTGATCAACGGACCGCCGCTGTTGCCCGGATTGATCACGGCGTCGGTCTGCAGAAATCCGCGATACTCCACGCCCTCGATCGGAATGCGGGAGCGACTCTTGGCGCTGACGATCCCGCGGCTGAAACTGCCATCGAGACCGAACGGATTGCCAACAGCCAACACATCGTCGCCGACTTCAACCGAATCGCTGCAGCCAAGTGGTAGTTCGTGAAGTTGCCCGGGCGGTATGGCGACGACGGCGATGTCGCTTTTCGGGTCCGCTCCTCGGACGGTGGCTTGGACCCTCCGACCGTCGGCGAGGTACACGTGAATCGTATCGGCTCCGGCGATGACGTGGTTGTTGGTGACCACGAGGCCCAATTCGGCATTAACCACAAATCCGCTGCCATAACCATCCTGTACGTAGAGATCCCGATCGTGAATCGCATCGGGCGTCTCAAGGCGTTGGTGGCCTTCGAGGCCGTTTGAATCGATGAAATCGGCAGGCTTTTGATGCTCGCCGGTGATTGACTCAAGGTTTGAAATGTCGATTTGGTTGAACTTGCGCTCTGTCACAATTTGCACGACTGCCGGGGCGACCAGTTCGGCAATGTTGCGGGCGCGGTTATTCCACGGGTCAAGTTCACCTCCGGTTGGCATCGACTCGCGCAGCGCCTGGAGTCGGCCCTTCTCAATGTGGTAGGAAAGCCTGGTGATGACACCGAACTTCAGGAGCACGACGAATGCGAGCACCGTCGAGATGGCAAAGACAGCCACCTGCCTGAGCAGAGATTTGAAGTTCGTACGCATCATCCGGTCCACGTGAGATTTGGTCGGTGGCAGGCGAACACGTCTTGGCCCGAAGCGCGTGCGCGCCCATGGTACAAGCGGACCCATTCACATGATTGGGCTCTAACCAAATGATAGAACCCGAATTCACGTCGGGGTCGGGCGATTCGATTTTGAACTGGGCTACAGGACGGTCGACCACCATACACACGATTCCATTGTAGGATCGCGCTTGCGCAGAAGCCATAACGAAATCAATCTGCGTTTACGCTACAAAGAACAGGGATTTGGCTACATAAACCGCACGGATGATGCGAATATGTTGTCGTGGCCGGGGACAATCATGTCGGCGATTTCGTTGACCTCAGCCAGCGACGACTTGGCCAGCTCCGGGTCGGCGGCTTGCTCCCACACCAGACCCTGCTCGAAATGATCGCGCGTCAGCACAGCGTCGCCTGCGATTATCGTGGTCTGCAAATCGGCGATAAGCAACCCCGTGCACCCGGGGGTCGCACCTGGGCTTGGGAACAAATGCACGTTTTCGTCCAGCGTATCGTCGGCTGACCCAATTCGCTCAAGGATTGCGAGTTCCTGCTCGATGATGGGGGCAGCGGTCGGGTCTGCACCTTCGCGCAACCGTTCCAGATGGGTCATCACCGCCGTTCGCTCGGTATCGCTGACGAGCCACGAAGCGCTCTCGAAGACGCCGAGCCCGCGTCTGTGGGTCGGGTGGAAACTGGTCAGGAACACGATGTCGATCTGTTCAGGGCGCAGGCCGGAGCGATCATAGAGGCAACGTATCATCGGCTCACCGTCGAGCGTCGGATCGACGAGGATGGTGTTTTGTTCGCCGCGAATGAGTGTCGTCGTCGCCACGGGCGGGCGAACGGCGTTCTTTTCGGACCATACCGAGTTTTGGCTGAGTTGCCCGATCAGGATGACGTCAATACGTGTGGACATGGGCGAATAGTCTAACACGTTCTGCGGATGACGCGAGGTTGTGACATGGTATAGTAAGCGGCTCGATCGTAACGGTAGAATTATCAACGTTAGGTCAGATGTGAAGGCTGGCTGCATATTTTGGGCACATGATTTGGGGCATTGATTCATGCTCGATATTAAATTCATTCGTGAAAACGCTGACGCGATCAAGCAAGCCGCGACCGACAAGCGCATCTCCTGCGACATCGATCGTTTGATTGCGGTCGACGCCGAGCGCCGCCGCGTTCAACAGGAACTCGACGCGCTGCGCACGCAAAGTCGCGAGGGCGGTGAGAAGATCGGCCAATTGCGAAACCCCAAGTCGAAAGCGCACAAGGACGCGGTGGCTGCGGGCAAGAGCGCCGACGATATCAAAGCTGACGCGGAGGCGTTGCAGGCCGAACTCAACGACATCAAGACCAAGATCAAGCCGTTGGAAGAAGACGATCGCAAGGTCGTCGAGGAATTCGAAGCGCTGATGTGGACGGTTCCGCAACCGCCCGCGCCGGAAGTTCCGGTTGGTAAGGATGACACCGAAAACGTCGAGCTGCGCAAAGTCGGCGAGGTTCCGACGTTCGATTTTGAATTGAAAGACCACGTCGAATTGGGTGAAAGCCTCGGCATCATCGACATCGAACGCGGCGTGAAGCTCTCGGGTACGCGCAACTACACGCTCAAGGGCGCGGGGGCGCTTCTGTATCAAGCCGTGCTTCGTTTGGCGATGGATCGGATGATCGATCGCGGGTTCACGCCGATGCACGTTCCGGTTCTCGTGCGCGAAGAGGTCATGTATGGCACCGGGTATTTTCCGACGGGGCGCGATCAGGCGTATCTTTGCGAACGCGATGAAATGTCACTGGTTGGCACTGCGGAAGTTCCGTTGACCGCATTTCATTCGGACGAAATTCTCAGCGAAGAAGATCTGCCGATTAAAATGGTCGCGGTCAGTCCATGCTTTCGCCGGGAGGCGGGGGCGGCGGGCAAAGACACGCGCGGTCTTTATCGCATCCACCTGTTCGACAAGGTTGAGCAGGTCATCATCTGCAAGAACGATGAGGCCGATAGCCTGAAATTCCATCAGGAAATCGTGGCCAATGCGGAAGGCATTTTGCAGGATTTGGAATTGCCGTATCGCGTCGTAAACGTCTGCACCGGCGATCTCGGACAGGGGCAAGTGCAGAAGTTTGACATTGAAACGTGGATGCCGTCGCGCAACAGTTATGGTGAGACGCATTCGGCATCGCGGTTCTATGAATTCCAGGCCCGTCGCCTGAAGCTGCGATACAAGGACGCCGATCGCAAGACGCGTTTCTGTCATACGCTCAACAACACCGTCATCGCCGCGCCGCGAATTCTGATTCCGATTCTGGAGTTGAATCAGACGGCTGACGGTGATGTGCGCGTTCCGAAAGTTTTGCAGCCGTACATGAGGGGCATGGAGGTCATTACCGCCAAGGGGAAATAGCTCGCCTTGGTGTCTACTTGGTCGAATGTTGTAAGCCGTTTATTTTTTGGAGTGTCGTTATGATCGTTGTCATGAAGCCCGGCGTGGAGCAGAAGCACGTTGATCACGTCGTTGATTTGATTACGCAGTATGGCCTCAAGCACCACACCATCGTGGGAACTGATCGCACGGTGGTTGCGGCGATTGGCGACGATCGTGGGATGGACACATCGGCCATCGAAAACGCGCCGATGGTTGATGAGATCGTTCCGATTCTCAAACCGTACAAGGTCGCAAGTCGCGAAATCAAAAACGAACCGTCGGTGATCCCGATTGGCGGTGGTCAGAGTATCGGCGGGCGCAAGTTCGGTGTGATCGCTGGGCCTTGCAGCGTCGAGAATGAAAAGCAAATCATCACGACGGCGAAGGATGTGGCCGCCGCAGGTGCGGTTGGCTTGCGCGGCGGTGCGTTCAAACCGCGCACGAGTCCCTATGAATTTCAGGGGTTGGGTGAAGAGGGTTTGAAGCTGCTCGCCAAAGCCCGCGACGAAACCGGTTTGTCGATTTGCACCGAGGTCATGAGCATCGATCAGATGGACCTCGTCGCCGAATACGCCGACGTGCTGCAGATCGGTACGCGTAACATGCACAACTTCAACCTGCTCCAAGCCGCTGGCAAAACCGGCAAACCGGTGATGCTCAAACGCGGGTGGAGTGCGTCGCTGAAGGAATTCCTCCTGGCGGCTGAGTACATCATCAACGAAGGCAACCAGAATGTGATTCTATGCGAGCGCGGTATTCGCACGCACGAGCAGTATTGTCGCAACACGCTGGCGCTCGGAATCATCCCCGCCGTCAAGCATGAGTCGCACCTTCCGATCGTGATCGATCCGTCGCAGGGAACCGGGCACGCTTACATGGTTCCGTCGATGTGCAAAGCCGCACTGGCGGCTGGGGCGGATGGTCTGCTGATCGAAGTGCACCCCGATCCGGAACACGCGATGACCGATGGCGCTCAATCGGTCACCACCGAATCATTCGCAAAGATGATGGACGAGTTGAAGCGGGTGGCAGAAGCCGTCGATCGCGAAGTGTAGGGCGGCGGTCGCTATGGCAGGTGAATAGCAAGGACGGTGATGTCGTCGCCTTGCGGTTGGTTGCCGCAGAAGCGTTTCACGTCGGCGCGAAGTTTGTCGATCATTTTCTGCGGCGGCAGATCGGCGACCGTTTCGAGGAAGGCCATCGTTCGCTCGGTTCCGTATTGGTCGGTGGCGTCGTTCATCGCTTCGATGATACCGTCGGTATAGGTCACCAGCGTACACGGTCCGGCGTCGAGCATGATCTCGGTGCTGGCGAATTTCACGTCTTCAATCACGCCCAACGGATACTCCGGTTCGGCTTCGAGACTCGTGCACTTCTGCCCGTGGCGGACGATGTGAGGCATGTGGTGCCCCGCGACGCCGAGGTCGAGTTTGCGGGTGGCTGGGTCGATGATGCCGACGAGGGCGGTGATGAATCGCGATGCGTCGGTGTTGACGCAGATCAGATCGTTCCATTGCGTCAGCAGTTCGCCGCACGTCGTGCAGTTGGGCAGCGTGACGCGGACCGCTGCCTGCAGGTTGGCCATCAACAGCGATGCTGCCACACCTTCACCGGTCACGTCGGCCATCAAAAAGAAAACCCGCCCGTCGTCGAACTCCACGACGTCGTAGTAATCTCCGCTGACATGAAACCCGGGATGATTGAGCGCACCGACTTTTACATCGTCGCGGTCGGGCAGCTTGGCCGGGAACAATCCGGTCTGAATTTGCCGGGCCATCCCCATCTCATTTTCGAGCTGGAGTTTCAGCTTCTGCTCTTCCATGAGTTGGGCGTTGATCAGTCCGGTGGTCACCAATCGGGCGATCCCCGCGAGAAAATCGATGTCTTCCTGATCGTAAGTCGTCCCAGTGGTGACGCGGTCGCCATAGATCACGCCAAGATTGCGCTCGCCTGAAAGCAGCGGGACGCACATCGCCGAGCGAATGTTGTTGCGAACCATGCTGACGGTCGGGTCGATCATCGCCTGGTCGGTTTCGTTGACGATCACGCGCTCATCCTGCACGAGCGCACGACTCAGGATCGTTCGGCTGACGGTGAGTTCGCCCTCGCGCCCGCGCAGGTTGCGTACCACCGGCCAATCCACGAGGTTGCCCTTCGATTGCTTGACGGCGATCGCAGCGCGTTCAAAGCGCAGCATTTCGCAGCATACGTCCATGGCGTCTTCGAGCAGTTCGTCGCGATCGCGCAGACGGGTCAAGCGGTCAGTCAATTCGTAAAGTGTTTCGAGGCGTCGCCGCGAGAGAACGAGTTCCTTGCCGTCGCCGATGTACGTCGTGGCTTCGTGACGCGGTTCGTCTTCAGCGATGATGACGCTGGCGGAGATGTCTTTGTCGGCGTCTTCGCGAAAGAGCGCCCGCACCGTGCCGATGAGGATTTCATCGCCGCTTCGCAGGATGGCGCTGCGGGTGTCGACGTTGTTGACGACGAGACCGTTCTTGCTGCCCAGGTCTTCCAAATGGTAAATGCCATCTTCAAAGCGGATGCGGGCATGGCGGCGCGATGTGCTGAGATCATCGAGCGGGATGTCGCAGCCGGGATCGCGCCCCATGGTCACCGGTTCGGTGCCGAGCTGGTGGGTCCGCGATCGACCCGACGAATTGAGGATGACCAGTTCCGCCATGTTGCGATGGGCACCTAGGGTTTCTCGTTGCAGACGCAGATTTCCAAGCCGCAACCAGGGCAGCCGCGTCCGTACTTGGCTTCGACCGCGTAAGTCAGATCGACGCCTTCGACATTCGCCAACGTGACCAGCCAGGCGAGCACGTCGGCGAACTCACCGCATTTTTCTTCGTGGGTTCCTTCGCGAAGCGCGCCGGCCAACTCGCCGACCTCCTCCGAAAGCCAAAGAAATGTTGCCGCGCTACCGCGCTCCCGGTCTTTGTCGCTGTACATGCGGTCGATGCGTAGTTGAAAATCTTTCAGGCTAATGGACATAGGCGCACACTCTCCTTTGCTTACCCCGACCTTAGGAACCAAAGGGGTCAAACCCGACGGGCAACATGCCAACCGGTAGGTGTAGTCGGAAGCTACTATATCAGATTTCTGAAGACAGGGGCGTGTCGGCGCCGAGGGGGGCCATCAGCCGTTCGAGCGTGCCGGTCTGAACGGCCTGCGGTGCAGACCATACGAGGAAGAACAATGCTTCCCGCACGTGCCTTTGAACGGGACGGTCCAGGAGAAATCCGCTTCCCTTCGACAAGGTCATCGCCACCATCGCCGCCCGCACAAGCACATCGTTGACACGGACCCGAATATCCGTCGAGGGCGTCTCGAACTCAGGATCGTTCACACGGTCGGCAGCATCGAACAGCATCGACCGGATCGTCTCGTATTGCCGAACCAGCGGTTCGATCACCTCGTCGCAACCTTCACGCGACGCAGGCGGTAGGTCACTGATCATTTTGATCAATCGACCTGCAAGCCCAATCCCGCAGGAACTCGTCACCAGCGGCTTGACCGGGGTACGGATGGCCAGCACACGCTCGGATGGACCGCGTAGGACTTCGTCGGGCTCGACGCGAAATTCTACGCAATGGACACAGCTTGTGTGTGATGCGTTAAGGGTGATGAGCGGATCGCTGGGGGCGACTGTGATCCCTTCGCGATTGGTCGGCACGCAGGCGAGGATCTGATTGCCGTCATCGAGCACGGCTCCGGTGACGATGATCGCCGCTTTTGATGCTCCGGTCGCCCACGGGATCATCCCGCTGAGCCGATATCCGTCGCCATCGACGGTGGCTGTCATCAGGTTGCCCCCACCCCGCTTGGAGGTGGTCAACTGGGCGATGCCGACAGTCGTGTAGATTTCACCGGACGCACATTTGGTAAGCCAGCGATTCTTGGGGGTTTCGTTCTCGCTTCCGGCGATGAGTTCGATCGCGCCGTCGCGCTGGGTGCTGATCAATGCCGTGCTCATGCAGCCAGCGGCTAGGGCGGCGTATCGCTTGAGAAGTTCGGAGTGGCTGACCGGATCACCGCCGTATGCTGCGGGGACATTCCAGCGCCAACCGCCCATTTTCGCCATCAGGTCGACGGAAGCCTGGGGCCATTCGCCGGTCCGGTCGTATTCCATGCCCCACTCGGCGAGGGATTCGGTCAGGTGGGCCAGATCCTGTTCAGTCACGATGCTCATGGCTTGATTGTAGGGTTATTTTCAATGCTGACCACGCCCGATATGCCGTGGCGACGAAAGCGATTGACTGCGTCCGACGCTGTGTTAGGCTTACCCAACTGTCAGATTGCGGCAGAAATCATTGAACAGATTCAAACGCTTGCGACCCGTCCCACGGATGCGGCGCGGCGATCTTGGGAGCGTCATCGGTCATGGCGATCAAAGTCGGATTCAGCAGTTCGGTTTGCCCCGAGTGGGATATTCACGACATTGCCACCAAAGCCAATGAGTACGGCTTCTATGGCGTCGAGCTCGGTACGGTGCGGGATGAAATTCACCTGCCCGATGCCGAAGACCTGCAGCAGGACAAAGACACCGACGCGGTCAAGAAGCTCTTTGAAGACGCGAGCGTCGAGATCGTCTGCATCGCCAGCAAGTACTCGCTCGAAGCCAAGCAGAAGAACGTTCAAAAGCGCAGCTTCGATCGCACACTCGAAAATATCGCGTTGGCTGAGAAGCTTGGCTGCCCGTTTGTCCGCGTACCGATCGGCAAGCGCGTTGGGCGCGAGTTGGCGGACGCGACCTTGGCCCGGCAGATTCCGCCGCTTTGCGAATTGGCGCGGATCGCGGCGCGACATGGCGTGACCCTTCTCGCCTGCAACACGGCTGACTTTCCGAGTAGCCGCGACGTCTGGTTCGTGGTTGACGGCGTGTCGCACCCCGGCATGCGGGCGGCGTGGGACCCGGTGCTCGGACTAGCAGTGAAGGAAAACAGCTCCGTGGCGATTCCGCGATTGGGGGCCCGCATCAAGATGGTGATGGCCAACGATGCGGCGTTCGCTTCGGATACCGGTGCGTTTGAAGGTTACCGCCCGGTCGGTGAAGGCAGCGTCGATTACGCGTACGCGACTGATTTGCTCAAGGGCCTGCTCTTTGACGGGTACTACATGCTCGATTGGCCCAAAGCGCACGTGGATGATCTTCCCTCGGCTGACGACGCGCTACCGGCGGCACTGCAACGTTTGATCGATCGCATCAAGCTCGTCGAACCGGAATTGACGGCGTACAAGAAAGACAAGAACGCCGCGAACTTCTCCGCAGAGGCTGCTTACGTCGAAAGGAAAGTTGCAAACGCACCGGCGGCTGAGGCTGAAGCTGAAGGTGCAGGTGAATCGGGCGGTGCGGCAACAGCCGTCGCCGACGACAAGCCGCGCGTTGCCAAGGGCGCTGACCCGCGGATTGCCGCATTGGTTGCAGAGGCGGTTCGGAAGGTTCGTGCTGCCAAGGCGGCTAAGGGCGGTTGATCAACCTGCCGCCCATCAAATTCGCATTACCCGTTTGTACTTTGGCGGTGCCGGTGTCTGTGGATATGACTCCTGTCGGATACTCACTTCTCGGTGCCGCACTTCTTGCATTGATAATGGCTGTGATCGCGTGGTTCCGATCGAGTTCGGCCGGCGCGTGCGCACTGTTGTGGGCGGCAGTCCTCTCGGTATCCGGATGGGTGTGGGGATCAATCGATCCGGTGGCGGGAGCGTCTGGGGATCTTGTCGGCCCGTTGACGATCTGGATCGTATCGGTCGGGATGATCCTGACGCTGTTCATTGCGGCTGAAGGGTTCATCGAATATCAGCGCGCATGGCGCGAGTTGCGACGAACGCCGCATAAGATCGGCGACCACTCGATGGAATGGGCTGGTCTCGACGATAGCTGCACGTCGCTTGGCTTACTGCTGTTGATCGCGGTTTTCGCGCAGCTGTCGATGGTGCTCAAATGCCATTGGGCGAGCGAGCGGTTGGTGGCGTTGATCCTGGGCGTGTCGTCGATCGTGACGGGCATATCGTTGCTGCGATTGGTGACGCGTCGCTGGCGGATCGGACTGGCTGACATCGGTCTTGGGTTGCTTTCGGTAGGTGTGGCGACGCTGCTTCTGACGGTGCTGCCGTTTGAACCGATCGCGTTGGAGGAGCGCATCCCGGCGAGATTCAACACGATCATCATCGGTCTGACGGTGATGATGTGGGTTTGGATCTGGCTTTATGGCGTGTGGCATCAACAGTTGGACGATGGTGCGGCGTGGACGACGGCTGGCCACATGCGAAGTCGATTGCCGCGGATCATTGTGGCGCTGGCGGTGATCAGTTTGGTAGCCGCAGGGATGATGTCGGGTTGGCCCCGATTGAAACTCATCGGCGGGCATGACGCGAGTTTTCTGCGGATCGGGTTCGGTGTGATCGGGCATTTGTTTTTGATCCTGACATTGATCGTGTTGGCCAGGCGCTGGAAACACGCGCCCCTTGGGGTGTTGGCTGGCGTGGCTTCGCTGAGTCTTTGTGCATTTTTGGTCATTCGGTTGTCGGTATTCAGCGAGATCAAGACCTGATGAGAGGAGGGGTGAGGAATCGCCGCGCAATCCGACAAACCGGACAGCGTCACCCGCACCCACCGATTGGTCAAACTGCTGCAGATGCTGCAATCCGGTCGAAGCTACGATGCCGACGGGTTGGCCCAGGGGCTGACCGTTTCACGCCGCACGCTGTTTCGCGATCTCAAGATGTTGGAAGCGGCTGGCATCCCGTTTCGATACGACAAGAAATCCAAGCAGTATCAGATCAACAAAGACTATTTCCTTCCGCCCATCAATCTGACGGTCGCCGAAGCGCTGGCGCTCATGTTGCTGACCCGGCGGGTGAGCACGCGCAAGTTTCATCCTGAGTACCGGCAGGCTGTTGAAGCCGCCCAGAAAATTGAAGCCGCGATTCCGGGGCGGATTCGTTCCCATTGCGGGGCGATTCTTCGAAACATCCACGTTAGATTCTGGCCGACATCTGACGTCGATGGCATCAATGACGTGAATGCGACGTTGATGAATGCGCTGGTCCAATCGCGCAAAGTTCTGATGCGCTACGATTCGTTTTACGACGGTTGCGTGATTGAAGACGTCATCCATCCGTACAAGCGGATTTTCATGAATCGCGGTTGGTATCTGATCGGATACAGCGAAAAGGAAAAAGCAACGCGCACATACAAACTCGAGCGCATTGAGCGACTGACACTTGGCGAGCAATTGTTCGAACCCGATCCGGAATTTACGCTGGAGAAGTACTTCGGTTACGCCTGGCAGATGATTCGTGGGGATCGGCGTTTTCACGTGGTGATTCGCTTTACGCCCAAGGTTGCGGGCAACGTTGAGGAAGTGCTATGGCATCGATCGCAGCGGGTGCGGCGGGAAGCGGACGATTCGCTTCGTTTCGAGGTTGATGTGGATGGGCTTGGCGAAATATCCTGGTGGATCATGGGATATGGTGATCAGGCGCTCGTACTTGAACCGCCTGAACTTAGAGACATCATCGTCAATCGCGCCCGATCCCTCGTCGCTGGATACGAGGAGAATCCGAACGGCAAAGATGCGGGGCGTCAAAGCGAATAGTCCTCGGGAGCCGATTCAAGTGGCAAAACGTTTAGCTGTTTCAGGTGAGGAATTCATCGATGCGAGCAGTCGTTCAACGCGTGCATGAAGCTAGTGTGGTTGTGGATGACGCGACGGTATCGTCCATGCATGCCGGACTGCTCGTGTATCTGGGGGTATCCAAGTCGGATACAGCCGCAGACGTCGAGTTCCTTGCGAACAAGGTTCGGCATCTGCGTGTGTTTCCGGATGACGCTGGCGCCTTGAATCGCGATGTCGCGGAGTCGGGGGGCGACGTCATGGTCGTCAGTGCCTTCACCACCCAGGGCGATGCCCGCAAAGGTCGGCGACCGTCGTTCGTCGAAGCCGCCTCGCCCGATCTGGCCCGCGAGCTTTACGAGTCGTTTTGTCACGTGCTTGGCCAGTCTGGGGTGATGGTCCATCAAGGCCGGTTTCGTGAGCACATGGACGTGTCGAGCGTCAATGATGGGCCCATTTGCATCCTGCTCGATTCACACAAGACCTTCTGATTCAGACGATTCTGGTGCCGCGATGACAGGTTGTTGGCACAGGTCTTCGTGTACTGGTCTGCTCGCTTGCAGACTTTTTCCTTTTCTACAAAATGGTGCGTTGACCAAAGGACCAAGATATAGGAAAGGGTGCGAATCTGATGGTGGGTGAAATCAATGAGAGCGTGGTGGCCAGCACGGCGGAACATTGTCGGGCGCGCGGGATTCTGATCCCGACCCTTTCCCAACAGAAAGACCCATCGCTCATCCCCGACACCGTCAAGAATCGCCTCAAGGGAATCGGTCTTTGGGACGTTGATCCGCTCAACCTTTTCCGCATCACCTGGAAGAACGAACCCGTCGAAAAGGGCGGTCTCTTTAACGATGGCAACTGGATCGAGTTTCCGTCGGCGCTGACCGGTGTCGACGCCCGCATCATCGGCATCGTGGGCAATTATTTCCCGACCGGTGCGCACAAGGTGGGGGCTGCATTCGGTTGTCTCGTTCCGCGTTTGGTGACGGGGCAGTTCGATCCGAAGACGCAGAAAGCGGTTTGGCCATCCACGGGCAATTACTGTCGCGGGGGCGCGTTTGACTGTGCGCTTCTGGGTTGTACAGCCGTCGCGATTTTGCCGGAAGAGATGAGCCAGGAACGTTTCACGTGGCTCAAAGACATCGGCGCGGAAGTCATCGCAACGCCCGGGTGCGAGTCGAACGTCAAAGAGATTTATGACAAGTGCTGGGAGATTCGCGACACGCGCAAGGACTGCGTGATCTTCAATCAGTTTGAAGAATTCGGCAACGCCATGTGGCATTACCACGTGACCGGTGGCATCGTTGAAGAAATCTATAAGCGCGTCCGGCGCGAAGGCGATCGGTTGTCCGCTTACATTTCGTCGACCGGGTCGGCTGGAACGATTGCAGCCGGCGACTATCTTCGCACGGTGCACCCGCACATCACCGTGACGGCATCGGAAGCGTTGCAGTGCCCGACGTTGTTGAACTTCGGGTTCGGTGGGCATCGCATCGAAGGCATTGGCGACAAGCACGTGCCCTGGGTCCACAACGTGCGCAACACCGACTTCGTGACCGCGATCGACGACGAGATGTGCTACGGCGTCATGCGTTTGTTCAATGAGCCCGCTGGTCAGGATTTTCTCGCCAAGCAGGGCATCGATTCAAAGCTCATCGAAAAGCTGCCACTGTTGGGGATCAGTTCGATTTCAAATCTGCTGTCGGCGATCAAGACGGCGAAGTATTTTGACCACGATAGCCGCGACGTGATCTTCATGCCGCTGACCGACGCGATGAGTCTGTATGCCTCGCGACTGAAAGAAGAGACCACCACCCACGGTCCATACAAGGCGGAGGCGGCTGCCCGACATTTCTCGCTTTGTCTCGAAGCCGCAACCACCGACCACTGCCGCGAACTGGGTTACGTCGACCGCAAAGCCCTGCACAACTTCAAGTATTACACCTGGGTCGAGCAGCAGCAGCGCGACGTGGAAGACCTCCGCAAGCTCTGGGATCCCGATTTCTGGACAGAAATGTTCAGCCAAGCCGAACAATGGGACGAATCGATTGAAGAGTTCAACGAGAGAAGCGGTGTGCTCGGCGATTTGTAGGGGATTGGTCTGGCGGGGCGCCAAACGCCGATAGTCCATGTGCCGGGTTGCATTTGCGTGACGGATTCGCGTTTTTCTCCTATAATCCCACCTGAGATAATCGCCCGGAATCCGGCACGCTCGACGTCTCCGACCCGGCTCCTGAGATTCGACTGGGAATGTCCGTTTCCCGGCAGAAATTCCACCCTAAGTGAGAATCAAGAGAATGAGTGTAGAGCCTCTCATCGAACCGAAGAAAAAGACCATGCCCAAACCACCCGTGGATCGAACAAAAAGCGAATTTGAAGACTCGCCCTCGAT
>JAUIEW010000082.1 GCA_030429365.1 Phycisphaerae bacterium
GTTCTGGAAGAGAAATAGGGAATTTATTAATAAAATAACTAAATAAAAATTTTTCATTTTTAAAATATTTTTTAATTTATTTGAATATCTTGTTCAATCTTGATTGGATCGTGTTTACCTGCGCAGCACGGTCATTCGAAGTACGCTTTCGCAATGTACTCTTGCACCATCCGCTGCGTATTAAAATGCGATGCATTCAGCGCAATAGCATGCCTCATGAGGCGGACAAAGTCGTTTCGGTGATGGTAGAAAGTTGGGATGACCACGTTTTCCAACTTCTGATAGAGCGAATAGGCGTCACAACTGGCTCGATCCTCGAGCGAAACGTCTGTTGGACAGGTCTCGCCGATCGCCCAACCTGTCACATCTTCGATACAGCCTTCGATCCACCAACCGTCCAGCACGCTGAAGCTGGGTACGCCGTTGAGCGCGGCCTTCATGCCACTTGTACCGCTGGCTTCCAAGGGTGGCTGCGGCGTGTTGAGCCACACATCGACCCCGGCCGTCAACAGACGCGCCAATTCCCAATCATAGTCTTCCATGTAGACGATGCGAACTTCCGGGGCGAGCAATGCGCTCGATTGAACGATTTGCTGGATGACTTTCTTTCCCGCGTCGTCTTGCGGGTGGGCCTTACCGCCAAAAATAATCTGCAGCCGACCCGCACGGGACGCGATTTCTTCCAAACGAGCGGGATCGCTGAGCAATAAGTCCGCACGCTTGTAAGTGGCAGCGCGACGGGCAAACCCGATGGTGAGCGTCTCCACATCAAAGTTTGCCTTCGTCAGGCGGTTGACTTCTTCGACGGTTCGCGCCTTGGCATCTTCGTGCGCCCGCCACACTTCGTCCGCAGGGATACGAAGCGCATAGCGCAGACTCGAATTGTCTTCTTGCCAACCGGGAATGTGGCGGTCGAATAGCTTGACAAACGAAGGTGCGGCCCATGTCGCGAGGTGAACGCCGTTCGTGATGGAGTCGATCTGATAATGGTGATCCGCATCGCGCGGCGTGAGCATTTGGCGCGACACCTCACCGTGCTTCTTGGCGACGCCATTGACGTAGTGGCTGAGGTTGAGGGCCAGGTAAGTCAGGTTCAACTCGCCCGCGCAACAAAACACTTCGTGCATGGTGAAGACGTCCGCGCGGCCCAAGACCCGAGCCACATGTTCCAGGGGAAACCGGTCGTGACCGGCGGGAACTGGCGTATGCGTGGTGAAGACACATCGACGCTTCACCGCCTGCACGTCTTCCTCGTTAAAGGCGTCGCGGTGTAGCCAACGTGCCCGTTCATCGAGCAACTCTAATGCGAGCAGCGCCGCGTGGCCTTCGTTCATGTGAAAGCGACCAACGTCGTCGTAACCCAACGCGCGGAGCATTCGCACTCCACCAATGCCCAGAATGACTTCCTGGCATAGACGGTGGTGAGAATCGCCTCCGTAAAGATGATGCGTAAGCGCGCGATCCCATTCCGAATTGTCGGGCAGGTCGGCGTCTAGTAGGATCACAGGTACTTCATGGGCGTTCGAGGCTTTGACCGTGTATCGCCAGGCGCGCAACTGAACCGACCTACCTTCAATGCTCACGACTACGCGTGCCGGCAGCTCTTGGCAAAACGACTCCACGTCCCATGAGATGGCCTCTTCCGTCTGCCAACCGCTCGGGTCGAGTTTCTGTCTGAAATAGCCGTGGCGATGCAGCAACGTCACCGCGACCATCGGCACCTTCAGGTCGGCGGCGGAGCGGATTGTGTCACCCGCGAGCACCCCAAGCCCGCCGCTATAGGTCGGCATGCCAGGTTCCAAGGCGATTTCCATTGAGAAGTAGGCGATGATTTCGCGCGAATGGCTCATGCCGTGTGTGGCCGTGTGCCGCTACGCAGTTGACGCCGCCATTTCGCGATACTTCGCCGCGAGGATAACGCTTGGCGTACTCCGCGATGCCGACCGAAACGCAAGCGCGTGGACCACCTCCAAAGACGCAACCAAGAATGCCATTGATTGGAAAAACGTCGACGATTTCGGCGAAGGGCGTTGGCGTAGTTCATTGCACCTCCAATACCCGGTTCATCGTTCCACAGTCGTTGGGAACACAGTGGGCACACACATGATCACCCTCGCAACCGGGCGCGCAGCACCACTCACCGTCGACGATGAACTTGAATTCGTGACGGCCGGACGCCAGGTCGATCCGAGCGATCCATTTTCCATCCCCAGACTGCTTCATGGGCGTGGCCTTCGGATCCCAATCGTTAAAGGTGCCCGCAACGAAGACGGACTTGGCATCCGGTGCTGTACAGGAAATGTCCGTTTCCTTTTGCTTTTTCTCAGTCTTGGTTTTCATTATGTTCTCCTCACGGTTGGTGGCTGGTCTGTTTGGCGGACGACGCGAAATCGGGGTGGACACCGGTCAGAATCCGATGCTGCTCGTGAGTCAGCGCCTTCGCCGCCTCGCCCACAGCACGGATAAAGGCGAGCCGTTGGTCGCCGCGCAACTTCTCGATCTTGCGGATGTTCGCCTCAATGGCTTTGGTGTCTGGCTGATCTGAGGCAGTGGCTCGCCAAAGCTGCTGTTCGGCTTCTTCAATCTGCCGCTCGGCCGTGGCCTGCTCCAGTGAGGCCTTTTCCTTGATCTGGTTGAGCTTGGACTGTTGATCCGTCGTCAATTGAACATGGTCTGAGTGGTCGATGAAAAATCCGGTGGCACCGATATGGTAGAGGTGTGAAGCCCCCGGGAAGCCCGGCAACGCAGACTGCATCGCCATTTTCTGGGAACCACCCATTCCCTTCATCGTGCCCATCACCCCCATGCCCTTATTCATCGCATCCTTCTTCATCATGCCCATGCCGCCCATACCCATGCCAGACATGGTGCCGGATCCGCCGGACATTCCGCCCATCCGTCTGGATCCCATCTTGTCGCCCATTTTCATCATGCCCATTTTCTTGCCGGATTTTCGATCCATCATGCCCATGCCGCTCTTCAGATCGGAGCCACCACCCTGGGCCATACCGTGTTTGCCCGGGGATGGGTCGCTACGAGTTGAAGATCGTTGATGGTCCTGCTCCAGAGCGGCCTCAAGTCGGGCGACCTTTGCGCGAAGTTCTGCGAATTGATCCACCAACGAAACATCATTGGTCTGCGATGCGCCGCTTTTCGCCGCGCCGTGATTCATGGACGATTGCCCTTCCTGGGCGAGCGTCGCCCCCGACAAGCCAAGCGTCAGGAGAAGTGAAGCGACGCTGGCGATGCGTCGTGCTGAATAGGGTTGCATAGAGCTATCTCCGAATCTGGAAAGGCCAATCAAGCAGCACGTACCACCTTCTTCCTGCAAAACGAGTATGGCGCGGTCCGAGGTTCCATCGGTGGCAATATTTTTTCTGATGGAACCTCCAGGCACTTCCATCTCGTTGTGACTGTACGGGGAATTGTTTCGCTAAACGCCCGAACACCGGTGAAAAAGCTCGAACACCGGTGAAGAAGCTGACGTCCAGGAGTTCGTTAAGGTGACCACAAGGCTATTGCCCAAGAGAAAAGTGCCAGCCGAATCCATTTCGATTGCTCTGCTGTCATGGGAGAGCATGTACTCAATTTCCGTGGGCGGCCTCGCAAGCCATGTGACGGAACTCGCGGCCGCGCTGAGCCACCGCGGTCATGAGGTTCATCTGTTCACCCGTATGGGCCCTGGTCAGTCCCGCTATGACTGCATCGCTGGCGTGCACTACCACCGCTGCCCATTCGATCCGAAGACCGATGATTTTGTCGAGTACGTGGAGCGCATGGGGGACAGCTTTGTGCAACACCTCAATAGAATCGAGCAATTGATCGGACCATTCGATGTTATTCACGGACACGACTGGCTTAGCACCCACGCGCTGCGCAGGATCAAGAACGAATTCAATCGGTTAATCGTCTTCACGATCCACTCGACCGAATATGGCCGCTGCGGGAACCAATTGCACGACGGCGATTCCACGCGTGTCCGTCACTTGGAGTGGGAAGGGGCTTATGTGTCCGATCGAATCATCTGCGTATCCGAGACGCTGCGCCAAGAGGTGCGGGGGCTCTACGCAGTGCCGCTGGACAAGATGACCGTGATTTACAATGGGGTGAATCCGCGCAGGTTCGAAGCAAGTATCAACATTGAGTCAGTGCGTCAGCGTTACGAGATCGGGCCGAACGATCCAACGGTACTATTTGCGGGTCGATTGACCAGGCAGAAAGGTCCCGATCTGCTGGTCGAGGCCATCCCCGATATTTTGAGCGGGCACCCGCAAACGAAATTCATCTTCGCGGGCGATGGCGACATGCGTCGCAGTCTTGAGGATCGCACACGGAACTTGGGTATCACCGAAGCTACACGATTCGTGGGTCACCACAACGGCCTCGAACTCATCAGCCTATTCAAGTGTGTGGATGCAGTCTGTGTTCCCAGCCGCAACGAACCATTTGGCATAGTTATCCTGGAAGCATGGAGCGCCGGCAAGCCGGTGATCGTCACCCGAAGCGGCGGGCCGGCCGAGTTTGTTCGTCACCAGGACACGGGCATTCTTGTCTCGGTGGATCGGAGCGAAATCGGTCTCGGCGTGCGCGAGGTGCTGGGACAGATGGACCATGGTCAGCGGATAGGACGCGAGGGGCGCCTACTGGTCGAATCGCAATTTAGCTGGGGTACGATCGCCGCCGAGACCGAGCGGATCTATCTCAACAGATACGTCGAAACAGCGTCTAAGGGCGATCCAACCACTCAGGAGTCATCAGACGTAGCCACAGTACTGAGGGCCGGCAAACCAGCTACGCTGCCCCCCACTGCAAAAACCAATGCGCGCGATCGGCCTGAGCGGTCCCAAGGCATGACGGAGATTATTTCTCAAGCGTGACCATTCTCCTGCTGGCGACTCGCCGATTGTGTCCAAGCCGAGCGCAAGCTATGCAAAGAGCTTCTCTGCATGACGCTGCTGATGTGGGAAGAGGAGGGTGGGGAGTTGCTGCCCGAGCGAGTCTGGCCAGGCCCGGAGCATCATGGCACCAAAAATTTTCTCCGATTGAACGAATCGCGATCGACTCTCGTTATGAGTAATAGACGTCACGCTCTCGCCACGGGACTCATACGTGGCGACTGATGGAAGAACTGATGACCTGGAGCGACCATGAAACCTCATTCAAACGAACCGACCTTCACCGATCCCGTCTGCGGCATGAAGCTTAGTCGCAAGACCGCCCCCGAGGAATTGGAACTCGATGGTAAGGTCTATTGTTTCTGCGCCAAGATTTGCCGAGAAGCGTTTGAGGCCGAACCGGAGAAATTTAGACACCGACATCGGCAGCATGGCACAACTTGTGCATGAAGCTGGCGATGCTCGTGCCTCCCCTCCTTGACCTCCAAAGGTACTTATTCGCTTGCATTGCATTTGGGAAACTTGGCCGCATTGCAGGCCTGAGCTGTGGTGGCACATTCCGTTGGGCACCAGCGAGCACTCCATGATCCGTGAAAATGAACCGTATAGTTCCCGCAGCGGTGATGTCGATCTCGCTGATTCGCACAGAAAGTCGTCAATGGTCGCCTCTCGGGTTCGATCGACGCCCGAACTGTTTGTGCAGATGGATCGGCATCGCTGGCCGGTCATCTTTTTTCTCATCGCACTGGTAACCTTGTGTCATTTGGCGACTCCAATGACCGCCGGCTTGATGCACGCGACTCACATCCTGCTGCGCAAATTGTTCATCATTCCTATCCTGCTGGGGTCCATTTGGTTCGGCATTCGTGGCGCAATCCTATCGGCGGGATTTGTGTCAGTTGCCTACTCCCCCTACATCTGGGTCGCGTGGTCTGGCCACTCGGCGGAAAACCTGAATCAAATAGGTGAAATTGTCACGTTCTGGGTCGTCGGCATACTGGCAGGGTGTCTCGCGAACCGCGAGAAGCACGCTCTCAGGCAAGCTGCGGACGCGAGCCGGGATGCACTGCGCGCCCTGGTCGCAGCGCTCGATGCCCGGGAACACCAGACCGAGTTGCACTCACACCGAGTGGCTGAGCTGTCGCTACGGATCGGAGAAAAACTGGGGCTTCGCGGGCGCGATCTTGCCGTCCTGCATGAAGGCGCGCTGCTGCACGATGTGGGTAAGATCGGCGTACCGGACAGCGTACTGTTGAAACCCGGTCCCTTGACCGGTGAGGAGCGTCGCATCATGGAACGTCACGCAGAGATGGGCTACACCATTCTCAGCGCGGCCAGTCATCTTCGTAGCGTCGCCGATTTGGTGCATGCCCACCATGAGCGCTTCGATGGCACGGGTTACCCACGGGGATTGGCAGGAGAGGCGGTTCCATTGGGCGCTCGGATATTCGCGGTAGCGGATGTCTTTGACGCTGTTACGTCGGACCGCCCCTATCGTTCCGCGATGCGGTGGCCTGATGCCAGGAATCTGGTCGTCGAGGGAAGCGGTTCCCACTTTGACCCGACGGTGGTCGCCGCCTTCCTTGTGGTGATGAATGAGGCGGATGCCCAACTCCTCATGGAGCACAGCGACGATCTCGATAGTACGGAAAAGCATCGTTGCGAACCGCAAGCACAATTGTCGTCGGAGGAGAACCCATGATGTTTGTATCGATGGGGGGCGATGGCGGCGAGTGTCCGGACGCTGTCCCAATCGAAAACTCCTTAAAAGTGCGATGCTGCATCGCTCTAAATAGTCAGCACGTCGAGCGAGTCAGGCTACTGGGTGATTTCTGCGCATCGGGAGAAGAGTTGGTGTTGACCGAATCACAGCCGGGGCTTTGGATAGCACGGCTTCTGCTACAGGCGGGGCACTATCACTGCATGATTACGGCCCAGAAAGTACTTGGGAGGCGCAACTGCGTGGACATAAATCCAGGCTTGTTTCGGCTGCATGTTATTCTCACGATTCCAGATCTCCGAGAACAAGGTCTCCATGTACCGAAACTCGATCTGGTGGACAAGCGTGATTCCTCAAAATCGAGTCGACGCGGACATGAAGAAGACCACGCACCAAGCACGAGTTGCTCTATTGGACTCAATGACTCGACCATAACAGCCGCTTTCGAGTCGAGGCATATATCGCCGGGTGGCGCTTGAGCGCTGGTATCCATCTCTTGATCAGATGACCATTCCCAATCGCGTGGAGCTTACCCGGTGGACCGACTGATCGAACGAACCCGTGCCAGCAGGACACAAGTTGGCGACATCATCTTTGTTTTGCCGTGAGGAATGCAAAATCGTTACTCTCCTTATCATTGAATTAAAGCGGCATGCCGCCTGCCTGCAGTAAGTGGGAGGTGTCATGCTGGTTTGTCTTCGCAATCGACCAGATCATCATCGTTAGTGTTGCCAACTTGTTCTGGTAGCGAGTGCTCGGACCAATTTCAAATGCCAAACGGATAGTCGGTTGGCTGGTCACATGGCGGTTTGGCCGTCCTTCGGCTCACTGAGGCTCCAAGTTGATAGGTTGGTCGTGGTCAATCACCTGCTGATCCTTGACACGCGACAAGAATAACCTCATTGTCGTTGAACCCCACAGCAATCAAGAATCGTTTAGGAAGTTAGAGCATATGAATGCCAGCATGATTTCCCCAAATCAGGCCGCGCGGTTCAAACGCTTGGCTTGGCCGTTTATGTCGGTCGTACTTCGGACGTCAGAATGTCTGACACGAAGTTCGGATCAGGCGGAGGATTTGGCTCAGGAAACGATGCTGAAGGCTTTGCGGGCAATTGACTCATATCAGGATGACACCGACATGAGGGCGTGGCTGCTTACAATCATGCGCCGGACACACATCGATTGTCTTCGGGCGGTGCGGAACCGCCCGCTTCAGCTGTCGCTTGATGGCACAGCTCTGGATCTGCCGGACAATGAAGATCCACCGTCAGGCCGATTGGACGAGCAATGGGAAGAACCTGAGGAGTTGATGGACCGCTTTGACGACGAGACCGTGATCGAAGCCATGCGGGCACTACCGAACGACATTCGTTGGACGCTATTGCTGGTGGACATCGAACAAATGGCGCAGGCAGATGCCGCCGCGGTCCTAGGCGTGCCAGTTGGAACAATCAAGAGCCGAGCCCACCGCGGGCGAGCCATGCTGCGTGACCAACTTTGCCAGTTTGCGCTCCAGCGCGGATGGCTCCGTAAGAAGGAGGGGGCGGAGTGAACGACGCAGATCGTCAGCACCGGCTAGATCGAGCAACTTCGACGCGACTAGCGAAGCTTGCTCGTCGTCCGGTTAATACGTTACAGCTTGAAGAATGGGTTGAGCAGGCGCTTCGTGAGAAGACCATACAAAAGCCATCGCCGTCAACCTTGATCTGGAAAAAATGGTTGCGGCCGATCACAACTGCGGCCGCTGTGATCGTCGTGGCCACCATTGGATGGTTCGCACCGATTGGTGACACTCTGCCGGCCATGGCAGCCCCGGCGGGGCTCGCAAGCATTCATTTCGATGTGGCCAACGGACTTGCGCCACACCTTAAGGCTTCCAACGTGCATGAAGCTAATCGACTCCTTGCTGAACAGTCGAGCAGCGCATTAACGGTTCCCGAACTCCCGGGAGAGATTCGATCGTGCTGCCTTCATCAGTACGCCGCAACGACATTGACATGCGTGCTGATCGAGCAGGATGGCGAACTCATTACCGTAGCCATCGCGGATCTAGCGTCACTCCGCTCTCCCAAGGGAAAATCCATTACGCGCGGTGATAGGGTATTCATGGTCCATACGGTCAACGGCATCAACATGGTCATGGCTCACGAGGGCAAGCGTTGGCTCTGCGTAATGGGAGAACTGCCGATTGAAGAACTCGTTGAAGTTGCCGAGGACATAAGGATGTAGCTCAATTGGAAAATTGGGCTCGATGCATAACGATAACGGTAATCTCCGGACTCTTACGCCCTCTCAGAATTACTCGGGCTGTTGGTCGCATGGATTCTTGCCGAATACAGAAGCCTGACTTTGGCAAGCCAGGATTTCAAATGAACGAAGGAGTCACCTATGGCAAGCAAGCACAACGTCACCCAGAAGCTCAGCCTCGCATTGGGAGTTTCGGTCGCCTTGGCGCTGGCGGTGTGGTGGTCGATCGAAGCTCAGGCCTCCGATGAGCCCCCCGACCGACATGAAGCACAACGGGTGACGCACTTAAAGCACATCACAACACTTGCGGAAGCTGAAGCTCTGCAGCAAGGCGACATTCTCGCTGTGGTGTGCAGCATGTGCAGATTTGTCGAGATTCACCATGTGACCAACGACAAGTTGCACGTCAAACTGATGACGGTTGGCGAAAAGCACACGTGCGCTGTGTGTGGCGGAATCGTGACGCTTGTCGGCACCGGTAAAGGCAATGGAAAGAACGAAGAAGTAAATCACGTATGCTCGAAGTGCGGTGACGACGCCATGTTTGTTTGTGCAACAAAGGCTGGAGGCGGCGAGCATCAGCACGACGCGCGCGGCAAATAGTCTGACCGAGTAATTCCAAACTGCGTCGGCGTCTCACCGTAGGCGCAGGTTTGGACAGATTTCGCAGGTGCGAGGAGTTGGACGTGCAATGTGCCGATTCGTTTTGTATATGGGCCCCGAGATTACTCTGGACGTCTTGACGACGCGTCCGAGTAACTCGATCATCCACCAGAGTTATCACAGTCGCCTTCGCACTGAACCTCTAAACGGCGACGGTTTCGGAATTGCCTGGTATGTGCCCGACGTGTCGCCTGAACCCGCAAAGTTCCGATCGATTCAACCGGCCTGGAATAACCTCAACCTGCTACAGTTGGCCCGAGTTTGTCGAAGCTCAACTGTTCTTGCACACGTACGAGCGGCGACGAGAGGCACCGACGTCTCAGAAGCCAACTGTCATCCATTCACGGCCGGTCGCCTCGCATTCATGCACAACGGTTCGGTCGTGGACTTTCCCAAGCTGAGGCGTCGAATCTTCGAACGATTGTCGGATGAAAGCTGTTCTTTGGTACAAGGAAACACAGATTCGGAGCTTCTGTTCGCGCTGTTTTGCGACCATTTTACAAGGCAACAGGGTGATGACGGCACGGAAGCGATGGCACATGCGATGATAGCGACAATTGGGGAAGTGGCCCGGCTCACAGGGGGTGCTGATGAAGTATGCGGGTCGTTCCTAAACATGGCTGTAACTGACGGAGCATGTGCCATTGTTTCGCGCTACGCAACAGGCGGCTCAGAGAATCTGAGCCTGTATACCTGTGCCGGCGCCCGCTTTGTCTGCGAAAACGGGGTGTGCTCGATGATTCGCTGTAATGGACGCCCGTCGTCGATCATCGTTGCGTCTGAGCCCCTCAATGATGAGCCGGAATGGAAACCGGTACCACCGAATCATCTGGTCGTAGTGGATTCCGACCATTCGTTGGGCCTGCGCGCCGTTTGTTGACTGTTGGAATGGTTGCTCTCGAAGCATCGATAGACAGTTCAAAATGTGAGGCTCGCGATTGTACGGAACAGCATTGAGGGTTTTCCGAGGAGGGGCATGATGCAACCATCTGAGGGTTTCTTGAGCCGGGTTGACTCGATGCTGAAACATGCTGACGAGCAAAAACAGATTCACCAGGATCACGTGCGACAGCGCATGGAGGCGCAAGCCCGGCAGGCAGATCAATTCAACCGAATCGCCAATAGATTGGCCGCGTCTGTGATCCGCCCGCGCATGGAAGCGTTGGCTGGCAGATTCGACAATGCCAAGCTGTTAGATCCGACCGAGTTCAGCGGTGCCCTGTGCACGTGCGTCTTCGGGCATGTGGCGAGGTTCCCGGCGACGACGCGCCTGAGCGTAGGCGTATCGCCGGGAGACCAACTGTCGCGTGTATCGCTTGTTTATCAATTGCAGATTCTCCCGGTTTTTATCCAATTCAAACCAACGAACCAGATGGACTTTGCCGTGGACGCGGTAGACGAGTCGTTGGCTGCCCAATGGGTCGAGGATCGGCTGGCGGAATTCGTGGAGACCTATCTCGAACTTGAAACCGCCAAACACTACCAGACTGAGAACATGGAGACCGATCCTGTCTGCGGCATGCCGGTCAATCGCAACTGGGCCGCCGCCAAGGCTGAGCATGGCGGCAAGACATATTATTTCTGTATTGATGAATGTCGCCGTCGATTCGAAGAACAGCCCAATCGATATGCCACGGAAATGAACTGATGCATGTGGCGACGAAGGTCGGGTGCTTAAGTTTCGACGCCATACAGCAGATCGGACGACGGCCCACGGTCCACCAATTCCGCATGAAAGCCGCCTGGGTTTTTTCCAGAAAGTGGGCGGAAGGATGTTGAAGGCGCACGCATCTAACCTTTTAGGCAGAATTATCGGTGACGGAGCTAGACTGCGCGGCTAGGCCCCGATACCAGCAGAGTCTACTATCCAACGGAGATAGTCATGATGATCCGTTTCAATGTTCGACTACTGTTTGGAGCAGCGATAGCTTTCGGATCTGCTTTAACTCCAGCCAGGGCGCAGCATGATGGCCATGCCGGCAATCAGGGCGACCTTCCGCACGACGATAAGGCCGCTTCACAAACGCCCTTCGCCAGGTGTCCGGTTACGGACGAACCCATAAATCTGGCCGTCGGTGTTCAGACCGCTGACGGGCCGATATTCTTCTGCTGCAAGGACTGCATTTCCAAGTATCAAGCAAAGCCCGCGAAGTATTCCGCCAAGGTTGCCGAACAACGTAAATCTCTAGCCGACCGACCAAAGACTCAGGTTATCTGTCCGGTTTCCAAAGACCCGGTTGACCAGGACATCTCGGTCGAGAGTGGCGGGAGAAAGGTCTACTTCTGCTGCAAGAGCTGCATCAACCAGTATCGGGCGGATCCGGCGAAATACGCGTCCGCGCTCGCGAACAGCTTCAGCTATCAAACCAAATGCCCGGTCATGGGTGGGGACATCGACCCAAAGGCGTTCACGACTGTCTCCGGTGGGAAGCCTTTTTACTTTTGCTGCGACGGATGCGAAAAGAAATTCTTCAAGGATCCGGAGAAGTACACGCCAAACCTGACAGCGCAGGGCTTCATCGTCAATCCGAAAGAGATGGTGCATGGCGCAGACGAGCACGCGGGGCACGACCACGGTGCCGATGGACACGATCATTGAACGGCTTGCATTCTGACGATACAGCGGTTCGAACTTCCATTGAAAAACGTGGATTTTTGCAGTGTTCCAGCGACAGTATTGAGGCCGTGTTTTCCTTATTAACCACTGGTTTACCCAGTGCGGTGAGATGAATAGCGAATTCAAGTCAGAAGCAGCAGAGCATCACTCCGCATCGAGGACCCGCTCGCACGGGTGGCGCTGGCGTGTTGGCGCAATTACCGCGCTCGTGAGCCTTATGGCCGTGGGAGTCCGAACGAGCGTGGCTCTGCCCCCAATCAACAAAATATGCCCGGTGATGACGGAGGAAAATGTCATCCCTGAGTTCACGACGACGTTTCAGCGACAGGTCATCGGGTTCTGCTGCGACAAGTGTCTGGCCAAGTTTGAGGCCAATCCAAGTCGGTACGTGGCACGGGTGGCCGAACTCTCTGGCGCGGAATCCCAACCGAGTGGGATGGATCAGCATCTTCACGAGCACGGAGAATCGCCGTCCGCCGGCGTTCAAGAACCAGGGGCTGAGAGTCTCAATGCCCATAATGGGAGCGCAATGGAGAGCGGCGAACCGGGGGAAGAACATAAGCATGATGGGCATGAGTCTCTGAATGACGAACCGCCGGCCGCAGATCACGACCACAAGCATGACCACGAGCACGGTCCAGGATTCATCGGCAAGCTGATCGCATGGCTGGGCAAGTTTCATCCGCTGACAGTCCATTTTCCAATCGCGATGCTTTTGGGAACAGCCCTCGCCGAACTGCTGCTGATCGCCACGCGGCGGCCCATTTTTGTGAACGCCGGTCGATTCTGCCTATGGATAGGCTGCCTCGGAGCGGTGGTCTCTGCCGTACTCGGTTGGTATTTCGGTGGCTTTCGGTTGGTGGACGACTCGTGGATTCTAACGACACATCGTTGGCTGGGCACATCGACCGCAGCATTGTCCGTGCTGCTATTGGTTGTCGCGGAGCGGACGTTCCGCCGCACAAACGCTTCGCGAACCAGCTATCGCACAATTTTGTTCATCAGCGCTGGCCTGGTCGGCGTTACTGGCTTTCTCGGTGGGTCGCTGATCTATGGATTAAACCACTATGCTTGGTCTTAGAATCGAGCATGTATTCACACTTACATTGACCCAGACTAAGGATTGATCATGAAAAATGCTCGCGTCCTCCAAGCCGCCTCAGTCTCTGGACTCTTGTTGATCATGGGCTGCTTGTCATCGGAAAACCGGCGATCGGTTTGCGTCGACCGCCCTGCGAATCCGCCAGCGCGGGAAGCACCGTGTTCGTCGGGGCCAAACCTCCCAGCCGAGCCGGTGAGTTCGACACTCGCGAATACGCCGGCGCAACGAGAAGGCAAGATATACACGTGCCCCATGCATCCCGAAGTGCGGGAGTCCTCTCCGGGCAGATGCCCCAAGTGCGGGATGACGTTGGAATCGGTAGTTCCCGCCGAAAAACACGGTGGCGACCACGTACATGGCGAAGATAACGGCCAATGAGGCTCCGACCCGTTATCGCTGTCGCCTGTTTCCTTCCGCTGTCGGTGATGTGGCGCAGGCGGCGCGTTGCTGGACAACCATTGCAACCAGGCGTCCAATGAACGGTTGGGCGTTGCACAGGCATATCTCGTCGAAGCCAGTTTTCTGGAGAATCCGGTCTTCCACATGAAGTAGCGATGGCCGCCCCCTCTCCAACGACAACGATCGTCGATCGCGGTGTCGAGTGGGACTTTCTGCAGACCCTAGAATGGGCCGGTCAAACTCAATGGGAATTGACCGAAGTCCGCAAGGTCAACATCCCCGTCGTTGTCAATGTCCGAGTCGGCGCCTGCAGGGCATGTGAGCGCAGGCGGGTTGAATGGACCTCCGTAGCACAGCGCAAACACGGCGAAGTCAGCAAGGTCCACATCGCCGTCCAAGTCAAAGTCGCCGGTAGGAGATGTTGTCACACGCACAATCCTGGCTTCCGAGGGGACGCCGTCGTCATCAACCACGAACAGCATGTAGTAGCCCGGGGGTGCCTCGTTTGCGTTGAGCGGTGCCAGCACCGACACTTTTCCGCCTCCTGAATTCAGTTCCGCCAAGCGTACATACCGCTGCCCCATGTTGACGGAATGTGTGACACTCGACATTCGAATCAATGTAACTGTATTGGCGGCCGATGCGCTTGTGAACTCCATGTTGAAGCTGGTTTCGTAGAGCATCACCTTCGGAGCGCTGTTGATTACAGGCCGCAGCCCCCGGTAGAGATAAGGTGGCGAAAACACCTCGCCGGATGGCTGATTGTCCGCGCCGGCCAACAGTACGCGGCCATCCGGCCAGAGTATCGCGGTTGAGTGGTACATGCGTGGTACCTGGTGAGGAGCTAATTCCTCCCACGTGCCGCTGTCTGAATCGAAAACCTCCGGCACCAAAGCGGGTCCCTCCATAGCGCCGTTATTTAACTGCCCGCCGAGCACAAGCACCTTGCCATCAGGCAGTATGACCGCATTGTGCTCCATCCGCGGGGAGTTCATATGCGCTGCGTTTGTCCATTGAGGGGTAGTTGCCGCAAAATCGATGATCTCGACCGAACTGGTAGGTTGACCCGAACCTGTAAACCCGCCGATGAGCATCACGCGATCGAGCGTTGGAGGAAGGAGAACTGACGGTGCCTCGTAGCGCCCGGCGAAGATCGTCGGCGCAACTGGCGCCCATGTGGCGGTTGCCGGGTCGAATGTCTCAGTCTGCTGATCGGGTCCAGAGCGAAACACCAAACCGTTCGGTAGCACGTGCAGGTAGGGGTAATAGGGAACAGTTTTCTGGCCGAGCAACTCCCAAGTGTCCGGTCCGTCTTGCCCCCACCGTTCGATGTCCGGGTTTATTGAGCCGTCGCTGTCGTTCACGCCTGACATCGTGACGACCCTGCCATCGGGAAGAGTAATGTTGGTCGGGTACCATCTCCCGCTGGCCATGTCCGCGACTCGGACCCATTGCTCTCCCCATGTGTCAAAAATGTATGCGCGCCGCGTGCCTAACAAGGGATTAAATGAGAGCGTCCCTCCTGCTACGAGCAGCCTTCCATCAGGCAGGAAGCTGTGCCCCGCGCAATCCGGATTCCACCCCGCCGGTGGCGGTACATTGGTCAGCCCAATCGCGTCCGGGTCAACCGCGACTCCCTGGGTGGGAATCGAACTTGGGTTGAGCAACCAGCCGTGGATTCCCGGAACACCGTGCTCCGCAGAAAACAGAAGGACCTTCCCGCTTGGCAGCATGGCGGCATGGATAGCGATCAACGGCAGTGGAAACGGGTCGGTCCACTGACCGTCCTGACTTGGATCCTGTGCGTTCACTTGCGATAACGTGGTCAGGAACGCTACGACTAATATGGTGCCACGCGGATTCATTCGATGCTCCTTCTGATTGCCAAGCTGTTGTTAATGCCTGAAGCTTTGGTGCTGCAAAACTCTGTTAACTGGTCGGTAGAAGATACGAGCGGTTCGTCGGGTGGAGAAAATTGAATCCCGTTTCGCACTCTCCGCTCAACCTCTTGATGACCAACGCCATCCTGCAATACTACGGGCGATTCACCTTGTACCGCGCGACGCCAAACTCTCTCCGGATCATCTACTCACTCTCACTGATTCAACAGACAGCGCAAATGCGAGCAATGCACAGCCATTGCCTCGAAGTATCGCTATCGTCTCGCTGATGAGATCGATCAACGTGTAGCGGTGGAAATCGAACACGGCGCGTAACCGTGTGCATCAGTGCCTCAGCTTCCAAGCTTCGGTATTCACGGGTCATAGTCGAACTGACTTCAGCCGCAGCGCGTTGAAGATGACCGACACCGAACTGAAGGTCATGGCCAGCGCGGCAATCATTGGATTAAGCAATAAGCCAAGCGCGGGGTACAAGGCGCCGGCGGCGATCGGGACGCCTAGGCTGTTGTAGATGAAGGCGAAGAACAAGTTCTGACGGATGTTTCGCATGGTGGCACGGCTGAGTATTCGACTCTTGGCGATACCCCGCAGATCTCCATTGATCAACGTGACGCCAGCGCTCTCGATGGCCACATCCGTACCGGTTCCCATGGCGATGCCCACATCGGCCTGGGCAAGCGCCGGTGCGTCGTTGATACCATCGCCCGCCATCGCTACTCGGCGACCTTCGGCTTGGAGCTGTTTGATCACATCGACCTTCTGATTTGGTAAGACCTCTGCCTCCACACGGATGATGCCCAGCTTGCTCGCAACAGCCTCTGCGGTCGTGCGGTTATCGCCACTGAGCATCACGATCTCGATCCCACTGGCACGCAGCAATGCCACAGCCTCGGGAGTGGAATCTTTAATCGGATCGGCAACACCCAATAAGCCGGCCGGTATTCCATCCACGGCGACGAACACCACGGTCTGACCTTCGCTACGAAGTTCGTCGGCTCGCCTGATCAACGCGTCGGTGGCAACCTCGAACTCATCCATTAGTTTTCGATTTCCCAATGCGACGCTTTGACCATTGATGCGGCCCATCACACCCTTACCTGTCACTGAAGCAAAGTCTTCCGAGTTCGTCAGATGCAAACCTAGGTCGCTTGCGCCGTTAACGATTGCTTCCGCCAATGGATGCTCACTACTACGCTCTAAGGACGCCGCTAGCCAGAGGAGGTCAGATTCGCCGAAATCACTGACTGTTTCCACCGCCACCAGTTTGGGCTTGCCTTGTGTCAGGGTCCCGGTTTTGTCCACGACCAACGTGTTAATGCTCTCAATGACTTCCAAAGCTTCAGCGTTCTTGATCAGCACACCCGCTCGGGCACCGCGGCCGACACCAACCATGATGGACATGGGCGTCGCCAATCCCAATGCGCAAGGGCATGCAATGATCAGTACCGCGACGGCGTTGACCGTCGCATAGGCCATCGCGGGTGCAGGTCCCCACATCGCCCAGGCGATGAATGCAATGGTGGCAACACCGATGACCGCTGGCACAAAGTAACCGGCGACTAGGTCGGCAACCCGTTGGATCGGGGCGCGACTTCTCTGGGCTTCAGCCACCATCTGTACGATCTGTGCCAATAGCGTATCTCGACCGACACGCTCGGCTTGCATCACGAAGCCGCCTGTTTGATTGACCGTCGCACCGGTGACGGCATCGCCCGGCTCCTTGGTGACGGGCATCGCTTCACCGCTGATCATCGATTCATCGAGGGTGCTCTTGCCTTCGATGAGGTTACCGTCCACCGGGACTTTTTCGCCCGGGCGCACCCGCAATCGATCACCGATGTGTACGTCTTCGAGTGGCACCTCCTCTTCCGATCCGTCGTCGTTAAGTCGTCGAGCGGTCTTCGGTGCCAGGTCCAGCAGCGCTCGAATCGCGCCATTTGTTGCGTTGCGGGCACGCAGCTCCATGAGTTGCCCCAGAAGAACGAGCGTGATGATCACTGCCGCAGCCTCAAAGTAAACGCCGACAGTGCCATCGTCGGTACGGAATGAGTCGGGAAAGAACCATGGAACAATCACGGCGATCATGCTGTAGGCCCAGGCAGCAGCGACCCCCATCGAGATCAGCGTGAACATGTTGAGGTGCAACGTTCGGATCGACCGGTAGCCGCGAACGAAGAACGGCCAGCCGCCCCAGAGTACGACAGGGGTCGCCAATAGCAATTCCAACCAATCCATCGATTTGGGATCGAGCCATCGTCCTAGTGCTGAACCGGGCAGGTGGCGTCCCATCGCGATGACGAAGACTGGCACTGAAAGTGCGAGGCAAACCCAGAAGCGTTTAGTCATGCTCTGCAGTTCGCCGCCGTTCTCATGATCGTCAGCGCTGACGGTCATCGGTTCCAGGGCCATGCCGCAGATTGGGCAGTCGCCTGGGTCGTCTTGCACGACATCTGGATGCATCGGGCAAGTATACTTGCCACCGTCAGCCTCCGACGATGTCTGGGGCCGCGGAGCAGCCTCCACATGATCGCAGCCATCGTGTTCTCCGCAGCCATTGCCTTGACTATCTCGCCCCATGTCAGATTCTGAAGCCGGAGGATTCCCAATTGTTGAATAACGATCAGGCGCAGCTTTGAATTTGTCGCGGCATCCAGTGCTGCAGAAATGAATGACAAGGCCGTTGTGCTTGATGCTGGCCCCGTTTCGATCCACGTCAACCGTCATGCCGCAAACGGGGTCAGTCGCCATGATTCACCTCTATCTCGCGGCTTACCGCGCGGTTTCAGCAATTTGATGAGTTCATCAGCAGCACTATAGAGCTGTTTCTTGCCGCGCCACGTCCAGCACGCAGTGAACCCTTTGAAGGCGGAGCAACTGACTGCCGACACCACGCAGGGTACGTTGCGCGGTGTCGATTCGTCGCCCGCGTCGAAATCGATCGCGATGGCACTCGCCAACGACCCCGAGCTGCTCATCGCCGACGAGCCGACGACCGCGCTCGACGTGACGGTTCAGGCCCGCATTCTCGACCTGCTCCGACGCTTGCAGCGCGACCGCGGCGCCGCGCTCCTGTTCATCACCCACGATTTCGGCGTCGTGTCGGAGATCTGCGACCGCGTCGCCGTCATGTATGCGGGCCGCGTCGTCGAGACG
>JAUIEW010000083.1 GCA_030429365.1 Phycisphaerae bacterium
CGCCACGATGGAAGCCGACGCGCCGATCGATTGACCGAAAACGCACACGCGGTGTCGATCGATGTCGGGATGATTCAGCGCATACTCGATGCCTGCCGCCGCGTCGTGGATAAGCCCGTCGCGGTCGATGCGCCCGGTCGAGCGGCCATACCCGCGATAGTCGTAACAAAGCACATTCCACCCGCAAGCCGGCAACCAGTGGATGAATCGAAAGTGCGCGGTGATGTTGCCGGCGTTACCGTGACAGTGAACGATCGTTCCGATGGGATCGTCGGCGCGGAAAAGCCAACCGTGCAATGCGGCTCCGTCGCGACTTGGGATCAGCACGTTTTCAGGGGAAAGCCCGTACTCTTCCGGAACGTCATAGACCTTCGAAGTGGGTCTGAAGAATGATCCATCTGCCAATGCCATGGTTGCATCATATGGGGGCGATTAAGGAAGGGGAACAAGGAGCCGTCATTCCACTCGCGATAGATCACCGAGCGGTGAAGGCGCTGACAGCTGAGCCGCGTCGGCAGAGATGATTGGTGCCCCTTCCGTCTCGGGCGACTGCTTTTTGAGATTCAACCCGCCGCCCGCATCGAGCGACAAGCGCCAGAGTTCGCCCGGCTTCATCGGCGCGTAGACCGATTCACCTTGCGCCACGCGGACGCCAGCATCAGCCGCCTTATCGGGGTTGGCTGCGTAGTCCCAGAACTCGTTCCAAAGGTTCAACTCAAACTCGGTCGGTTCATCGGCAATGCGATACAAATCGGGCACACCGCTGCGCTCACCGATCCAGTAACCGCTGTTGGGAGATTGCGTGTCGCCATACACGCGGCGAAAAAGCGCCAGGTTATGACCGCGCAGGGCGTCGCCGCGCTTGACATAATCGCGCTCAAATTTAATCACCAGCGCGTCGAAGTGCGGCGTGTTGCTCGGTACGCCGAAGACCAGCGGTTCCAATCGCTTGCCGCCCCGCCCGAACTCCGTGAAGCGGATGACCGTCTGCAAATCGCCCTGGGCATTGCGGTGTTGTTGCAGGACTTCGATCTCGGCGACGCGCTCTTCCACATCGAGCCGCTCGATCACTTCGTCGAGTTGGGCATTCTCGCGTTTGAGGCGTTCGGCTTGCAGCGCCAGCGCTCGATTCTTGCGGGCGAGTTCTTCCTGCTCGCGAACGAGTCGTTTGTTTTCGAGATCGAGTTCGATCGCCCGCTGCTGCTTAACCTGCAGGTACAGCGTCCCACTGGAAATCGCCAATGCCGCGAGCACCGCCCCAGACACAAACCAGCGCATCCGCCGAAACTTCGTCTGTCGATATGGTCTCTGATCAGCCGCCAACGTCACAACTCCCCCATTTCATGGGCCTGCAAAAAACCAACCCGCCTCCAATTCCATCGGCAAGACCGCACCTTTCTCAACGGGAATTCATACGCTCCACCGTGTCAGAAGTCATCCGCCCCCAGCCGAGACCCCCGTCAACCGCACATCCCCCCGCAATACCCTACGATTTCAAATATTTTGAATGGCTGGTGTGTCGCCCGACAACTTCTATAATCCGAAATCGATGATCCCAGAAGCGCTGCGGACATTCCCCTGCGGTGCATTCAACGAAACGATCCAGAGGATATCCGCACCTTGAAAGCGTCAGCCAACCCATCGACGGACATCAACCGAATCGCCGATCGCGTCCGCGCGGGTGAGCGGTTGAGTTTTGATGAGGGGTTGGCCCTCTATACCGATTGCGACGTCCACCTGCTCGGCGAGTTGGCCAACCACGTTCGCGAACAAAAGAACGGGCGTAAGGCCTACTACAACATCAATCGCCACATCAATTATTCAAATTACTGCGTGCTGCGCTGCAAGTTCTGCTCGTTTTATCGACCCTGGACCAAGGATGGCGCCGACGATGGCTACGCCCTCTCCGTCGAAGAGGTCGCCCAGCGGGCCAAGCAAGCGGCTGACTTCGGCGCGACCGAAGTCCACATCGTGGGCGGGCTTCACCCGAAGTTGGAGTTCGACTATTACCTCGACATGTGTCGGGCGATCAAGTCTGCCGCTCCCGACATCCACGTCAAAGCCTTCACCGCGATCGAGATCATTCACTTCACGCGCATCACCAAACCAAAGCTTTCGATCGAAGAGGTTTTGACGCAGCTGCGCGACGCGGGGCTGGGTTCGCTTCCGGGTGGAGGGGCTGAGATCTTCGACGATCGCGTTCACGATGAGGCTTATAAGAACAAGGTCGGGGAAGCCGGGTGGTTTGAAGTGCATCGAGCCGCCCACTCGATCGGCATGTATTCCAACGCGACGATGCTCTACGGTCACATCGAAACGCCGGCAGAGCGGATCAAACATCTGATCAAGTTGCGTGAACATCAGGACGAATCGATCGCGAGCCGTCCCGCCCGGTTCAACGCGATCATTCCGCTGCCGTTTATTCCCGACAACAGCGAGCTGGCCCATCTGCCCGGTCCGAGCGGTTTGACGAACCTGCGGACGCTGGCGATCGCACGGTTGATGCTCGACAACTTCGACCACGTCAAGGCGTTTTGGATCATGCAGACGCCGAAGCTGGCACAGGTCTCGCTGAACTGGGGCGTGGATGATCTGGATGGTACGGTCGTGTACTACGACATCACCAAGCGCGAAGGCACCGGCACGCATCAGGAACTGACGATCGACAAGATCCAGCGAATGATCGCCGAAGCCAACTGCATACCCGTCGAACGCGACACGCTATACAAAGAAATCCACCGCGACACCCCACCACCAAGACCAAAGCAAGACGACGCGCTGCTGCCGATCCTCCCGGCATAGATCTTAGTAACAAATTCGATTTTTTTGGTTTCCGATCAACCATTCAATCCAACAGTGAATGGAACAAACTGGCCCGCGCAGCGATTGAAAACGCCGCACGGGCCAAGAACACGGGGAAGCACCTGACACATTACAAACATCAATTCGATGCGACTTCGCACAAAGAGTTCTTCGCGCGAGAAATTCACTATCCATCACTTTACTTTGGTGCTTGCCTCAATTTTGCCCGATGCATCGAACTTCAAGTCGATATTGCTTCCGCTCTTGAGAGCTTCCTTGATTGCCTCCAACAGATACGTGGCCTTCGCAAACTCGCCCGTCACTTTTACACCGATGATGTTGCCGATATTGTCGCGTTCCAAGCTCACGCTGGGCCGGGACTTGGGTTGATTCATTTTGTAGTGCCAATTGAACAGCACCGTTCCAGCCGACAATGGTCCGGAAGTCGTCACGAGGACAATCTCCGCATTGTTATGCGCGTGATAGTTGTGAGTCTTGTTCGGAATGGCGTTACTACTTTTTTGTGAATTGCAGGTGCATTTACTACCGCAGTACAAATGCCTTGGATGCTTCTTGTCACTTGGATAATTCGGATGGCCCTTGTAGCCATTGGAATTTACAGGAGTAGGATGGCTTTGATAGTACGGATAGGTCAAGTCTCCCCAGGCATCCACAGCAATCGCAACTGCTTTGGAGCTGAGAACCGTAACAGCACAGTTGCGATTTCCAATCGTCGCACCTTTGATGTTGCTCTCAGAGAATCCAGTACCTTCGATAACGAAGGTACTCGTGGCGTTATCCCATCCATGATAGAGGGCGCAGGGATTCTTTACTTTCAACTCTTTTTTCGGGTCGACAGATGGAAGCGCCACCGCAACCGTCGAACCCAAACCCGCTGCAGCTAATGCCCATCGTCGCCGCTTTAGCGTCGCGTATTCCAAATCGCCCATGTCCCCAAACGGTGGATGGTTCGGGCTTCCAATCGTACGAGTTCGCTTTCCCGAAATGCGCCCCCGTTGTTCATCAAGCAGATGCGCACGACGTAGCATCTTGCTTTCAGATTGACGGTAAAACAATCCCGTCAACCAATCTTTCGGCAGCCAGCGCGATTCAACGTTGAACACGATTTGGTCGTAACCACCCTCTTTGACCGTTCCGCCGACAGAAGTTGAGAGCTCATCCTTATCGGCAAACACCAAGACCATTGCAGGAAACTGTGTTGCCTCAAGGCGATTTCCAGGCCCACCCCGGAATCTACCCGGATTCTCGATGGCCACAAACCGCGGCTCGATTCTGAATCCGAAATTGTACCCACCCGCGCTGTACGCACTCCCGACAGTAACGGCCGTACGCGTTTGGGCATCCCGCTCCAGCCTGCGAATATCGTCTATCAACGCTTCAGCCTGCGCGCCCAATCCTACGAGAGCCAGCGAAATCGCGCTAGCAAGCTGCTCGCGCTGACTATGTCTCAAGTCTAGAACTTGAGAATCGACCATTGGATAAACCGCCGCTACCAACGGACGCCTGAAATTATCTAGGAATGGATCTTTTTTTGAGGAATTGTCGTAGAATTCGGAAGACGACGTGACAAAATCACCCGACGATTCGCTAGTTGACGGACCCGGTGTATTACCCCTTGCTAGCCCCGTACCTCCACGCGCATGGGACTCTATCGGAAAGCTAAGGGGTTCCGGCGTAAATATGGTTGACGCGTTAGAGTTGCTATTTTTTTTTCGTCGATTTGCAAGGGCATTCTCTAGTTTGCCCCCTTTGGCGTATTCCGTTGTCACCATGACGTCAGCCGCAAAGTTTTTCTTGGTCCAGTACCCTGGCTGGCATGAAACTGTCAGCATGCAGAAATACGCCTTCTTGTTCTTGCCGTACCCATTAGGATGCGCAAACCACTTGAACAAGTCCTGCGTCATCTTGTCGTTCGCCGCCAGCGATATGGCCTGCCTGGGCGAAATGTCAATCGGCCCATCGTATGCACCGAGCGGATCTGTGAACTTCTTGCCAGTCAATACGTCTTGAGCTGGTCTCTTTAGCGGCAGCAGACTCTTGAACTCCTTTTTCTCCTCTTCGGTCGCACTATCGTTCGCCTCGCCATTCGATGTCGCCGCTGGCGCAGCGTCATCGGCCGGCGCATCCTCCATTACCTCGTCGACAGTTTGGTCCGGCGCTGCGTTATCTGGCACTTCTTCCGGACCGACGTCGCCTTGATCGTCCTCTTTGTCGGCGTCGTCAGAACCGGAGTCGCCATCCAAAGAGATTCCCAACGATTGCGCCACAGCATCCAATCCAACCTTGAGCAACGGGTTCGCCTCGATGGCGGCTGCTCCGCCTGCACCGAGTGACGCTTGCTGGAGAGCGGCTAGCGCTAATGCTTGTTTCGTCAGCTTTGCTTGTAACTCTTCGGCTTTCGCCGCATTCTTGACCTTCTTGAGTTCGGCCAAACTACCCAGCAACTCCTCGATCTGCACCTGCATCGCGAACTGCACATCCAGCGATCGCTGCTGAATCATGCGGATTGCCCCCTCGACGCGCGGGGCTTTGAAATAAAACTCGGCTGTTTTGTCAAGATCGAATGCAAACCCCTGCACCTTCTCGACCGGCACGAGCATCGGTGCTGAAACCGAAACAGTCCCATACTCTTCGATGCTCCATGCCACGTCATCCATTGGATGGCAGCCAAGGATCGCTGCGACTCCCAATGACACCAGCAGAAACTGTGTTGCGTTCATGACTCGTTGCATGGGTCCAATCCTCCTGAGTGGATATTCGGAACACAATCCAAGACGAACGCGCCCTGCAGGTAGACAGATTGCGCATCTCGTCCGCCCGCGCAGCAAAACCCCACGCACGCTTGGGTTGCCAGAAAAATAGTAGTTGCTTCAAAACGGCCCGACTCAGGATTGATGTGATAATGATTCCTGAGGCATGTCATTCACTACCATAAATGTGACGCCATGTAAAACTATTTCTGTGCGCCATCATACTCTTGATCGTAGCACAACTCTGCGCAGGATGGGTGAAACACCCTAAGCAACCCCTTGTCGCCGACTCAATTCCTTAGCTTGCTTAAACTCGGAACTATTCACTTGTAGTGACAAGAGTAAGGTAGTTGTCGCGCATACTCATCTCTTCAATCTCGAAGATGAGCAAAAGTGCATTCAGATTCGAGCGACCCATTTGGGTTTGGGATTCTTCAGATGTGCGGCTTCAGTGCTAAACGGTTCTGCGAACGAAACATGATCAAGACAACCGATGAACAATGAGCTGAACACAATTATGACTTAATCGATAGATTAATAGTCAGCAGCCGCCAGATCACGGGTGCCCCGCGTATCCAACGTGGGGGACTGACAATTCGCGCGAGGACATCCAGTTCGCTCCGCCCCCTATGCGAACTCGACAACGACGTCGCCTTCCATCGACTTCAGTTTCCGCAGCACCTTCGCGACCCATTTCTGCACGAAACCCTAGGCTTTCTTCTTGGTGATGTAGATAGGGCCCCAGTTGTCAGTTTCAAAGCGTTTCGCGTTGTTGGTGAATCGAAGTTGCATCACAGATGCTGGCCCTTCCGACCGAATCCGGCGGAGATAACCGCCATCGCGCCAGGGGCTGGAAATGATTTTGCCCGTGCGTCGGTCTGATATTAGCATACCGGCATGAACCACAAAATTAAATCGATACCGGTTGTCGTCGCCCTGCTTGTGATCGCAAACATCGCCAGCGCCGACGACAAGCTCACGGCCTACCGCGTCGTCCTGGATTCTCCGGGCGGCGAACTCCCCTTTCTGCTCTACGTTGGCCAACTACCCGACGGCGAACCCGGCGAGATGGCCGGCTACATCGACAACGGCGAAGAGCGATTCCAGGTTTCCGAACTGCGCACCGAGGGACGCCGGATCATCCTCACGATCGATCACTACGATTCACGCCTTGAACTGAACGCCGAGAAAGCCGCCGGACCCGATGACGGCTGGCTCCCCGTACCAGCGAAAGGACACTGGCGAAAAGTCACTGGAGACAAAAAGTCGGCTCGCCTCAACTGCACGTTGACCGCATCGCCGGGTTATCGATTCGAACCGATCACGGACACCAAAACCGACGACGCGCTGCCAGCCAGCATCGACGGACGATGGTCAACCTTGTTCGGCGACGACAAAACGCCCGCAATCGGCGAGTTCAAACAACTTCCCGATGGCACCGTGCACGGAACATTCCTGACCACCACTGGCGACTTTCGATACCTAGCCGGAAGCTACCAAGCCGGGCGTCTGCGGATGTCAGCGTTTGACGGCGGCCACGCGTTCTTGTTCGACGCGAACGTGCAACCCGACGGGACGCTCAAGGGCGATTTCTGGTCGCGCGATTCGTGGCACGAAACGTGGACGGCCAAGCGCGACGACACCGCGACTTTGCCGGACGGGTTTGAGATGGTCGACACGAAAAAGAAGTTCGACCTGTCATCAATGAAGTACCGCGACCTCGACGGCGAAATGGTGGCGCTCACCGATCCGAAATTCAAAGGCCCAGCCCGCATCGTCGAAATCTTCGGAACGTGGTGCCCCAACTGCCACGACGCCTCGCATCATCTCAACGAGTTGCAGGCCAAGTATGGCCCGCGCGGGCTGCGCATCGTCAGCTTGGCGTTTGAGATATCCGGCGACGTGGAACGCGACACGGAGCAGATCCGCCGCTTCATCAAGCGAAACGATGTGAAGTATCCGATCCTGTTGGGTGGTATTTCCGACAAGGAGGTGGTGGCCAAGGCCGTACCGCTGATCAACAAACTTCGGTCGTATCCGACGATGATCTTCATCGATGGCAACGACCACGTTCGCGCAGTCTACAGCGGTTACAACGGACCGGCTACCGGTGACGCCAACAAAGAGATGATCAAGGCGATTGATTCGCTGATTGAGAAACTGCTGGCTGAGGGTGGGTCGAACGGGTAGCGGGATGTTTCAAGAAGTGCTTGGGCGTACTTCAGTCCCCCCACCCTGAAAGGGCGGGGCACCCTCACCCTCGGCTATTCGGTTTCGTCTTCTTTGGTTAGAAGTGCTCGATACTCCGCGGCGCGTTCGGGTTGCTTCCGCAATTCGTAGAATTCGGCGAGTCTGCGGACGATCTTCTGCGTGTGGAGATACTCAATGCCCATCGTGTCGCGCAAGCATTCAAACGCGTGAAGCAGCAGCGATTCGGCGCGATCGAATTCTTCAAGGGCAACCAACGATTGAGCCATCCCCCCTTCAAAAACGCATGGCAACCAATTCCCGTCGGGCCACATCTTCGCGCTGATGTCCAGGGTTTCGGTGTACTGCTTGACGGCTTCTTCATGTTGGCCTTTGTCGCGCAACTGGCTGGCAAGGTTGTTCATGGCGATAAGCGTCTGCACGGTTTCGTCGCCAAGCGTCCTGCGGGTTGCCTCAACGACCTGTCTTGCGAGGCGTTCGGCTTCATCGACCTCGCCTTTGTCCTCCAAAACGCCCGAGAGATTGCCCATCGCCAATAGCGTCGCGGGGTGATCCTCACCTTTTGTTCGCGTGTAGATTTCCAGGACTTCGCGAAACAGACGTTCGGCTTCTTCGAGTTGGCCCTGATCGTGCAGGGTTCTCGCAAGGTTATTTTGGGTGATCAAGGTGTTTTGATTCTCGGGCCCTAGAACCTTTCGGCTGATCCTCAGGACACGGCGATGGACGGCTTCTGCTTCCTTCACATTGCCAAGTTCCATGGTCACGTCAGCGAGATTGTTCAGCGTGATCAACGTGTCGGCGTGTTCCTCGCCGATGTCTTCCAGTTGAATCTCAAGGACACTTCGAAAGATCTTTTTCGCCTCGGCGTACTCACCCAACTGGACGAGGAGCGATGCGCTGTTTGAAGTAGCCGCAAGCGTTTTTGGGTGGCGCGGTCCGAATTTCTTCAGGTAAGCCTTGCGAACATCGCCGAGCAATTGCCGGGCTTCGTCGAAGCGCCCGATTTCCTGATACTGCCCGCCGAGCATGTTCATCGTGCCGAGTGTGTCGTAGTGGTTTTCTCCCAAGATGACTTTCTGACGTGCGACGTTGGCGGTGCCCAACTCAATTGCCTCGTCGCGCCGCCCCTGGGCATAACGTACGCGAGCGAGTTCCGTGACGCCCGAGAGCCCCATCCGGATGATTTCGGATTCCGCGACGTCATCGCGGCTATTCGATTTAGTGACGACAAATGACACTGGTAGATCGGGGTGATCCTTTACGCCGGTCTCCTCGATGATCGCTTCAAACATCTCAGCCGCTTCGTCCAACCGATCAAGCTCAAACAATATCCGCGCCAGCATCGATCGCGACGACAATAGATCGCCGGTCACATCCCCGTCCGACAATTCAAATAGCTCCACCGACTTTCGCATCAAGGGTTCCGCATCGCCATAGCGACCAAGACTTTGATAACTGCTGCCCAAGGTTTGATAGAGCGATGCGCGAATCGTCGCGGGCGTTTCGCTGTCTTCCTGAAGTTGGGCCACAGCCCCGGCAAGCACGTCGGCCACCTTGACCTGATAGCCTTCGTTCTCCGCGTCGACGGAAGACAACATCGACTGCAGGAAGCGATTGATTGAACCGGCCCGTTCCGCTTGGGTGCGGGCGACTTTCTGCGCCTCATTCGCGTCGCGATAGAGGAGCGACATCGTTACGCCGTAAGCAATCGTCAGAATCAAGATCGCCACTGCAGCGCCGGCCAACATGCGATAACGCTTCAGATTACGCTTGAGCACATACCATGTGCTGTCGCGCCGCGCCTCGATCGGGTCACCAGTTTCAAACCGCCGCAAATCCTCAGCCAACTCCCGAGCCGACTGATAACGTCGCTCCGGATCTTTCGACAGCGCCTTCAGCGTGATCGTTTCGAGATCGGCAGCGACAAACGAATTGTGCGACCGCAGCGGTGCGGGTTCGCTCATGACGATGTTGTCGAGCACCTCACGAATGCGCCCCTGCACTTCGTATGGATACGCACCGGTGAGCAGGTGATAGAGCATCATCCCAAGCGAATAGACGTCGGTGCGGACGTCGATGCGTTGAAGGCTCCCTTCCGCCTGCTCCGGACTCGCCCACGCGAGCGACCCGAAAAAACTGCCGGAGCGACTGATCGCGTCAGCCCCCTTGCTCGTGCCTTCCGGTTCGCCGAAACCCTTGGCCAACCCGAAGTCGAGGATTCTCGGCTCGCCGCGCCGATCCACGCGCACGTTGCTCGGCTTGAGGTCGCGATGCATGATCCCGTGCTGGTGGGCGAAGTGAATCGCGTCGCATGTCTTGGCCATCAAGCTGACCACGCGCGACACGTCGGCCCGTGATTTTGGGCGGAGCGTGACGGCTTCATCGAGCGGTGAACCGTCGACAAACTCCATCACCAGATACTGCCGGCCTTCATCGGTTGTACCGCTGTCGTAAATGCTGACGATGTTGGGATGGCGAAGCGATGCGACCAGATCGACCTCGCGTTCGAACCGCCGGGCGCTGGCCGACGATGCCAACGCGCCATCGAGCAAAACCTTGATCGCCACATCGCGCCCGGTGGATTGCTGCACACTGCGATAGACGACCCCCTGTCCACCGCGGCGGACCTCCACGAGTTGATCGTAACCGTCGATCTCGATGGGCAGACGGGTCCGCCGAGCCTCGCGCTGCACTTCGCTGAGCAACTCCGAGGGATCATCAAACCATTGTGATGGCGTGGATGGTATGCCCGATGGCACGGATACTCTCCGCGTAAGCGCGCTAGCCCTCTTCGTCCACTTGCTGGCGGATCAGTTCGCTGAGTCGCTTGAGGATGCGCGACTTGGCTTTGTAAACTTGATCCACATTGATTCCGAGTTCGTCGGCGGTCTCCTGCGCGCTCCGACCCTGCACCGCGTACAGCTCAAACGCGCTTTGGTCCTGCTCGTTGTATTCGATCGCGATGATCCGCATCGCCTGACGCACATGATGCTGACGCCATTCCTCCTCCCAGATCGCTTCCGTTTCCGGATCGTCCTTCACCGGATCGATGGCGGCATCAATATCTTCTAGCAGTACCGGGCTTTTTTTCTGAAACGTTTTTCGATAGACGGCTCGGATGACGAGCGTTTTGAGGTAAGAACGGAATTTTCCCTTGCTGGGATCGTACTTAAAATCCTGCATGGACTTTGACAGGATCATGAGCACATCCTGCATGATGTCGTCGATTTCGCCCGATCGGACGTGACGGCGACGGGCAAAACTGCGGATCAGGGGCCCATAGCGCTCGCAGAACTCGGTCCAAGCCGCATCATCGTCGGCTTTGGCAACCCGTTCGAGGAGTGTCACATGCGTGGTGTTCGGCCCAATCATCGTGGAGATATTCTAACGGAATTAGAGTGTGAAGGCGCGGGCGGGCAGGCGCAACGTGGTTGAAGGCACCTGGCGTGCAAAAAAATGAGCCCGCCGATGGTTGATCCATCGACGGGCCTGGAAACCTATCAAGGTTTCGAAACCTGAAAGGTTGCTGCGAACGCAGCTACGTTTGCTACGCTACCGCAGCGACCTCGTTTGTTCACCTATCGTCACAGATCACCTCCTATTCAAGGGCAGGTCGTCCCGAAACCGTTTTCTGCCTGACTCAATCATCAGACAACCCGTGTCTCGGGCATTGATCATCGCGCCGGCCGTCGCCTGGCGAGCACGCGTGGGGTATTCGATCGATCCCACGGCAGGGTGCGTCTTACCGAGTCGCCTCGCCCAGTTTTTTGAGGCAGTCACTGAGGCAGATCACTCGCCCTGCACTGTAAGTCTAGGACAGGCGCATATATCGGGTCAAGTCTTTTTTTGTAGGGCAGAATTCGAGAACCGCGCATTCATTTCATCGCCGATGCCAGCATTGAAAACGACGACGACGCATGCGACGTGTGGGTGCTGCGTGAAGCAGCCGGGCGTCCGATAGTCTCGTTGTTTTCTTGTGACTGCAACACGACAAATGACAAGCATGCGTCACTTGATCGTCGAGAAAAGTGCGCAGGGTGGGTCGCGATCATCACATCCATGCACATCCGACCGATGGCGGGCAAAGTAAACCATACGCCTGAATCGCATAACTTCCGACAGGTCCGCCATATGCCGATTGCATGAGTGCCATATCGTGACACTCGAACGCACAACCCGCGTGCGACGCCGAACACCGTCGAATCAAGCGCTCACACTCGATCCGATCCGCTGCTCAAAGGCACCAGGGCCAGGACATCCCGACCAACAACGCAACGGGCCGCCGGTATTCTCCCAACCTTTACGTCCGAGAATCAAGCAAATCAGCAGTCGATTAAGCGGCCACAAGAATTAGCCGAATTGGGAATTGAAGGAGAGCGGAAGGCTTGAAGTGAGCATCCGAACAGGTACGATTGTTGGTGGATGTATCAAACAAGAATCGTCAAACGCCCAGCGAATCCAAAATGCGGAAACCAAATTTTTTCATTGTAGGCGCGCCCAAGTGCGGGACGACAGCGCTCTATACATACTTGATCAACCACCCCAACATCTTCATGCCTGACGTCAAGGAGCCCCACTTTTTCGCAGACGACTTTGCGGGGTATCGGTACATCTCGTCAGAGGCGCAATATCTCCGACTCTTCAAGGGAGCCGAAGAACGGCACACGGCCGTTGGGGAAGCGTCGGTTTTCTATTTGTACTCGCAGACGGCTGTACGAAATCTCCGCGACTTCGAACCAAACGCGAAGATTCTCGTCATGCTTCGAAATCCGCTCGACATGCTGCCTTCCCTGCATGATCAGTTGATATGGAGTTTCAGGGAAACGGAACCTGAATTTGCGCGCGCGTGGCAACTTCAGGCAGAGCGCCTTCAAGGGAAGAATCTGCCCGAGCATTGTCTGGCCCCCGAGCATCTCCAATACGGAGAAGTTGGCAAATTCGGCGGCCAGGTTCAGCGCGTCTTGAACATCTTCCCGCGAGAGCAGGTTAAGGTGATTCTCTTCGACGATTTCGCAAGCGACACACGCGCGGTCTATGAGGACTGTCTGCAATTCCTCGGCTTAGAATCAGATGGGCGGGCCGAGTTTCCAAGGGTCAACGCCAATCGCAAGCACAGATGGGCAGCCTTGAGTCGCTTCCTGGTTCATCCACCGTTCCCACTGAGCGTTGTCAAGAAAGGGCTGAAAAGCATCGGCGCGACCAAGTTTGGATTGAGCCAAATCCAGCGCTCCATCATCCAATCCAACACAACCCCCGCGCGTCGCGCCCCATTGGAGCCTGACTTTCGGCGCGAGTTGGCCGACCACTTCAAGGAAGACATAGGATTGCTCGAATCGTTGCTGCAACGCGATCTCAGTCACTGGACGGCGGCGAACTGATCTGTCGCGTCTTCGAGGTGCGCCCCAGTGACAGCCGGCGGTTTGTTCAGACGCCGGTGACTTCCGCTTGGATTTTAGGGTTGGCATTGGAACACAGCACAAGTTCGTCAACACCGACAACATCGCGCGCGTACTCGAATCCAAGTGTTCGTCCCAGCGCGCTGCCCGGATGCCCCTGCATTTTTCGAATCTCATCCGCGTCATAGGCGGTCAGCCCGCAAGCGATCAATTGCCCAGTCTCGTCGATGATGTCCACCCGCGCTCCAATCCCAAACGCACCACTGACCGTCGTCACGTGCGAAGGCAGCAATCCAACACCACCTTGTAATCGCCGTTTTCCTTCCATGTCCACCTGCAGGCTACCGTGCGATTGCGCCTGAAGCGCCATCCAATACGCCCGCGCTGATTCCGAACGTGACGGGGGCTCAAACAACGTCCCCACGGGTTCACCGCGCATCAGTGCGGCTAGCACACCGGGTTCGTTGCCCCCAGCAATCACCACCGGAACGCCCCACCGACCAGCGCAGCGGGCAGCCGCCACCTTCGCGCCCATTCCACCGACGCCCGTTTCACTTTTTTCATCGGTGACAAACGACTCTAGCGACGTATCGCACGTGACGCGATCGACAATGTCTTCACCGGTCCCTTTGCGACACACCCCCTTGACACGACTCAAGAGAACCAGGAGATCCGCGGATACCACGTTGGTCACCCATGCGGCTAAATGATCGTTGTCGCCGATTTGACGTTCGTCATCTGCGAGCGCGTCGTTCTCATTGATGATGGGTACGACGCCGCTGCGAATAAGCATGTGCAGCGTGTGCCGGGCACTGAGGAACCGCCTCGGGTTGAAAATGTCGCCCTCCGTCATCAAGAGCTGCGCAACCTCAACACGATGCCGATGAAACGCCTTGGCGAACACCGTCATCAACTTGTATTGGCCCACGCTCGCCGCCGCCTGCCGACCGACGACGGATTGCGGTGGCGAGCTATGCCCCAGACCGGCAAATCCGGCGGCCACCGCACCCGACACGACCATGACGACTTCGACGCCTTGGTGCTGCAGCACCGAGACTTCATAGGCCAAATCGGCGATAACCTTCGGTCGGAGCTTGCCCTTCGCCGCGATCACAGCGCTACCCACTTTGACCACGACACGCCGGGCGCTGGCGACCCATTCCTCGCGCCGCGTGTCTGCACTGAGACTGGACAGGTATTGTTCGTTCATGTTTGTTGGTCTATGCGTTGGAGGTTTATCCCCGGTCAGTGGCGCGCAGCCGCTGAATCATTACGCCAGCGATGCGAACCGTTTCTTCCGGGCTTGCGCTACCGATGGTTTGATAGTGTTTGGCAAGTGCTGCAATGTCGCGACCAGGCTCTGCTGAATCTAGATCGCCCGCCACCGCGTGATGGGCGTCGCGCATCGCCATCCCATCCTGCACCTTTTCTTCCATGCGCAGCGTCGCGTCGATGTGCCCCATTTGCAGCGATGCTTTCAGATTCTCCGGACGAAACGCCAGCGCCTCGGCGAAGTGTGTTGTCATGTCCAGCAGTTCTGTCAGCATTTCCGCCGACGACTGTATCACCGGTTTGATGCACTGCAGGTCGCGGTTGTATCCACTCGGCAGTCCCTTCATGATCAACAGCGCATGATTGTGAGCCGCGACGATCGCATTGCATTCACCGCGCAGCAATTCCATCGCGTCGGGATTGGTCTTGTTGGGCATCATCGACGACCCGGTCCCGAAGCCAGCCGGGTATGCGACCCATGCCAGTGATGTCTGCGCAAAGGCGATGACGTCGGTGGCGAACGATTGAAGGTGCAGCGCCGTGTGGGCGGCGTCGGCTAGCAGTTCGAGACAGGCGTCGCGCGTCGATGTTGAATCGAGTGCGTTATCAGTTGGCCCATCAAACCCGAGCAAAGTCGCCTGCGTCGCGCGATCGATCGGAATCGACGAGCCGGCCACAGCTCCACTGCCCAGCGGACACGCACGCTTCCACGCCTTGATCGAATCCGAAAGTCGGTTGGCCGACCGCTCGAAAGCTGCCGCATACTTCAGCGCCCAAAATCCAACGCTGCCCGGTGCTGCGAACTGACAATGCGTCTGCAGCGGGAACACGAGCGGCCCCCATTGCGTGGCCTTCTCGCAGAGTTGCAAGCTCAGTTTCCGCGCGGCTTGCGCGACCTTTGAACCGGCATCGATCGCGTACATGACCAGAAGCGTCGCCACCTGGTCGTTGCGCGAGCGGGCGGTGTGGATCTTCTTACCAACATCGCCAACCCGCTGCACGAGTTCTGATTCGACCCACGTATGAATGTCTTCTGCCGGCGAATCACTCGGCGGATCACCCACGGCGCCGTCGATCAACGTGTCGGCTGCGATCTGTTCGAGCGCAGACTCGACAGCCGCACACTCGTCATCGCTGAAAATGCCCGCTTGCTTCAACGCATTGGCGTGTGCGCCTTGTAGTTGAATCTCAAACGGCAGTAGAAACCAATCCTCCTCCAGCGACCGATTGATCTTCGCAAAGCTCGGATGCAGCGTTCCCTGTTGTTTCCAAAGCGTTTTCATAACTGGCATCCGTGTTCACCATCGATGGTTCGACAAACGACTGGCCGATGTTTGCCAGCCAACTTAAGTTGATGAATCCACCGGCATCGGCGTGCGAATAATCACTGGCCTCAAAGGTGGACGTCTCTTTGCAGAACAACGACTCTTTCGCGTCGATCTTCGAAACGTAGATCGCCGGCTCAAGCGTGAGGGTCACCGATCCGGTCAGGCAATCCAGGAGCGGTTTCGCCGCCGCGTCGACCACCTGACGCTGCATCGAGAAGTACTCTCCCTTGTAAAGCAGCGTCGCGTAGTCCTGTGCGATCGACACATAGCGATCGTAGGCCGGCTTGTTCAAACAGCATCGGGCCAACGCATCCGCAGCCGATTGCAACAGCTTCGCCGCCGGGTTCACGTACAGCCCGCGCGACTTAACGCCTGTGGTTCGATTCTCGATCACCAGGTCCCAGGCCCAATGGGCATGTCGGTGCTGCTGATTCAACTGCGTGACGATTTCCGGAAGCGACTTTGCCTGTCCGTCAACAGAAACAACCGCACCCTGATCGAATTCGACCGTCACCGACTTGGGCGGGTTGGCTGGACCACCGATCGCAAATTTGTCTTTGACAAAGTCAAGCACGGCCCCCACCTCAACGTCAGCCGCCGGATCTTCAAGCTCACTGCCTTCGACACTGATGTGCCAGAAGTTTTCGTCGAGGCTGTAGTCCTTCTTTTCGTCGAAATGATCTTCGCAGCCCTTCGACTTCAGATACGCGATCAGATCCTTTCGTCCTTCAAACTCCCAGACTTTCCAGGGTGCCAGCACCGGACATTCGGGCGCGAGCGTTTTGTACGCAAATTCAAATCGAATCTGATCATTGCCCTTGCCGGTCGCGCCGTGAATCAGCGTCGCCCCGCCCAGTTCCTTGGCCCTTTTGACCTGCTCCAGCGCGATGAACGGACGCGCCAGCGCCGTACCCAAACGGTAAGTGCCTTCATAGACTGCCGACAATCCGATTGCCTTCGGAATCACCGTGTCGTACATCGCGGGCTTGGCGTCGCGAATGACCGCGGTCGCGGCACCGTAGCGCAGCGCTTTGGCGCACAGCGCTTCGAGGTCTTCGTCCTGTCCGACGTCAACCAGTATCGCGTGGATTTCGTAACCGAGTTCTTTCAACCAGATTACGATCGCCGACGTATCCAACCCACCCGAATACGCGAGCACGCATTTCGGTTTCGCATCGCTGCCGCCGATCTGCGCAAGTTTGTTCTTGTGGTTCGCCGCGACGGTCTTCATGTTCGACTCACTTTTCATATTTATCATCTCCCATCCATTGCCCCAATCGCCTCAGGGCAACGGCTTGTGTGTTTCTTGATTTGGTGGCGACGAAGAGCACGTCATCGCCAGCCAGCGTCGCGAGAATCGACGGATCCTTTTTCTTTTCAATCGCCACCGCCACCGGCTGAGCCAGCCCGGCTTCGGTGAACACCACAATCTGATGCGGTCCACAAACCGTGTACCGCTTCACCCCGGCGAAGTAGGTGGCCATATCTGCATGACCATTGTCCGTCGCCACCGACCGATACTGACCAGCCACCTTCTTGATGCCGAGTTCGCTGAGGTCGCGACTGAGCGTCGATTGATCGACGGCCATCCCGTCCTTCGCGAGCGCGTCGAGAATCTCCCGCTGCGACCCGACGGAACCAGCTGTCACCAAGGAGGAAACTGCGTTTTGTCTCTGCTGTTTGTCCATCATCATGTGAAGTATCGTACAATCGATGCAAAACATTGCAACATATTATTCAAAGATTCTTGCGAGAAACATCCGAATCAACCCGCCTGTCCCCAAAACAAGGCCGAAAACGCGATTTGGACAGAAACATCACTGCATATATGCAGCAATATGCAGCCACAGAAGTGTGCCACTGGGTGCTCGCCACCCAGTGCCCAGCAAGGAGGTGATTGCCCAATCCAAAACGAGCTCAATACGAAAGCCCACAAAAACCATGGCCCGAAAGATGCCATTCAATAAGATGCAAACGCGATCGGGCCATCGCAAACTCGTCAAACATGACGACTCACCAGGCGACGCCCACGAGTTGACGTTCTCGTGCTACCGCCGACTTCCACTTCTTCGACCCGAGCGACGACGTCAGTTGCTGGCCGACGCCATCAATGCAGCGATGAGTCGACATCGCTACGAATTGCTCGCGTTTGTCTTCATGCCAGAGCATGTGCATTTACTCGTCCTGCCGACACGGTTGGACCGATAAGTGGGCGGTCGCGAACTCGTTCAATTTTCGTTACTTGTTGGTGGCATTCCTGTTCATGCGATCTTGAGATTCAGTATGTCGATCTGCTACACTGGATGCGCATTTCTGCGGGGCGTTCGCTTCCGTTTGGGATTTGATGAGAGAGGGACGCACATCGGCGATTTGGCCGATTCGGGTGCGGTCAAACCGCTTTGAAAGTGAGCGTGAGCCTCACTCCAAACTCAACCCGAAGGAGGCCTCTCATAATGAAACACTCTTTTCAACTTACGCTGACAGCGATCGCAGTGCTCGCGATTGGGTCAGCCGCCAGGGCCGACTTTTCCGGTCAATCCATTCTCGGCCCGCTCGGTGTCGGCAGTTCGGTGAACGGTGACACCACAAACTCCACCGACGACAACGACGGCGAATTCAGCGGGTTGCCTACTTTTGACTGGACGGGACCGGACGACGTGTGGCAACTCGATTGGACGGGCGGCGACATGCAGCTCGACCTTCTGTTCTCCCACGCGGAAGGCGACCTGGACCTGTTCCTCTATGTCCCCGGCCAACTTGCATTCTCATCGCAAGAAAGCGAAACGACCACGGACAACGAGGCGATCTTCAAACCAGCCGCCGCTGCTGGCACTTACTACGTACTCGTTGACGGCTATGATTTTGCCGCAGCAGCCTACACCCTCAACGTGACGCC
>JAUIEW010000084.1 GCA_030429365.1 Phycisphaerae bacterium
ATCGCAGTGTCCGCTCGAGAACGTCTTCGTTGCCGTTTTGAACGAGCAAACTCGCGTGGTAAATACCGGGCGCCAATGCCGGTAGGGTGACAACCGTCGCCTGTCGTTCTTCAAAATCCCTGACCGTGATCTCCTGGTTGGTCAGCACCTTACCCACATCGTCGGTGACCAGGAGTGTTGCGGTCAGCCCGTCTGCAAAGTCGTCGGCGACGGTCGCGAGAATCTCGAACGTCTCGTCGGCGTGAACGATGTTACCGGATTGGCTCAGCTTGAGTTCAGCAAACGGTTCTTCAATGATCTGGATGTCGTCGAACCACGCCCCACCGAAAATGTCCATGTGGTCGATATGACGGTGTGGCTCCTTCCCGGCCCGCCAGACATCCTGTTGCACAAGCCAGCAGGTCACGCCAATAAACTGCGCACCAACGGGCACGTCCTTCAACTCGATTTCAACTTTCTGCCAATCGGAACCGTCAGCCGCTCCGCCCACAAGCCGGCTATAACGCTGCGTGTCGCCGATATAGCGACCGTTCCAATCAATGAAATATGCACTGATCGCAGCCCGGCCGTGCTGCAAGCGATCGGCTTTGATCCATCCGCGCACGCGAAACGTCCCAGGTCGAATGCGTGTCTCCGGGCCGATGTAGCGGTACCCAATGCTCTGCCCCTTGGACTCAAGGTAGAACGAGGGGCTGTCATTGTGCCCGACTTCTTTGTCGAACATTGCTTCGGTGTATCGCGGGAAGCTGGGATCACCGATGGCTGCGTCGGGAAACCGCACCCAATATCGCGGGATGGTGTCGAAGTTGTTGGGTTCGTTGAAGTCAAACGTGTGAATGATGCGACTGATGTTTTCATCTTCGCGCGACGTCGATTCGCGATCGCCACCGGATGCTGAAATGTGCAACGCGAGGATGGCGCAAGCGAATATGGCGGTGCGCAAACCGGTGGCCCAACGACATTGTTGCAGCGGCTGTCGTGTCATCCCAGTTTATCGGCATGGATAGCGGCGCCGTTGATTTGCGAGTTGGTTATCGGAGCATGGTTCTGGCCTATTCAGCTTGATCTACCGGAAAGTCCGATAGTGCCCTGCCGCTGATCAAGAGCATGTTGCCGACGTCCACCGTGCCTTCCGCCAAACCGTTGCCAGCCATCTCGTTGACGATCAGATCGGTGTAACCGTCGCCATCCAGGTCAGCCGCGGCTGCACTGTAGCAAAGCGTATCGCCCGCATCGCTGGTCGCCGAACCGAAGGCTCCGTCGATGATCGCCACCGCGTCGACACCCGATTCTTCGATATCGATTCGGGCGAGGTCGATCACGTCGGGCCAGCCTTTGGTCTGGCCAATCAGCACATGCACGACGCCGGCAGAGATTCGGCCTTGCGGGTTACCGTGCGGGCTCCCGACAGCCAGATCGGCGATGCCATCCATGTTGAAGTCGCCGTGAGCCATCGTGTCGCCGCCGAGTGAGCTGTTCGTCGGGCCTTCGATGATGCTGATCTTGATGCCCTCGGGCGGCGCATCGATGACGAAATCGAGACCGCGAAGGTCTTCCGCGCGATCGAGGATATACCCGCGGCCGGCGCGCGTACCGTTGAGTCCGTCAGCCACCAGATCGCCGAGAAACAGATCGGCGAAACCGTCGCCGTTGTAGTCGAGTCCGCCGACGATTTCTTCACCGAATGCACCGTTGTCTTCCGATCCGCGAATCGTCGTGAAGTTGGCCGCCCCCTCAACGATGGTGATCGTTTCGCCCGGCGCCCAGGTGTCGGCTGCGACGTTGTCGTCCCAGATGATGTACATTCGGCCGTCGGGTGCGCCGCCGATCGCAGCCCCCGTTCCAGGCGGCGCATCGAGCAGACGAATACCCCCGCCTGCCCGCGTCAAAGCGGCGGCTAACATCACTTCACCGCGACCGTTGCCATCAAGATCAGCGATGGCACAGGTGGCGCCGAGATGAAAATTGCCCGAGTCGGGCGGTGGCAGGAACTTCATGATATGCCCCGCTATTTCGGTGGCGCCGAAGTTCGCGAGATCGATGGTGGTCTTGCCGTTGAGGTGCTCACCGCCGCGAATGAGGTAGGCTTCACCGGTGTTGGCGAGTTGTTCAAAGTTGGCTTCATCCGCACCGACGATGATGTCGACAATGCCATCGCCCGTCACATCGCCCGTGCGCGTCCAGAAGCCCAATCGATCAAAAGCAGCCGCCCCCACGATGGTCAGGATCGCGACATCGCTAGGCGGATCGGCGAGATCCAAATACGCATGCGACAGCGCATGCTCACGAAGCGCCGACGAACCGAACACGATCGAAAGTGCGCCGGCTCCTCTGCGATCATCCGACGGTGAAAAGTTCTGCCGACAGATAAGCAAATCGCCCAAACCGTCATCGTTAACATCATCCATCCAGACTTCCGCGCCGGTCACTTCGAGCACATCGGCGCCGGCGATCTTGAGCACGCGGTCGCTGAATCCAAACGTGTCGATGATGCCGCCGATCGTTCCATCGCCGAATACCAGCAGCACTTCGCCTGCCCCCTGTCGATCGAGCGGGCTGGCTTGGATCGATCCCATCGCCGTGTCGACAAACCCATCGCCGTCGCAATCAAACCCGCCGACAACCGGCAGACCGCGCCGGCCATCGCCTGACGAACCGTACACGCGCGTCAGCAAGTCGGCATCGGTTGCGGTCGTCGCGAGGTCCATCTTGATGACGCCGCTGGGCGGTGGATTGTCGGGACCGGGATCGATCGCGTCTGGAACGCAGCCAGCCGCCAGTCCGACGACCCATAACAATGACATTCGTAAGTTCATAAGTCGGATTCTCTCTCGGTGTTGCGTTGCGTTTGATTGCAGGGCAGGCAAATCAGCACGGATCGAATTATAGCACCGCACCAAGCGACCGAGCCACCCCGGATGTTTATCCAATCCAAGGCGTTGCTGATGATCGTCCGTCGTTCTACGATGCGGGTTATGTCTGATTCATTTGCAATCTCGCGGTATCTGACCAATTTCGATTCAACACGCATGGGACACGTCTTGACGGACGTGCTGGTGGTCGGTGCGGGGGTCGCAGGTTTATCTGCCGCGCTCGCGGCCAGCAAAGGATCAAACGTCTTGCTGTTGACCAAGGGCGGCATGCCCGACTCCGCGACCTATTGGGCGCAAGGCGGAATCGCGGCGGTGATGGATCCGGCGGATTCGATCGAGAAACATATAGAAGACACGACCACGGTCGGTGGCGGTTTGAATCATTCCGACATCGTCGCCATGGTTTGCCGCGAAGGCATCGATCGCATCGGCGATTTGATCAAACAGCAGATGGCCTTCGACCAGAAGGATGGGAAGATCGCCCTCGGATTGGAAGGTGGACACCATACCCCGCGCGTCTTGCACACGGGCGGCGACGCCACCGGAAAAGCGCTGAGCGAACATCTCACTGAACAAGCCAGAAAGAACGCCAACGTCCGCATTTTTGAAAACTGCTTCCTGATCGATTTGCTGACCGTCAACGGCGAGTGCGCCGGCGCAGTGACGTACCATCCCAAATACGGGCATCAATTGATCTGGGCGGCTCGCACCATACTCGCCAGCGGTGGATACGGACGCATCTATCGCGAGACCACCAACCCGTCGGAAATTACCGGAGATGGCATCGCGGTCGCGCTGCGAGCCGGCGCGACGGTGGCGGACATGGAGTTCATGCAGTTTCATCCAACCACCCTCTATGTCGCCGGTGCAACGCGGGCACTGATTTCCGAAGCAGTCCGCGGTGAAGGCGCCTTCATCGTCGAAGCCGACGGCAACCGATTCATGCCCGACTATCACGCCGATGCCGAACTGGCGCCGCGCGATGTTGTCAGCCGCGCCATCGTGGATCGCCTGCACAAGACCCGGCGCACCAACGTCTTTCTCGACGTCAGGCACATCAAGCGATCGACATTCGAAAAGCGCTTTCCGACAATCACCAGAACGTGCGACGAATTTGGAATCGACGTGGGCAAAGACTTGATCCAAATCAGGCCAGCCGCCCACTACTCGATCGGCGGAGTGGTCGCGGACAGCCAGGGACGCACAACATTGCCCGGCTTGCTTGCGTGCGGTGAAGCAGCCTGCAGCGGATTGCACGGCGCCAACCGGTTGGCCAGCAACTCCCTGCTTGAAGGACTGGTGATGGGCAAGGTCGCTGGCGAGTCAGCCGTCCTTGATCTGAAAAACGGCAACGGCGTGCGCCCGGCGCGGCTGAACAATGCCAAACCGCAATCGCCCAAGACCATGCTCGACCTAGCGGACATCAAGCAAAGTCTGCGGGCGCTCATGTGGCGTAATGCAGGCATCATCCGCAACGGCGATCGGCTGACTGAGACCGTCGAAATCATCGACTTCTGGAGCAAGTTCATCCTCGATAAAACGTTCGACTCGCCAGACGGATGGGAAGTGCAAAACATGCTGCAACTCGGACGCATGGTCGCAGCATCGGCAAACGCCCGAAAGGAAAATCGCGGCGTCCACTTCCGTGATGATGTGGATGCGGTCGAAGACGAATCAGCCCGCCACCACAATACCTATCAGTCCACCGACGGCGTGTGTCGCAGCGGAACAATGCCGCTTCACTTCGAGGGCTGGACTTAGAACGCCTGTGGCGTACGCACAGTAAGTACGACCGTGCCGTCATTCCCGCGAAAGCGAGAATCCAGGGATATGCAAAGGGACAACAATCAAAACCCCACGCACTCGGATTGAGACCACCACAACCAACAACCGTACAACAAAAAAAGTGCCACCGCCCAAAGGGAAGGGGCACTCGTGATTGCTTTAATTAGTACGAACCAACGCCTAACCAGGTGCAGGCAAACTCCCACCACCTAGATCCAACCCCGCATCCGATTCCGAGTCAGCCGGCTTGGCTTTCCCGATGGCCGATCCAGGCTTGGACGCTTCCGAATCGAGGATGTCCGAGATGGTCGGGCGCTCCAGCGTTTCGCCGCGAACCAGCGCATGCACATCGTCACCAGTCAGCGTTTCGTACTTGAGAAGCGCCTCGGCGATCGCTTCGAGGCATACCTTATTGTCTTCCATCAACTTGACGGTCTGCTCGTAAAGCGTATCGATCAACTTCTTGATTTCCAGATCGATCTGGTTGGCGGTCTGACTCGAATAAGACTGGCGGCCAAACCCCATATCGCCCTCTTCGTCACCGTAGTAAACGAAGCCCAGCGATTCATTCATGCCGTACTCTTTGACCATCTGCCGGGCGATCGCGGTGACCTGTTTAATGTCCATCGACGCGCCGCTGCTGATCTCGCCGAAGAACATGTCTTCCGCGATGCGTCCACCGAACGCGACTTGAATCATCGCGGTGAGGTATTCCTTGGTGTAGACCATCCGGTCGCGCTCGGGCAATGAGAACGTCGCCCCGCCGTACGGACCGCGCGACAAAATGCTGACCTTGTGCAGCGGATCGGCATCTTTGAGAAGCACCTGCACGATGGCGTGACCGGCTTCGTGGTACGCGGTGACCTTCTTGTCATGCTCATCGACCTGACGACTGCGATGGGCGCGACCCCAGCGAACCTTGTCGCGGGCTTCTTCGAGATCAACCATTTCGATGTAGTCTTTGTTGCCCATCGTCGCGATGATGGCCGACTCGTTGATGATGGCAGCCAACTCCGCACCGCTGAACATCGGGGTGGCTCGGGCGAGACGACGCATGTCGACGTTCGGTCCAAGGCGCACCTTGCGGGCGTGGACTTTGAGGATTTCGTAGCGACCCTGCACGTCGGGCAGCGACACGCTGACTTCGCGATCGAAACGACCCGGACGAATCAGCGCGGGGTCCAGCACGTCCACGCGGTTGGTGGCTGCGATGACAATGACCTGGTCCGACGTATCGAAACCATCCATCTCGACGAGGATGGCGTTGAGCGTCTGCTCGCGTTCGTCGTGACCGCCGCCGCCGAAGTTTCCGCCGCGACGTCGACCGACCGCATCGATTTCATCAAGAAAGATGATGCACGGCGAGTTGTCCTTGGCCTGCTTGAACAGGTCGCGAACGCGCGACGCACCGACACCGACGAACATCTCGACGAAATCGGAACCGCTGATCGAAAAGAACGGAACGTCGGCTTCGCCCGCGATGGCTTTGGCCATCAACGTCTTACCGCACCCAGGCGGGCCAACGAGCAGCACACCGCGTGGAATGCGTCCACCCAAGCGCTGGAAGCGCTTCGGGTTCTTGAGGAATTCGATGAGTTCCTGAACTTCTTCCTTGGCTTCCTGGATGCCAGCAACATCGGCGAACGAAACGTTGACGTGTTCCTTCGACGTCACGCGATGGCGCGAGCGGCCAAAATTCCCGAGGATGCCACCACCACCGCCAGCTGATCGAATCTGACGGAACACGAACAGGTAGATGAACAGGAAGATGAACAGCCACGGCAGCATGGCGATCAGGAAATCCACCCAATAGCTGCGGGGCTCGCGTTTGATTTCGGCGTCGGGGAGTTTGGCGGTGATCCGCTTGATCCACTCGCCGTCCATCGCTTGTGGCAGATAAAGCACCTCAAAGCGCCGGGCCTCAACTCCGGGGTTGCGATCGTTGGGCTTGAGCACGCCGAAGATACGATCTTCTCTGATTGTCAGTTTCTCGATCGCGCTGTTGTCGACATACGTTTCAAATTCGTTGATCGTGATCTGCTTGGGGCTGTCGAATCCTTTGGCAAACACCACCACCAGCAGCAGGGAGAGCGCTAGAAACACCATCCACGTTGCGACACCGCGCGACGGCATCTTCATGTTGGGCGGTGGCGGTTTCTTGTTCGGATCTGGCTTCTTGGGATCGTTGCCATTGCCGTTGGGTTCCGGCATGTTGATTGCTCTCCTAGGCGGCTGACTGACCGTTCGGTCATGCGATTATGCGTCGCTGGGCAAAACCCCCGATCGTCCCTCTCTCTTGTGGGCCAATCCTTGCGGGCTGACTTCGCCAGCGTTCCCGGTAAAACGGCGGAAACCTAATACTGGTATCGTAGGAATCTTATGGTTGAGATTCCAATTTCACAGAATTCCGGTGCCCGTGTTACCAATCCGTTTCCATCGTTTCGACGATCCGCTCGGCCATCCGGTCCAAAGAGCGAATCGCGACACCGGTGGTAAATGATTCCCCTACAGTGGGGATATAGCTGTCCATGTGCACGAATTGGGGCTTCTCGACGAGGATTTCCCCAGTTCGCTGGTCCTGCCATCGATATCGCAGCACGACCGAGGTGCCGATCGCCCGCGGATCATCCGTCTGGAACTGATTGCCCAGAACGTTCTGACGAACCTCGAGGATTTCACCGCTGAAAACCGTGTCGGCTACCTGACGATCGGCGATCTTGTACGGCGTATCCATTTCGATCCGCTTGACCAGCGCTTCGGTCAGGTGAAATTCCAACTCGCGGCGGAATTCACGCGAATGCAGCATTTCGACGCAGACAGTATCGATATCGGCAGAAAAAGGCCGCTTCGCCGAATATCCGCATCCGGTTGTAAGTCCGCCCATCATCAGCAGCACAAGCGTCAAGCATCGATATTTTCGGGCCCTTGCCATCCTGACTCCATTCCTGGCTGGGAACCTGTGAAGATTCCGCAAGACCAAACGGTGTTTCGACTGAACCTATTGCGGATACATCTCGAGCATCGCGACCTGATCGCCGGAAATCTCACTCATTCGCCCGGCACTGGGACGCTGCTCGATTGCGTCTTTGATCGTCTCATCCGATGCCGGATCGTTCGTCGGCGAGAAGTCGTCTGCCGGCGGGCTGGTGGTCTCGACGTCTTCCGGCAATTCCACACCCTCCAACGCCTGGAGGCGCTCGGTCGCACCGATCGCAGCCACCGTGTCGGGCCAATTGGTGTTCGTCGATCGATAATAGAACCGAGCCGCTTTCAACCGCCCGACCTTCTCGTAGTACTTGCCGATGCTCAGCTCTTTTTCCGCCCGCGTCTCGCTGATGCCGTCGAGCAGCAGGCCAATCCCTTCCTGCTCAGCCGACCCCGGATAAAGCGACACGTACCGACGGAAACGCTCCTCGGCTTCGATGAGCGGGGCATCGTCGAAATCGATGCCGGTGAAACTCGCCTGCGCCGCGTACGCACCCTGCAACAGCGACTGACGCACGTAGCGACTTCTCGGATACTGCTGAATCAGAAAGCCATATTCCTGCTCGGCGAAGGCGTAGTCCCCTTCGGCGAAGTAGTAGCGGGCTTTGGTCACCGTGGCCAACTCGGCCAACTGCGAATCGGGATCGTTGGCGACGATGTCATCGAGAATGCGAAGGGCGATGTCGTCAGCCCGCAGAATCCGCATGCCCAGAAACTTTCGCTTGGTGCCCGAGAGAAATACTTCGGCGATGACGAACTGCATGTTCAGCGCTTCGTTTTCGTAGTTCGTCCCCGAAAACTCGCTGAGGAATTCCTGCAAATCTTTGTAGGCTTTGTAGTAGTCCTTCAGCGCGATCCGGGCGTGATTTCGCAGGAGCACCGCTTCCGGACGGAGCGGGTCCATATCGCCGTAGGTCTTGAACCACTTCTTGATGGCTTTGACGGTTTTCGCGTGTTCACCCCGGGCGTGCTCTGCACGGGCGAGCCGCAGATCCCCTTCGGGCGTTCCGGGAACCGGGGGCAAGACTTCGTTCCACTGACCCGTTGCCGGATCGAATTCCATGGTCTCGGCACGCTGCGGATCAATGTTCTGGGCGGCCGCGTCAACCGCAACCGACAACAGCGCAAAGCCACACATCGCAGGCAACAACATCCACCGAGCGCCCCGCCGGGCCCATGCGTTTCGCTTCAAATTCGGGTGGAACAATGAGCGAACTCCTTTTCCAAAAAGCACGCGACAGCGAATCATGCCGTGTCATGACCCATTTGGGGTCGCGGAGAATTGCCAACCCGCCCGGCCAGCACCGACCGGACACGTCAAATCCGATCCATTTCAACATCCAGGCGCTTCAAAACGGGCGGGCCGCATTGTAAGAGCGCTTGGCGGTGTCGTCTATGGCCAAGCCGCCCCGCAGCCCATTGATTCACAGCCACTCCGCTTGCATCGCGCGGATATGTCCATTGAGCGGGTCTGACAAAGGTGGTAATTTGCGTTGCCTGACAATTCAATACATCGCAGAATTCAATACATCACCAGATTCTGGAGTCACCCCATCTACGTCATGAACCGCCAACCCAAGACCGACGTCGCCCGAATCGCACGCCCCGCTCAAAGATGCCGGCTGACGACGGTTCGGCTGTTGGTTGCGATCGGTGCGGTTGGATTGTTCGCGCTGACAGGGTGTGCTGACAAATTCCGTGATCACAAACCGACAATGCTGCTCACCTCGGGCGACGTGGACCACTACATCTCCGTCGCGACGAACGATCCATCCGCAGACGAGCGACGCGAGGCGATCCACCGACTCGGTGAAAGCAAACAACTGACCGAAGCCCGCGTGATTCAAACGCTGATCGACGTTGCCAACGAGGACGAAAGCGAACCGGTGCGGTCGGCTGCGATGCTTGTGCTGGATCAATCGCAAACGTCCGAGTCGTGCGACACGGCCCTCGCAATCGTCCAAGCCGACGTGGACCGAAAGCTTCCCGCAGACAATGCGTCGGTCCGATCGATGGCGATGAAGACGATTCGAAACTGCATCGAAACCGATCGCACAACAGCCGAGCAACTTGCACCGTCCGTGAACCTAGCCGGTCAGATCGTCGAAAACGATCGCTCGCGCCACGTGCGACTCGAAGCCGTTCGCATGCTCGGCTGCTTTCCGACACGACAATCGTTGGACATTTTAATCCTGGCGCTGAATCAGCGCGATTTCGGGATTTGCTACGAAGCCGAAAAATCATTACACCGACTCACCGGCGAATCGTACGATTGCAATGCCGAGGATTGGCAACACTTCGTGTCCGGGGTGGCTGATCCGTTTGCGAATGCGCCGGCTGACGCTGGGGAGCAGGAAACCGACAAACGATCGTGGTTCAACTGGAACAAGTAACTTCGGGAATCCCAGATTGAGAGCACTTGTATTCGACAAAGCGTTGTCCTTTCGCGACGACTACCCCGACCCGGCGCCGGCAGAGAAAGAATGCCTCGTCAAGGTGCGCTATGCGGGCATCTGCAGCACCGACGAAGCGCTCATGCAAGGGTACATGGGCTTTAAGGGTGTGCTCGGGCATGAAATGGTCGGCAAAGTCGTCACCGGTCCCGAAGCATGGGTCGGCAAACGCGTCGCCTGCGAAATCAACTGCGTTTGTCAGTCGTGCCCCATGTGCCAAGCCGGCTTGTCCAACCACTGCCCCAACCGCACCGTGCTGGGCATTCTCAACAAGGACGGGTGCTTTGCAGACTTTGTCACCATGCCCGTGCGTAACCTGCATGAAATCCCCGACAGCGTCTCCGACGAGGAAGCCGTCTTCGTCGAACCGCTCGCGGCAGCATGGCAGGTGATCAAGCAGGTCCCGCTCGACGAACGCATGCACGTCAGCGTGGTCGGCAGTGGCAAACTCGGGCTGCTCATCGCCCAGGTCATCTCGACCCTCGACTGCCGCCTCGATGTCGTGGGCCGCAACCCGCACACGCTGGAATTGGCGGAGAAGAAACACATTCAATCGATCGATGTGCAGCGCCTTGCGCCGCGCAACGATCGCGACGTGGTCATCGAATGCACCGGCTCGCCGCAGGGGTTGGCGATCGCCCAGCAAATGGTGCGCCCGCGCGGGACGATCGTTCTCAAAAGCACCTACGCCGATGGCGGTAAAATCGATCTGGCGCCGACGGTGATCAACGAAGTCAACATCGTCGGCAGTCGCTGCGGGCCCTTCGCCGACGCCATCGCCTCACTCGCCCGCAGGCAAATCGACGTGCGCTCGATGATAAGCCGCACGATCGGCATCGAGCGCGGACTCGAAGCGTTTGAAATCAACGCCAAACCGAACACCGTCAAAGTGCTGCTCAAGATCAATCCGTGACGCCCGCACCGCTCCAATATGCAAGCGCCGGTTGGTCGCCGCCCAAAAACCCCTCCGCCATATTTTGGCGTTCATCGTTCGCCAGCGATATCGCCGGCTTGCAACATGTGTTTGCACCGCTCGGTTGCAACATGTCCACGACGAGCGGCAGCGATACCGATCAGACGATTAGCCGGCGCGCGAGCGCATGTGCTGCGATTGGTTCATCGGTGGCCCAACTCGTCTGTGCAAAACAGGCCCATGACACGAACATCGCCGCAGTCGGTGCGCGCGACGGAAACCGCGTCTTTGAAGGCGTGGATGGATTCGCGACCGATGATCCCAACGTCACGTTGATGGCCTTCACGGCCGACTGCCCAACCGTCATGGTGTTCGACCCTGCCCGAAAAGTCCTGGGCCTGGCGCACAGCGGATGGAAAGGCTCGTGCCTGAACGTCGTCGGGTCCTTGATAGCCACGATGACCGAGAAATTCGGCGCGAACATGTCGAACGCCAAGGCCACGATCGGACCTTGCGCCGGTGAATGCTGCTACGAAATCAAAGACGACGTCGCAATGCAGGTCGAAGCCAGCGCGGTTGACGCATCAGCCGTCCTACGAAGAGCAGCCGCCGAATCGAAACTCTATCTTGATTTACCGTTGATGATCGCCCAGCAGTTGGAGCAATGCGGATTTGCGCCCGAGCGGATCGCCCTGCCGTCGCAATGCACAATCTGCGACACGCGGTTTTATTCCTACCGTCGGCAGGGCCCCAATGCGGGCCAGGCGGCGCTTTTGGCAAAAATCGCGTGACTTATTGGCCGACCGGGCAGGCTTCGTAGATGTCGCGGATGGATTGCACTTCAGCATCGCTCAGCGGTTTGCCAGCCGCCGCGAGGTTGCACTCGACCTGCCGCTTGTTGCGGAAACCGGGAATGACGCACGCGACCCGATCGTGGGCGAGCACGTATTGGAGCGCCACGCGGGCCATCTCTTCAATCGACGAACCGAACATTTCTTTGACCTGATCGATGCAAACGTTGGCGGCTTGCAACTTGTCAGCATGGAACTTCTCGCGGCTGCCGCGGATGTCGCCTTCTGGAAATGACGGCGCTTTTTCGCTGCTGTACTTGCCGAGCAGAATTCCCTGGTTCAGCGGGCTGAAGGCGACGAAGGCCATGTCGTACGCTTCAAGCAGTTGCTGCACCGCACCACCGCTACGAATGAAACCGTCGTCCATGCAGTGGGCCCAGCTTTGTAGCGCCGTCGGTTTGATCTTGGGCACAAGACGCGTGAAATCGGCGTCGCTGTAAGCGCTCAACCCGATCGCGCGGATTTTGCCCTCGTCCTTCAAACGATGGGCCACCTCGACCGCGCCATCGACGTAAGCGTCACCCTCGCCGAAGTCGCCATGGTGAAAGTAGTAAACGTCGATGTAGTCGGTGTTCAAATTGCGCAGCGACTGTTCGCATTGATGACGGATGTGCAGCGGGTCGTACGCATGAATCGCAGTGCCTTTGAAGTGCCCGACCTTGGTCGCGACGACGACATCCTTGCGCCGGTCGCCCAACGCCTTGGCCAGCATCCGCTCGGCGCGACCATTGCCATACACGTCGGCATTGTCGAAATGGTTGACGCCGCGATCGAGGGCGTGGTGAACGGCTTCGATGCATTCGGATTCATCGACGTCCGCCCAGCCAACCGGATTACCCTGCGACCAGTTGGGTCCGCCCATGGTCCAACAACCGAGACTGACCTCGGAGACTACAATGCCGCTATGGCCAAGTCGTCTCTTTTCCATCACGCCTCCGCACCGTAGGGTGGGCCGTGCCCACCATTGTCGTTGCGATTCGAACGGCGGTGGGCATGGCCCACCCTACAACGACATTGCCAGCGAACGTCTAGATCTTACATATGCTTGATGACGGCGTCGCCGAACTCGCTGCACTTCAGCAGCGTCGCGCCTTCCATCTGACGGTGGAAGTCGTACGTCACCGTCTTCGCGCCGATCGCGCCGTCGATGCCCTTGATCACCGCGTCGGCTGCTTCCTTCCAACCGAGATAACGGAACATCATTTCACCCGACAGGATCACCGAACCGGGGTTGACCTTGTCCTGATCGGCGTACTTCGGCGCCGTTCCGTGCGTCGCTTCGAAGATCGCAGTGCCGGTGTCGTAGTTGATGTTACCGCCCGGTGCGATACCGATGCCGCCGACGCACGCTGCCAACGCATCGGAGATGTAGTCACCGTTGAGGTTCATCGTGGTGATCACGCTGTACTCCGCCGGCCGCGTAAGAATCTGCTGGAGGAACGCATCGGCGATGACGTCCTTGACGATGATCTGCTTGCCGGTCTTCGGGTTCTTAAAGTGCGTCCACGGACCGCCATCGAGCTCGGTCGCGCCGAAGTGGTCTTTCGAGATCTGGTATCCCCAGTCGCGGAAGCCGCCTTCGGTGAACTTCATGATGTTGCCCTTGTGAATCAAGGTGACCGACGGCTTGTCGTTGTCGATCGCGTACTTGATGGCGGCTTTGACGATGCGTTCCGTCCCTTCCTGACTGACCGGCTTGATGCCGATACCCGCCGACTCGGGGAAGCGAATCTTCTTGTACATCTCGGGGAATTCGGACTTGAAGAGCTTCATGAAGCGCTGGTTGTCTTCCGAACCGTTTTCAAACTCGATGCCCGCATAGATGTCTTCCGAGTTCTCGCGGAAGATGACCATGTCGGTCTTTTCGGGATGCTTCACCGGTGACGGCACGCCCGTGAAGTATTGCACCGGACGCAGGCACGTATAGAGATCAAGCTTTTGACGAAGGGCCACGTTCAGCGAGCGGATGCCTCCGCCAACCGGCGTCGTCAACGGACCTTTGATTCCGACGAGATAAGTCTCAAACGCCTTGAGCGTTTCATCGGGCAGCCAGGACCCGGTGGCGTTGTGCGCCTTTTCACCCGCGAGCACTTCGTACCATTCGATTTTGCGTTCGCCGCCGTACGCTTTCGCGACGGCTGCATCAAACACGCGAACCGATGCCCGCCAGATATCCCGCCCGATGCCATCGCCTTCGATGAACGGAACAATCGGGTTGTTGGGGACGTTCAAACCGTCCTTGCCCATGGTGATGGTGGCGCCCGATGTCGGTGGTTTGAGTTCTGCTGAAGCGGTGTTCATCGTGTCTGATCCTTGCAAAAATTCCCTTAAAAATGACACATTTTGTCGGCTGACAGGCGAGTCCCTGATCGTAACGATCGCCCGCGAAAGTGTCAACGCGACCGCCCAGCCGTTGGACCGTTTGTCGTGATTCGCCTAAAATCGAGCCGTTGAAGGTCCGGGCTTTAACTTGAATTGAGACCCAGCGACTGCCGAACGGATTCGATCAGCCGCATCGATCGGGAGCGGCATGATTTTTCCTTCCAATCAGATTCGATCAATCGCAGCGATCATCGTGATGGGGTTGCTGCTGGCAGCCAGCACGTCGGTGTTGGCATGGGATGCACCCGTTCCCCGACCAGCCGCCGCCTCTTCAGAACGGAGTTGGTCGCAGTTCCTTCAAAACCACGTCAGCGATTCGGGCCTGGTCGATTACAAGTCGGCGAAAACAGATACAAACCTGATCGCGTTTGTCGGTCAGCTCGCCGACTTCGACTTTGATCAACTCAAAACATCCGACGAGCGAAAGGCGTTCTGGATCAACGCGTACAACGCGCTGGCGATCTATGGCGTGACGCTGCGCCTGTCGGATGATGTATCAAAGTGGGAATCGTTTTCCGTCGTCGAGCAACCAATCGACGGTTTACCGGCGAGCAAAGGTTTCTTCGTCGGCATTCGGTTCGAGGTCGGCAAAATGCGCCTTACGCTCGACGATATCGAAAAGAAAATCCTGCTTCGACAATGGGATGGTCTCGACGCCAACACGCGCAAGCAATTCGAACGACTCGCGCCCGATCAGGGCGATCCGCGCATCCACTTCGCGCTCGTTTGCAGCGCCCTTGGTTGCCCAATATTAAACCGCGAACCATACGTCGCCGAACGTCTCGACGAACAGCTCGACCGCGCGACCCAGTCATTTCTCACTGACAAAAATCGTAGTCAATTTGAGACAACTAAGAAGAATTGGTCGGTGTCAGAATTGATACAATGGTACCAATCCGACCTGATTAACCCAAAATACAAGAATTCCAGCCGAAGCGTCTTGACGTTTGCGGCTGACAACGTGCAAGATAGCTCGCTTGCCCGCTCGTTACGAACGGACACGTGGAGCATGTCGTACCTCAAGTATGATTGGCGACTGAACAATTGGCGCAAATAGAGATAGTGGCCGATCGAAATCGAATCCCGCAGTAACAGCAAGTCCTCGGTTCCGATGGCGGCCGCCAAATACCAAATGATACCCGGAGTTAATCACCAGATTGCAACTCATACTCGTTGACATGTCGTTCGTATTGTTTCTGATCGCAACGGTCGCTGCATCCGGTTATGGCCTGCACCTGGCGGTCTTGCTCGGACTTTTCGCCCGCAAACAAAAAGCCAAGCGCGCGGAACAGAAAGTGATCATCGATGCGTTTGTCGAAGCCGACGATCGCGCGTCCTGGCCCATCGTCACGACGCAGCTTCCCGTATACAACGAAGCCGACGTCGTCACGCGGTTGATCGATGCCGTTGTGTCGATGGACTATCCCAAGGACAAACACGAAATTCAGGTCCTCGACGACAGCACCGACAACTGCCGCGACCTGATCGACAAGATCGTCCGCCAATACGCCAACCGCGGGTTCGACATTCGCGTCGTCCGGCGCGACGACCGTCACGGATACAAAGCCGGCGCGCTCGCCCACGCCACACCACAGGCCAAAGGCGAGTTCCTCGCGATCTTCGACGCGGACTTTGTCCCACCGCCCGAATTCCTCAAAAAGTGCATCGCCCTGCTCGTCGCCAATCCGAAAGCGGCATGCATGCAAGGGCGTTGGGGACATCTCAACCGCGACGAATCCTGGCTGACCCGCGCTCAGGCACTCGGCATCGATGGGCACTTCGCCATCGAACAGGGCGCCCGCGCATGGAATGGCCTCTTGATGAACTTCAACGGGACGGCTGGCATCTGGCGAAAAGCGGCGATCCTCGATGAAAAAGTCGGCGGGTGGTCGGCTGACACCTTGACCGAAGACCTCGACCTCTCCTACCGCGCTCAGCTAGCCGGTTGGGAAATCGAATACTGCGTGGATGTCGCGTGTCCGGCGGAACTACCCGGAACCGCCAACGCGTTTAAAAGTCAACAGCGGCGCTGGGCGACGGGTTCGATTCAAGTCGCCCGCAAGTTGCTCCCGCGCATCTGGCGTTCGCACCTGACCATCGGTCAAAAACTCGAAGCGTCGCTGCACCTGACGCACTATGCCGTGGCGGTGTTCATGCTGATCTTGGCGGTTGTCGCGCGACCGATGCTGCTAATCTGGCTGAAGGGTGCACACTTTCAGGACTGGTTCTACGGGATATGGGCCGTCGTCTGCGTGACGGCGATCATTCCGTCATCGGTATACACCTACGCACGCTTCGCGCTGGGTGAGGGTTGGGGCGGTGTGCGGGTGATTCCGAGCATGCTGATTCTGGGCGTGGGCATCTGCGTCAACAATTCGATCGCGGTGATCCGTGGCCTCTATCTGAAAGGCGGCGAGTTCGTCCGCACGCCAAAATCCGGGAGCACTGCCGGAAGGCGGGCGATGAGCAATTACCAGGTCGCCCAGCAGCAACTCTGGATTCTGGAAATTGTCCTCGGCGTCTATTCGCTTTGGACGTTCAAACAGTATCTCGACAGCAACCGCTACTTCTTCAGCATCTTTCTGTTGCTGTATGGATTGGGTTTTCTTTGGATGGGTGTGCTGTCGCGTCCCGTCCGCCTGCAACGTCGTCGCGATGAGCAGGCCGCGGATTCAAATGCATCGCCAGCCATCCAGGCGACTTCAAACTAACTCGGCTGAAACACAACGGTCCCATTCCAGCAAACCATGGGCACAACGAAGGATTCCAACGGTGCCGAACTGGCTAAACCGATCGTGGTCGGTTGGCTGTTGGTTATTGGCTTCGTGGTGACCTGCGCAATTCTCGGCGAATATCGCCAGAACTTGCGCGTATTTCAATTGGCTTGGGTTGTGGGAGCCGTCGGCTTTGGCCTCATCGCACATGCGCTTTTTCGCGTCGACGCCGCGCGCTGGGGATCGTGGTCGATGTGGATGGTGGGGATCGTCGCGATTCGCCTCGCGCTTCTGCACACCGTCCCCAGCGACGATCTGCATCGGTACGTTTGGGAAGGTAAGATTCAGCGATACGGCGCAAACCCGTACACAACCATCCCCCAAGACTCCAACGACCCCCTCCTCATCCGCGAAGATCCCAATTGGCCGCTGATCAACCACCCCGACTATCCCGCGATTTATCCGCCGCTTTCGCAATTGGTGTTTCGGTTGACCAGTGCGTTCGGTGACTCTGTCTACATCGTCAAGGGATTTCTCGTTCTCATCGAATTACTCGCGATCGCAGCGCTTGGGCACTTGCTTGTGCTGCTCGGTCGAGCGCCGCATTGGGCCGCGATCTATGCGCTTTGCCCGCTGGCGATTACATCCTTCGCCATCGACGGGCATCAGGACACGTTGATGCTGCTCGCGTTGGCCGGTGCGTCGATCTGTGCGCATCGTCAACAATTTGTAAAATGCGCATTGCTCATCGGTGTTGCGATTTCAGCCAAGACGGTGGCGATTGTCTTGCTGCCATGGCTCGTGTTTCGCCGGCCCGCGGCGCTTCTTGCGACGCTGGCGGTCATGGTTGGATGTTACCTGCCATACAGTGACGCGGGTTGGCACGTCTTCGACAGCCTGCTGCGGTTTGGAGATTCAACGGCCAGCCTCGGAGCAATGGTCACGATCGCAAAGCCGATCGCCGGTGATCGCGGTGCACGCATGATTGCCGCACTTATCGTCGCCGGGTTTGCGATTTACCTGTCTGCGAAGCGGCTCGACTTGCCACGGTTCGCAACGCGCGTTTACGCAGCGCTATTTCTGGCCCTGCCCGTCGTGCATGCTTGGTATTTGACTTGGTTTCTATTCTTCGCGTGGTCGCGGGGGCGTGTCGCCTGGCTGGTCCTGTGCGTCGCTGCGATGGTGTATTTCGAAGCCGACGGTCACCGCGTGCGAACCGGTGAGTGGATTATGCCGACATGGGTCTTCGCGGCGTGGTACGCGCCGTTTGCTGCAGCGTGGTTGGTCGAATCCCTCTGGAACAAACGCAAAGACAATCGCGACAATCCTCACTTGGACTCCGACAGCGGCTGATCCACCGGGAACCCGCCGACGTCCAATCCAATCCGTCCGCGACGCTCAAACCGTTCGGCCAACCTTCTGAACGAATCGACCATGTCTTGAATGCGCTGAATCGCGAGCAGCGTCGCTTCGTATAACCGCTCATCGTTGAGCAACCGCCCGAGCGTGCCTTCGCCGTCGGCGATCTTATCTGAGACGCGATGCAGGTTCGACGCCGTCTTGGCCGCATGGTCGAGCGTCGGCAGCGCCGCGT
>JAUIEW010000395.1 GCA_030429365.1 Phycisphaerae bacterium
ACAACGCGATGTGGCGGCACAAGGACGTGGCTTGGGCAATTGGCGAGACGATCCTGATGGCCTTCCTCGGCACAATGGGCGCGGCCATCATCGCGCTGCCACTGGCGTTTCTGGCGGCCAAACGGTTCTCACCTTTCATGCTTCTCAGGGCAGGCACACGTCGGATTTTCGACTTTGTTCGCGGCGTCGATGCTCTGATCTGGACGGTGGTTCTGGCGCGTGCGTTTGGTCCCGGCCCATTGACCGGCGCATTGGCAATCCTGATCACGGATACCGGCACCTTTGGAAAAATCTTCTCGGAGGCCCTGGAAAACGTGGATCAGAAACAGATCGAAGGGGTCATGTCCACCGGAGCAAAACCGCTGCAACGCTACCGATTTGGCGTGATCCCGCAGGTGGTGCCAGTGCTTCTGGCCCAGCTTCTATATTTCCTTGAATCCAACACGCGCTCCGCCACGATCATCGGTGCCATCACCGGAGGCGGTATCGGCCTTATGTTGACGCAAGCAATCCAGACCCAGAAAGACTGGGAAGAGGTGGCCTATTACATTGTCCTGATCGTCTTGATGGTGATGTTCATGGATTGGTTCTCGGGTTGGCTCAGGGGCAAACTGATCGGGAGGAAAAACTGATGGCACGTCTTTCTCGGGATAAGCCGTTTTTGCATCCCGATTGCGAAATCACCGATAGCACGTTCGGTGCTTTTGTGGAGATCGGCAAAGGCAGCAGGGTCACCAACAGCCAAATCGGCGATTACAGTTATTGCGACCGTTACGCCGATATTGCCAATGCGCATGTGGGCAAGTTCGCGAATATTGCCAGTTTCGCGCGCATCGGCGCAACGGACCATCCGCTTGACACGGCGGCCTGTCACCACTTCCTGTATCGCTCCAAAGACTATTGGGACAACGCCACCAACGATGAAACGTTTTTTGCACATCGCAAATCCCGCGTTGCCCATATCGGTCACGACACATGGATCGGGGCTGGCGCGATGGTCAAACCGGAGGTGACCTTGGGCCATGGTGCTGTCGTCGCCGCGGGCGCAGTCGTGACCAAGGATGTGGACCCCTACACAATCGTAGCCGGAACCCCGGCCAAACCTCTGCGCCTTCGCCAACCGCCCGCGATTGCAGATCGCCTTGTCGCGCTTGCGTGGTGGGACTGGCCCCACGACAGGTTGCGCGAGGCCCTTCAAGATTTCCGCTCTCTGAGTGCGGCTGCATTCCTCGAAAAATACGAGTGAAAATCGTTCAGGCAAACCTGCCACAAAAGCTTCGGAACACCGTCACGCCATTGAAACAAAGCTCTGGGAAACGTTTCCTCGCAAAGACACCAGGAGGAAAATATGTTCCGTATTCTTGCACTTACATCTGCATCAATGATCGCTGCGCCGGCTTTGGCGCAATCGGTCAATGCCATTGAGTATGGTCCGCGACCGTACTACCTGATCGACCGCATGGCCGATGGGCCCCTTAAGGAAAAGTTGCAGTCCTGCGCCGGACAAGAGGCCGCACAATCGCTGTTCTCTATCGGGCACCGTGGCGCGCCGATGCAATTCCCAGAACATACCGTTGAATCGAATCTCGCTGCGGCGCGGATGGGTGCCGGAATTCTGGAATGCGATGTGACCTTCACGAAAGACCTCGAATTGGTCTGCCGACACGCGCAAAATGACTTGCATACCACGACGAACATTCTTGCAACCCCATTGGCCTCGACCTGCATTACGCCGTTTGCACCTGCAAACGGCGACACCGGTGCTTATGCTGAATGCCGAACATCCGAGATTACATTGGCGCAGTATCGGACTTTGATGCCCAAGATGGACGCAGCGGATCGCACCGCGACGACTGTCGATGCTTATCTCGGTGGTACGGCTGATTGGCGTACCGATCTCTATTCGACTGAACCTGCGACCTTGATGACCCATGCCGAGTCTATCGAACTCTTCAAGTCGCTCGGCGCAAAATTCACACCGGAGTTGAAAACACCATCAGTCAAGATGCCTTTCAACGGCTTCACCCAGAAGGATTATGCGCAAAAGCTGGTTGACGAATACAAAGCTGCGGGGATTCCAGCGTCCGACGTTTGGTTACAGTCCTTCAACCTCGAAGACGTTCTCTATTGGATCGAGGCCGAACCGGAGTTTGGTGCCCAAGCGGTCTATTTGATGGATGAGTACAATCTCGACAACTATTCGCCCATGGAGCCGTCAACCTGGCCCAACACCATGGAAGAATTGAAAGCGATGGGCATCAATTACATTGCGCCACCGACATGGATGCTGGTCACGCTTGAAGGAAATGAGATCGTTCCCTCAGAACTGGCAAAGCAGGCGAAGGCAGCTGGACTCAAGATCATTACGTGGACGATCGAACGCTCGGGTCCGCTAATGCATGGGGGCGGCTGGTATTACCAATCCATTGCAGACATCACCAACAGCGACGGCGTAATGTACGACTATATTGATGCGCTTGCGCAAGACGTGGGAGTCGAAGGTATCTTCTCGGATTGGCCGGCGACCGTCACATACTATGCAAATTGCCTGGGGTTAAAGTAAGCCAAGCGGCCTCTGGAAATTAATGCAGCCGCTATCCCATCCGGGATGGCGGCGTTTTGTTTTCCAAGGTCAATGTGACCCTGTCGCCTGCAAACCACGTGCGCCCAAATTCAACGGGCAGATTGGAGTTGTCCACGTTCACACCGGTAGATTTCAGAATCGGATCTCCCTCCGATACCTGCAAATGAAGAGCCTTTGTGGTTTCCGCCCGCACCGCGGTCAGACGCGTCGTCGTTCGGGTGTAATCGACAACGCCAACTCGGCGCAGCGCTTCAGTCACCCTGCTGGTCTCGGTCAATGCGTTCGCAATGCCTGCCAAACGGCCGACCGGGAAAAGGCTTTCGAAGATCGCAATCGGTTGCCCGTCCGCGAGCGAGATGCCGTGATACGCGCAAATCGCCTCACCGGGAACGATGTGTAGCGCT
>JAUIEW010000396.1 GCA_030429365.1 Phycisphaerae bacterium
CGATCAATTGGACGCCACCGGCAACGTGCGACTGGTGATCCTTCCAGGTCAGGCAATACCGTATGAATACGCCGCATTGCCGGACGACCCGTTCACCCTCGAAGCCAGGGTGCTTTGTCGGGTGAACAATCGAGCTGGCGGAACAGGCGTGGCTGCGGTTTTCGGACGTCCTTTCCGGGCACTGTCGTCGGTGATTGCGCCGAAAATTTCAGGGAATTCTGCCGCAATTGCACAAGCGGCGATGAACCGGACGATTGCCGAATCTTCCACGCCAAACGTCTCTGAGGCCCCCGCGGCGCGGGGTTGTGGCGCGATTGGCGTGTGTATGCCGGTGCTGCTGTTGTGCGGTTTGGCGGCTTCGCGTAGAAGATAGGGGAGCGAGGCAGCGCAAGGCAGGCGAAAGATTGCGTGCACGGCCTGTGACATTCTGCTAGCATTCTGTCATGCGGCCCGCAGGCGCGGTGCTAGGTCGTTGCCTTAAAACAGGTTAGGCGCAGACAGCTCAAGTCGTTTGGGATTCATTAGTCGAGGTACACACGTCGATGATTGTCGATTGCTATACGCACATTTGGGAGTCGCCGGGACAATTGGGAAGAGTTGTTGAGGCGCTTCGTCGTCGCTCTCGGGTCCCATCCGGTCGAAGCGTTGGTGATCAGGAACCCCGTGCGAATGCCACGCGACACTATGCGGCATCGAAGGCGGCAGACGCCACCATCGTCGTCGGTTTCAAGAGCGAATATCTCGGCGCGGACATCTCCAACGACACGGTCGCGGATTACGTCAAGACGCATCCCGAGCGTTTGATCGGCTTTGCGGGCATCGATCCGACCAATCGGGCGGCTGCCCTCGAAGAAATCGACCGAGCCACCAGCGAACTGGGCATGAAGGGGATTGCGATATCGCCCGCGGCTCAGGACCTCCACCCCAGCAGCAGCAACATGGAAGCCGTTTACGAGCACGCCGAGTCGCTCGGACTCCCGGTGATGTTTCACCAGGGCATTCAGATATCCAGCGAATGCAAATTGGAATATGCTCAGCCGGTTTTGCTCGACGCCGTTGCACGTGAGTATCCGAAGCTCAAGATCATCATCGCCCACCTGGGCTATCCGTGGATCAGCGAGGCGTTGGTGCTTCTCGGTAAGCACTCAAACGTCTATTCCGACATCAGTTGGTTGCTGCATCAACCATGGGAGGCGTACCAGGCGTTGCTGTCGGCATATCAGTATGGCGTGATGGACAAGCTGCTGTTTGCGAGCGGTTTTCCGTTCAACTCAGCCACCGAAAGTATCGAGACACTTTACGGATTAAACCACCTCTGCGCGGGCACCAATTTTCCGCGCATTCCGCGTGAGTCGTTGCGGGGAATCGTCGAATGCGATGCCATCTCTCGATTGGGCATTCGTCACGACGCACCGCCATCGACATCGCCAAGTGAAATCACCGCCGAAGACGGCGCAAACGCTTGAATTATAGCGTGAGCCGTGTTTTGCCCGCCGCATCATCGATCGCCGAGTCAATCGCATGCGTTGGTGTGGCTGCGTGCCGTCGCGGCTTGGCTGCTTTGTTTTTGGTGCCTTCCCCAACGTGTTTGCGTGTTGACAGAGTGCGCAACGCCTTTCAAAATAAAGCTTTGGCCGCTGCGAAGTGGGTGTGTCACGGAACTTCCTTGTGGAGATTTCGCGCTTCGCAAACGTCGCCTTGAATCACCAACCAACTCGAGACCCGAATAGACGGAGTTTAATTGATGGCCGTTGCCCGAGCACCTCAGCAAGGTGGAGTGACCGCAATCCACGTATGGCTCATCGTCTTCGTTGCTTTGTGGCTGACGTCTACGGTGTTTCTTGTGATCATCTATCTGGATCAGGAAGACAAAGACTCCGAGCTTGATACCGCAAAGTCGCAACTTGCCAAAGTCATATCAGCCGACGGGCGCACGTTGCCGCAGTATTCCGAAGCCGGTCCGAATCCTGGCAGGACCATGGTTGATCTGATCGAAGGGGCGCGCGGCGACACATCCGAACTCATCAGCGGCAATCGTGAAGACAACGTCGCGACGCTTCGCGCTGAACTCGATTCGCGTCTCGACAAATACAAAGCCGATCCGCTGATTGATTCGAAGTCTGATTTCGAAGGCGTTTCGCTGTTCGCCGCAATGGATGCGATGCACAACCTGTTTCGTGCAGAGTCGGAAGCGCGCAATCAAGCCGAGAAGGGCATCGCCCAGTTGACCACCGATCTTGCAGAGTTGCGCGACGCCGAGCAGCGGCGTAAGAGCGATTTCGAGGAAGCGGCGGGCAAGCTTGAAGGCAACGTTGTCAAGATCAGCGAAGAGCGCGACGAGTACCGCACTGAACGCGATGAGGAGATCGATGCGTTCGACGCGCAGATTGAAAAGATCAAAGACCAGTGCTCCGACGACATTCAAAAGCAGCGCAGCGAAACCCGCGAATGCCAAGCCGCCTATGACGATTTGCTCGCCCGTCACCAGGAATTACAGGCCAAACTGGGCCAATCGCAGATCACGCCCATTCCCAAAGCCACCGCACGCATGGGTGACGGACGCATCCTCAAGGCATCGCCCGGCGATCCGATCGTCTACATCGATCTGGGCCGCGATGACCATCTGACCCTCGGTTTGGAATTCGCAGTGTACGATGCACTCACAGGAATTCCCGAGGACGGGCGCCCCAAAGCCCGCATCGAAGTCGTCGCGATCCACCAGCAAAGCGCCGAATGCAAAATTGTGTCGCTGATGCGCGACCAGATGATTCTCGCCGAAGACATCATCGCCAACCCGATCTACGACCGTCACCAATCGCTCAAGTTCTTCGTCATGGGCGAGTTCGACATCAACGGTGACGGCAGGGACGATCCCCATGGCCAGCGCGACATCAAGTCGCTCATCGAGCAGTGGGGCGGATCGACGCTGTCGGAGCTATCAGCTAAGGTCGATTT
>JAUIEW010000397.1 GCA_030429365.1 Phycisphaerae bacterium
CCGTTGAGCCTGTGCAAATTCTTATGCGGGCCGACGACATACCGACCCTGATCGAAGGCGCGTCGATGGACTTGCCATTGGCGTCGATGGTCGGGCACCGATCCTTAGTCAACCCCAACAGCATGCCCGAACTGGGCCGATACCTGCTTCGCAATCGACCGCTATTCGCGGGATACGCCAACGTCGGCAGCCGTGACGACGTGCTCGCCGTTTACCGTGAATGCGCGATGCTCGGCATGGGTCTTGATTCGTGGTTCTGGTACGACGACGAGATGGCGGCGTTTCAGAACGCCTTACTCGACGAATGGGAGCGGACGGGCTTTTGGGCGGATCGACCGCAATTGGTTCGCCGTGGCCTGTTCTTGGGCAATAGCGGGGCGACGTACACGGCGCGTATCGAAAACGATCGCGCGATCATCGAGAAGAGCGAATCGGAGCGTTAAGTAAATGGCCGTCCGTCTCAGCAAAACCAAACAGCAAGCCCTATCGTTCACCAGTGACGACTTGCGTGATGCCATTGCCGCTGCATTGGACGCGGGCAAGGTCATTGGCGTGGTCGGTCATATCCGTGTGGATGGAACTACAGTAACCCGTATTGCATCTGGTGGTGGTGGCGCTGACGGTTCATCCGCAGTATTCAGCTTCGGTGATTCAAGTACCAAATTCCTATCGCCTGACAACATGCCGGGTTCATCCGCGACGAGCGGAAGTCCCGCCGCGTGCGTGTACCTCAACGGCACAACTGGATACGAGACGCGGTGCCTGTTCAGCGAGGCGGGCAATGCGGGTGGTACGATTTCGGCGGGAAGCGTGACGGGGTTATGCTGGCTCATCAACAGCAGCAACCAGTTCGCCTTATCTGCAAACACGACATCAGCTACCACCAGCACAACGCTAGGGGCGCTATCAACAGACTCGGTGGCGTGGGCGTGGCCGAGCAGTGCGGGGAGTTTCACCAACGACGGGGCCGACATCTTCAGCATTGGTACGGCAGCATCGCAAGACATTGCGGATGCAGTCGTTGAATCAAACTGCTTCTTTTCGATGGCGGTCGAACACGTCGCTATTGTGGCGCTGACGTTAGCCGAATGGCAGGCGAATACCAATGCAGCGGTGAAGCGTTGCACGGGTGATGGCACGTCGCGACTTACGCCGCGTGAAGTGTTCAGCGACGAGGACATCATCGCATACTGGCCATTGTTAGAGAATCTAGACAGTGAGATATACAGCACGGTTTCAGGCTCGACCGTCACGCAGGGTGTTGAGGGTAGCAATTGGTCATTGACGCCGTACAGCACATTCGGTTTTCACTACGACGATGAAGGCGTCAGCCTAAAGCAGCCCACCAAAGAAACCCTAACCGCATCCGACTTTTCCGGCGCATTCCTTGGCAACACAAAACCGAGCAGCATACGCGCCTTGCGAACCGCTAAGAAGCGTACCGTTTACGACGGACCGACAGCGGCAGGTACGACTGTTGCCAACGGTTGGCGTGATACCAAAGACGTTTTGATTCGTGGTGTTCAGCCCGACAGTGATGGCATCCAGTCGGCGGAAGGTGTTGGCGGCGAGCATGTAAGACCGTGGGCAAAAAGTGCGGCAGGCGTGCAGATTGGCGTGGGAAGCAGTTCGGGCCGTGCGTACACGCAAGCGCAAGGCGCGTCGTCTTGGGACCGCACCGACGACACAACGCAATGGTCGGGACTCTGGACGTTTCCAGACAGTGAGAACGTCATCGGATATTCGAGTGGTTTCTACGTTACGTCGGTCTCAGACATCATTGCAGGCACAGCCCCGACTGCGGCAACGTCGGACGTGACGCTTGTAACGGGCGGTACTATCACCAACCCTGCGACCGGCAGTGGTACGGTTGATGTTAATGAGGCAGTCAGCCTTACTTCTGTCGGAACGGGTCCGGGCGGCATTGCGTGCTTTGCGGCTTACTCTAGCCCGGCCACAGACCATGTTCGAAAGATTTGGACCACTGACGATAGCGGTGTTAATTGGACGGAAGTGTTCGACGCCGACGACTCGGCATGGGATAGCGATTGGGAGGCCGCGTATTCTGGCTTCACTCCCGGCAACAAGAAGCTGCGGCCCAAACACTTTCATGGCCCTGTGTGGATCGCCGCCGAAAACAAATGGTTATGCCCCTACGGCGACGGGTACGCACAGACCGGCGCGATTGTGTGCGGACCTGACCCGTCTGCGCCAGCAACCGATGTTCTTCAGTCTTGGCAGTTACGAGCATCGCAGCCGTTCGGGCCGTCCGTGTTCAAAGGTAAAATTCTCGGCGGATGTGACCGTAACGAGGGCAACGGCTACCACGAATACGACGGAAGTTTTGTACCGCTTGAAAACCAGTTGCGGGCAGTTGACCAAGCCCGTCACAGCTTCCATACGTTCGTTGACGGTCAGTACGGGTATTTCACTCCGCACCCCGAAGATTCCGACAGTCGCGGCGTGTCGTCCGTCCCATTGATGGCCATTAAAGACTTCACGGGGTTGGTGCAGGTTCCATATTGGATTAGCCGGAACGAAACAGGCGCGGCCAACATTGTTCAGATGGACAATAACGCTGGCTTAAACAACGGCGAAATATCCTTAGAAGTCAGCACCAGCGGCTTTCAACACTTCAAGTTGACGAAACCGAAACTGCGAACGGCCAAGGGGTTTGCGGTATTGCCCGCCCGCGTCAATTTGTGGGAAGGCTCAATGGATGGCGCGAGCGGTGGGCCGGGTATTGCGAATTGGTCCGCAACGGGCGATTACACCAGTCTCACGAACGTCAACGACCCGGACGGTAACGCACTTGCTTTGAAGGGCACTATCCCATCCGGCACGCAAGACGCGACCGCAACCGTCATTATGGCGCGGTCGAATCTCGAAGTAATCCCAAACATCACGAAGCCGGGCCTTGGATTCTCGGCGTATGTCGCGGCTGATAT
>JAUIEW010000398.1 GCA_030429365.1 Phycisphaerae bacterium
CTGCTGGCGATTGAGCGCGCTATTCAACAGGTTCGCACTAATGCCTCGGCCTTGCTGGCCGGTGGCAAACAATGCTGGTAAGAATGATGGGGCCATGATCGCGCTCCTACGTTTTGATCCATGCAAAGATGCGGATGCCATCTACCGGCGTGCTCGCGCCGGTGGCGAATTCCTGTAACCGGTTGCCGGTGCCTTCATCTTCCGATGCCAAGCGGATATAGCCGTTGTTGTGCGCCGGGAGCTTGAACGTCTCGACGGTCGGCTCGTCCTGCGTCGATGCCGACCCGATGGCCGCGTAAAGGTTCGGGTAGTCGGCCTTGCGTAATTCGAGATCGGGGATCCACGGCACGAAGCCGGGCATCTGGTTGATGTCGCCCGTGCGGTCGTACTGCCGTAGCGATAGCTTGATGTCGCCGGGCTGATAATTGACCGCCGCCAGTGTGGCCACACTCAACACGGACTTCAGTGCGTTGGCGATGGCGACGAATTTCTCTTTCAAGAACCGGCCCATAAAGCCGCTGTCGCCCGCGCGGTTCTGCAATGCGCCAAGGTCTGCGTCCATGAATTGCGGATCGATGGGGACTTGGTTAGAGCCGTACGTTGGCATTACAACGCCCCCGCCATTTCGACTTCGATCTCACGCCCGACCAAAACCGGATGATCCTGATCGTCCGCCTGCGTGCCGCTGATGGTCGCTTGCACGGTTCGCACGTTGTTGCCGTCCAGCCGCATTTCAATGAGGCCCGCCGCGTTCAACGTCTTCGAAGAATGCGCGACGTCGGTCTCTTTGCGTTCGGTTTGGAATCGGTGTTGGAACGTGACCGCCGCCGCCGTCGCGCCGTATTCGATCTTCTCGAATGCATAGGTCGCGCGCGGGATGTTTTTGCCCCGCAACGTGCCTAGGTCTTCGACCGGGCCGGTCATACTCCACGAGAAGGCCGATCCGTCGTCGCCCTTGCCGTCTTCCAGTGTGAACAGGTCAGCGGACGAATCGCTGAATACAGTGAGTGTTTTCCCTTGGCCGACACCGCTGGCCAGTTCGCGGATGACGTTGATACCCCACATCGGAATATCCCAGCGCGTCCATGCGCCGGTATCGAGGTGGTACACCAACTGGAATGGGCTATTGCTGGCCGCATTCTCATCGAGGAACAAGCTAAATATGATGCGCCGCTTTTCGGGATCGAGCGCCGCTGACGCGAAGTAGAAGTTGTCTTGGCCGGTTTCGAGGTTGTCGATGTTCTGCCACGTCTTGCGGACCACTTGACGAACGAGGTCGGTAATCCCCTGCGACAGCAACTCGACCGACGAACCGTTGAACCGATAGATGTCGCCGCGTCCGTTGGGCCACACAAGACTGCCGCTCAGTTCGGGGAGTGCTTCGGTCTCGACCACGCAATGCTTGCCAGCGCAGCCGCCCGCACCGGGCAGGCGTCGCGCTTGGTATGTTCCGAATTCCAGTAGGTCAGTGTTGACCAAGAATGCGTCATGCTCGGTGTGCAGCAACAGGTATGGCCCGAAACTTTTCAGGCTGGTGACGTGGTGATCGCTGGCTCGCGTGTTTTCTAGGGTGGCGAACGATGATTGCCGCACGCACTGGCCGCGAAATTCACCCGTCGCCGGGTCTGGCACTTCACTGTAAAACGCCCGCTGAATGCCTGCTTCATTGGGAACCCAATGGGCGCGGCTTCCGTGTACCTCAACATACTGCGCCCCTTCGGGCGGATAGTCGTAACGCGGTGCAATCGTGCTGGTTGCCGCCGTGCCGTCGTCTTCGCCGATCGCGTAGGTCAGCGTTTCCTCGAACTGGTTCTGTAAGTCGTACTCACCGACGAAACGAAAATCCGAATCGACCTGACCTTGCCCGTCCGGCGTCGTTCCGCTGCTGTAATCGTTGCCCAGTCGGCGGCGATACACACGCAGTCGGTCGCACAACAGGAACGGGATGCCGCTCGTGCTGCCTTTGTGGTAGATCGTGTCGGGGATCGCGTTGTAGATGTTGAACAGAATCTTCTGGCTCGATCCGCCGACTGTGACGCGCTTTAGCGGGCTGATGCGACTGCGCGGCGATTCGATGCCGAGAATACTGCTGCGGAACGTGGCGCAGTATTCGTAGATACCCGTCAGGTTTCCGCTCGGGCTACCGGTCGTGACGTTATCGAAGCTGATATGATGGGTCGCGCTGCTTCCCTCGTACTTCACATCGGGACGCGGCAATCCACATGGTAACAGGTAGATTTTATGTCCCGTTTCGGTGCCGCCCGTTTGGGTGGTCGCCAGTGTCGTCGTCCCAGTGCCGGATGTCTTCGTAACTGTGACCGCCTGACCTGACAGGTTGCCGATGAATTCAATGTCGAAGTATTCGCCCGCCCCACTGCCGGTCTTGTCAACGATGACCTGATCGACAGTGCCCAGCAATTCACTCAACAGTTGACGGCGGAACGTCTTCTCGGCAGTTCCTTGCGATAGTGTGCCGGTCGTCTGTCCGTTGACGGTCAGTGTGCAATCCGAACTGACGGTATCGAACGTCAATCGAATCTTATGATTGCCCATCACATAGTTGGCGAAGTATCCATTGCCCTCCCCGTTGGCGATCAGAACGCCACCTTTGGCGGTATTCAATGCGGTGCCGGTGTACGCGAAATCGGCGACGCCGTATTTGGATTGGAAGCCTGCTGCGGCGGCTGGGCCGGTATCGCGGTTATTGGTGCAAATTACAGCGGGATCGGTAGATATTGGCGCAACGTATCCGGTTGGCATGCCGAACGCTTCGCCAGTCGCCGGGAACCACGACACAAACTCGACACGGCTGGCACTCTCGTTGAATACTTGCGCGATTACCCAGTCGTCAGCGAACCCGCTAACACCTACAAGGCTGCGCTCAAGCGAGAATAGTGATGTGACGCGGGCGACGGAACTGATT
>JAUIEW010000085.1 GCA_030429365.1 Phycisphaerae bacterium
CAACGCCCTCGCCCCACTCGTCGCCCGATTCGGAGATGAGAAGATGGGCGGGGTCAGCGGCAGTTATGGCAACATGGTCCCCGACTCGCTGCTGGCGTGTTTGATCCACGAAGAGATCATCGCCCGGCATCGCCGTATGCCCAAGAACGTCAACTTCCTCGCGACCTTCAACGTGGTCTATCGACGCGAAGCGCTGGAACGCGTCGGTGGTTTCGATGAGCGTTTCCTCAAGGGACAGGACGCCGAACTTTCGTGGCGGGTGATGGAAGCTGGTTACGATCTGGGGTTCGAGTTCGATTCGCGCGTCGCCCATTTTCATGAAACCCGTTGGCTGGGCTATTTCAAAACGCAGATGCATCAAGGGTATTGGCGACTCTGGCTGCACCTGACGCATAAGGGACACTCTGCCGGCGATTCGTACAGCAGCGCCCTCGACCACTTTCAGCCGCCGCTCGCGATGCTGATCCTGGCGTCGATTCCGCTGCTATTTTTCAAAGCCACCTGGTGGGTGACGCCGGTGTTGATCGTGTTGCTGCTGATGGCGCAGATTCCGATGACATCGCGGATCGTGAAGCAAACCGGCCAACTGAAGTACCTGATGTTTGCGATGATGAGTTTTCGGCGGGCGTTCTGGCGCGGTTTCGGTTTGTCCAAAGCCACGATCGACTACATCCTCGCCGGTAAGGAAGGCCGCAAAGCCAAGCAAAGCAAACCCGTGCGGTCCAATGCCCAATCGCAGTGACGTTGACGCTCAAGCGTTTCAAGCCGATTCGCGGATCGGATTGTGCCATTTCATATTGGATCGCCGATAGTTAACCCGTGCGCGAAGAATCGAAACATAGCATTCTGCTGCTGATCTCGACGGGGGTCACCGCCCTGCTGACGTTTGTGTATTCGCTCTATGCAATGAATGTGCTGGGTCCGGCGCGGGCGGCCGACTTTGTCGCGGCGATTTCGGTGGCAACATTTTTCTACGTCGCATTGGGGCCGATCAACGGGACGGTGGCGAGGTTCACTGCCGCCTATGCCGCCGACAACGAGATGGGCAGCGTCGCACGTTTGCAGCGGTTGACTGTTCGCAATGTCTTCCGCTATGGCGGATTTGGCTTCCTGATTGGCAGCCTTGGTGCGATTCCGCTCTCTTCGTGGTTGCAGTATGAATCCGTGTTGCCGTTGATTCTTTCGTTTGCCATCGTCTGGTTGACGTTACTGCTAAGTGTTGCACGGGGGATGCTGCGGGGATTGCATCGATTCGGGTCCTATAGCATCAATACGGTCACCGAAGCGCTCGTTCGATTGATCGTCGGCGTGGGTTTGCTGAGCGTCTGGACGACGACATCCAGCGGCGTACTCGCGTTTATCATTGCATTGATCGTGATACTGGCCATCTCGCAGGTACAGATGGCCGACATCTGGCGACAACTCGAGTCGCCCAGCATCGACAGCACCGCCATCGTTGGCTACCTCAAACCGATGTGCGTGATGATGGCCATCACAGCCGCTTTCGACAACGTAGACATGTTCGCAGTCAAACATCTTTTCGAGGCCGAAGCGGCCGGCGTGTATGGAGCGGCATTCACGCTCGCGCGCGGAACGAGCGTTCTGGTGACGCCGTTTAACATCATCCTCCTGCCGCTCGTCGCCGGTTTGCAGGCCAGAAATGCCCCGGTGAAAAGTACGGTCCTGCGCATCTGCGGGTACTTCGTCGCGCTGTGTGCGATCCCGCTGCTCGTATTCGCCATCTGCCCGGGCAAAGTGCTGCAACTCGTGCGGTTGGACGCGTTTTCGGACGCGGCTCCCTTGCTTCTGCCGCTGACTGCCGCCCGATTGCTGGGACATTTGAACGGATTGATCGCTCTGTCGTATGCAGCATTGGGACGCTTTGGATTCTTGAAAGTCTTCATCCCAGCACTGATTGCCGAGGTCGCCTTGCTGGCTCGATGGCACGATTCGAACATGACCGTGATCTTGGTCGCGTTATTCGTCCAAGTCGGCACGCTGATGGCGCTGGCTGCGTACTCAAAGTGGCCCCAATCAGCCGATGATTCTGAAGACGACCCCTTCGACCTGAACTGAAGTTCGTCACAAACAGCAACAGCAACCGCGGATACAGCCCGACCATGAGCGTTTCTGACCACGCAACTTCCCGATCCATCGCGACAGGCGACAGCGCAAATGCGCCGGACTTGGGCACCATCCATCGCGGGGCTGTGCGAGGCAGCGTGCTGGCACTTTCTGACAATGCGCTGCGGGCGGCTCTTGGCATCGTGACGACGCTGATCGTCGCGAAGTTCGTGGGCCCGGCTGGTTTCGGATTGATATCGATTGCGGTTTCGATCGAAACCCTCCTGATCGTCCTGCGCAACAGTGGATTCTCTGGCGCGCTGATTCAACGCAAAGACCTTCGCGACGTTCACGTCAATACGGTCTTCTGGATCGGCATGATCTCCTCATCCGTCTTAGTCATTGGATTGCTGCTGGCGGCTGGCCCCTTGGCGAGTTTCTACGAGAAACCGAAGCTCATGCCGATCCTGCAGGTTCTCACCCTGTCCATCGTCGCGCAGGCGTTTAGCGGCGTGCCCGAGGCGATGCTTCGCAAGGAACTGCAATTCGGAAAACTGATGGCCGTCAACTCCGGCAGCGCGGTTATCGCTTCGATCGCAGCCATCATCGCTGCGTTCCTTGGCGCTGGTGTCTGGGCGCTCGTGCTGCGCATCGTCGTGTCGCGCGTTCTGGTCGCGGTGATCTGCTGGTGGATCTACCCGTGGAGACCAAAATTTCAACTGGACATGCAAGCCGCCCGCACACTGCTGTCGTTTGGCGGATACCTGTTCATTGCCGCGCTGATGACGTTTGGCAAGGAACGACTCGATGCCCCCATCATCGGTAAGTTGATCGGGTTGGGCGCCGCGGGTTTGTTCTTCATGGCCCGCAACTTGGCGCTGTCGATCATCCAACAAGCCATCGGCGCGATCGGACAGGTCATGTTCGCGGTTTTCAGCGCCGTGCAGAACGACCGAGCCGCTCTTCGCTCGGGTTACCTCAACGGAACGCGATGCCTGAGCGTGCTCATCTTCCCCGCAATCGCCGGCTTGATCGCCGTCAGCCCGGAAGCCGTTCCAGTTCTGCTCCAGCCGGAATGGCACAGCATCGCGCCCATCATCCAGATCGTATCGCTGCAGGGTATCGTCCTCTGCACCAACGCGGGGATCAGTCCGATTGTGCTGGCGGCTGGTCAAAGCAGACTGCTCTTGTTCCTGAACATGTTCCGCATGTGCGCGACGGTAATCTCCGTGTATGTGGGTTGCTTCTGGGGCGTGGAGGGCGTGGCGATCGCGTGGACCGTTGCGGTCTTCGCCTGGGCCCCGATCGAAATGTGGTTCGCATGCCGGTTGGTCGACATGAGACTGATCAGCGTGTTTCTCAATGTCCTGCGTCCGATGATAACAGCCGCGGTGGCTGCAATGGTCGTTCGCGTATTCGTGTGGCAGTGCGCCGCTGCGTTTGGATCTGCAGTGATCCCGCTCGTCGTGGTCGAAACGGTCATCGGTGCGGGCGTTTACGCGATCTTGACCGCAGTCCTCGATAGGGATACGCTGAAAAAGTTAAGGAACGACGTGACGCGTTCGTTTGCTTCTTGATGCCTTGGTTTCCCTTGTTTTGAGAACGGGCTGGACAACGTCCGGGCGCGGGCCCGAAGATTCGATCGGTTCACTTTCACATTCCACATCCATTCGGTGAACTCAATGAGCCAATCGCGCATTTGTGTCTTGTCGGGCCGCTACCCTGCGTCACGATTCGCATCGATCCAAAACCACCGCGCCTACTGCAACCAACACGGGTACGCCTACATTCACTGCGATTGGCCCACCGGACAAGCCAACCCGTACTTAAACAAACTCGCGTACATCCAGGAATACATCGACGCATTCGACATGCTGTTCTGGATCGATGACGACGCATTCTTTCTCAACATCGACAAGCCGCTGAACGAATTCATTCCGCCCGAAGACCACTACCTGTCGATCTGTGCGAGTCCCGGTTTCAAATCGCTCAAGACGTTCTTCAGTTCCGGTCAGTTTGTGTTGCGGTGCAATGCGGTGGGCAAGGATTTCATCCGCTCGGCGATGGAACTCAGCGAGCAGACCGTCAAGGACTGGTGGAGTGAGGAGTACGGGTTCTTTACCGGCGGCGATCAGGACCGCATGGTGTATCTCTGCAACACCGATGATCGCTTCAAGGATGGTTTTCGACTGTGGGATTACAAGCACTTCAACAGCCGAGCCGCCAACGTCTTTGGCGAAGACCCGCACGACATTTTCATCCTTCATTTCACGGGGCGTAAACGCAAAAAAGCCGGCGACTACGCCCGCGTGCAAAAGCAACTTCAACGGGGCCCATCCCTCCTGACCAAGCCGCAGGAAGCGAGTCTCCGCCTGGTTGATCCGTTTCTGACCCGGGCCATTCGATTCGCCAAATCACGGATCAAGGCACGTGTTTGAGTCGATCAAGAACTGTTCCTCGGATTTCACCCGTCGCTACGGCTCGTATTTGAAACCGTTCGTCAGCCGAAATTGTTTTAATCCGAGCATTTTGCTGACTGACAATGAAACGCTGATCGCCTTTCGCGCATTTGGCGAAACGCGCACAAAACCGTTTCGGGCCTACCTCTTCTCGACCGATGGTCACGCGTCCTCGGTGCTTGATCTTTCGGAGGCGATGGAAAAATTCGGCATCACCAACGTTGCGGACCCGAAGCTTTTTTCGATCGGCGGCGAGGCATGGCTGACCTTCAATACCGGTTACTCCAAGACGATGAACCGGCTCTACATTTTGAAAGTCCGCCCGTCGCTGGAGGAACCGCGCGAATGCACCGTCGAGAACCGCCAGAAGGTCGAAAAGAACTGGGCGTTCTTTGAAGATCAGGGTGGTTTGCGGGCGTTGTATTCGATCGATCCGTTGGTGATCCTCGACGTCAATCGCGGGGTCAACGACGAACTTCATTTTCAAAAATGCTTCGAAGCCAAGCGCCAACAGCGTCGCCCCCTGACCATCGGCACACCAATGATGCCCTGCGACGATGGTTACTTGTTCATCGCCCATCGCAAGGTTCAATTTCTCGGCAAGCGACTTTACTTTGGCGTCCCCGCGCGCTTGCGAGTCGCCGACGGATCGTATCGCATGGATCTCGGCGCCAAACGGTTGATCCACGATCGCCGATCTCTTTTCGGCAGTTGGCGAAAGCACAATCCCAACCTGATATCGTGCACCTATTTTTCCGGAATCGCACGAAAAGGCGACGATGTTATCCTGTCGTATGGGATCAACGATTTGACCTATGAATTCGCGTCTGTGTCGGAGGGTTTCCTTTGGCCATAAGAACCTATTACTGGTCAGATCGAATTCTGGGCAGGACCTGCCATCGGGCGCTGCGGGCCTTTCGATTGAGACCGTCTTATTTCTTCTCGACCGGAAATGCCGGCGACATTTTCGCGCGGGATTTGATTCGACACGTCTACACGCAAGTCGCCGTCAATGTAAACGACAGCGGAAACCGCCTCCTTTGCATCGGGTCGATCGGGCATCGCATCAAAGCCGGCGACGTGCTGTGCGGCGTGGGATGCAAGGACATCGAGTTGAGTTCCGTCGACCCGAAATCGATCACCATCTACGGGCTTCGCGGCCCGCATAGCCTGGAGAAATTCAAGTCTGCCGGCTTTGACGTGAGCAACGTGAAGTTTCTCATGGACCCCGGGTTGATGATCCGATTTATGCTCGATCCCGAGAGCGTATCCGTCGTCAAAGGTCGTGTCGCGTTCATCCCCCACTACCGCGAGCGCTACGATGTAGCCCGACGCATCGCAGGCAAATTCCATTTCATTGACATCGATTCCGATCCCATCAGCGTCGGGAAGGAAATTCTTTCGAGCGAAGTTGTGCTCTCATCATCGCTACATGGCATCATCTTCGCGCACGCCCTGGGTCGGTCAGCAGTTCTGGTTCGCCCGGGAACGCCCGAACCACTCAGCAAATTCGAAGATTACTACCTGTCGGTCAATCTTCCATTCACGCAGCCGCTCGATTCCGTCGACGACTTCAGCGCCTTGATTCACGATCATTCACCACCTACATTGGACTTCGCACGAGAGGACTTTTGTTTTCCGCCCCTCGCCGAGTTGAAAGATCGCGGAATCGCAGTCTGACATCTCGCGCCAATACGAATGCATTCTCAATGATGGCGCCGTTCTGGCATCAATTTTGAAAGCACAGGATCGTTTCAGTTGATTGGCAAGCAAATCAAACGAGTTTGGGGTTTGGCTAGAAGTACGTGGCACTTGGCCATCAAGCGGGCACGCTTGTCCGCTCGCAACGATGTCACCAAGCACGAGAAGATCTTCGCGCCCAAGTACGGTTTTCGGAGTTTGAAGGACCCCGTTGGCGGTTCGTACTCAGGACCGGGCTCAACGGTCGAACGCACGGTGGCTATTCGGGAGGCCATCCCGCATCTTCTGCGCGACCTGGGTTGCAAATCGATGATCGACGCCCCCTGCGGAGATTTCAAATGGATGCAGGAGGTGGAATTACCCGTCGAGAAATACACGGGCGTGGATGTGGTCAAGGAACTGGTTGATGCCAATAACCAAAAATACGCAAATGACCAGCGAGAATTCAGGCACGTGGATTTGGTGGAGCATGTTCTGCCGAAGGCGGATCTTGTCCTGAACCGCGACGTGTTGATTCATCTGTCCTTTGCAGACATCTTCCGATTCATTGCGCGTCTCAAGCAAAGTGGATGCACGTATCTGCTCACAACACACTTTCCCGAGCAAACTGAAAACAAGGATATCTCCACAGGACAATGGCGGCCGGTGAATCTGGAGATTGAGCCATTTAATTTTCCCAAGCCGCTTCGAATCATGAGTGAAAAATACACCGCGAATCCGGAGCACGCCGACAAGTGCCTTGCGCTTTGGAAGATTGAGGACATCCCCGATTTCAAATAGATTCTTCACGATGACCCATTAGCAACTTGACGGGGCGTTTCGAAATCACGGGCCCCGGTTCCCGTAGGAATTGACACGCACGGTAAAGAAACTGAAATGCACAGAGGCGGTCATCCGGAAACCCATCGATGAAGCGTATTCTTCAAATCTCCTCGCGTCTGCCCTACCCTCTCGACGACGGTGGGTTGATCGCTTCGTGGAATCTCTCGCGCTGCTTGCATCACAACGGTTACCTGATCGATTTGCTGTGTTTCGCCCGCAATTCCGATGCCGTCGAAGCCGGCCGCGAACCGTTGTCTGCCGTCTTCGATTCGGTGACGGCTGTGATCAAGAATGTGGAGCGGCAATACCCCAAGACGCTGCTTCGCTCACTGTTGAAAGGCTCATCCTACTTCGTCGAAAAATTTTACGAAGACGAGTTGGCCGATCACATGCGCGCCGCTTACGCCCGCAACAAATACGACGTCACGTTGATCGACAGCGCGTTCATGGGTGTCTATGCACCGCGGGCGCGCGAACATGCCGAGGCGGCTGGCCGCGTGGTCGTGCGGGCGCACAACGTCGAGTTTGAATTGTTGGATCGGTTGGCCAAAGGTGAAAAGCGGCCGTGGTATCGCCCGATTCTCCATCGCGAGGCGCGACTCTTCAAGAAATTCGAGCTTGGCCTCGTCGAAGAAGTCGACCGTGTGTGCATGATCACGCAGCGCGACGCCGACGTATTCAAGCAAGCCGGCTCAAAGATCGACCCGATGGTGCTCAGCCCGTTTATCGACATGGATCGATACAACACCGACGGCGATCAACTTCCCGAACCCGGGGCACTCGTGTGCGTGGGCAACATGGCCTGGATGCCGAATCGAAACGGCGTCCTTTGGTTCTGCGAGCAGGTTTGGCCGAAAGTCCGCACCGCCCATCCCGAAGCGAAATTCTACATCGTCGGCAAGAACCCCCCGCCCGAGGTCAGCCGACTCGCAGGCAACGGCGTAGAAGTGACCGGATACGTCGAAGACGAACGCCCCTACATCGCCAAGTCGCACCTCTTCATCGTGCCGCTACTGGAAGGCTCAGGGATCCGCATCAAAATCCTCACGGCGATGGCCATGGGACGATCGGTCTTATCGACGACGGTTGGTGCGGAAGGAATCGCATGGAAGGGGCTCAAAGTCTGCGACAAGCCCGAAGACTGGGTGAAAGCGATCGTCGATCACCTCAACACGCCGCCGATTGTCAGCACCGATGCGGTCGAACACATCCGTCGTCATTATGACTGGCGAAGAGAACTCTCCATTTAAGCGACGAACGCCGTGAAGCAGCGGGCACCGCGGCTATTTGTCTTTGATCTGAAGACTCAGCGAAATCACTTCATGCTGTTAATCTGCAAATTACAGCACAACCCATTCAATCGCGTGCAATTTTTCGGATGATTGGATAGGCTGACGACTCTCAAGTTTGCTTCATGGCAAGATCAAAACGTGTTGGGAAGCCTTCATGTGGATGACGTTGATATTCTGGCTTGGACTGATCTTCGCAGGTGCGGTGGTCGTCAGACGATGGTCACCGGAAACGCTCGAAGGCGGTCCAATGGCAATGATCGCGGTCGGATTTGTCGCCGCCCTCGCAATCTTGTCACCCGTTTCGATACTCTGCTACGTCCTGCACCTGCCGGTCATCGTTTTTTCCATCGCATGCGTATTGCTCGTTTTGGGTGCTGTCATCGCCGCGACGAAATGGGGTTATTGGCGTGACATGAAGACGCTGCTCATCAGTCTGCTCTGCGTGGAGATGGCCTTTCTCGCGTTTGACATGATCATGGGCGCGCGGGTCGGTGCGTTTCTTGCGGGCGACGCCCAGGTTCACCTGACCCGTATTCGATACCTGCTCGCTCACGGCTTTGGCAATCAGGACCCGTTTATCGAAGTCCCCGGATTTTTCTCCACGTACCACACGAATCTGTTTCACGCCCTGCAGGCCAGTTGCAGCCAACTGATCGGCGTCGATTTCCTGGGGACGTGGTTCATGAATTGGCCGGTCAACAAACTGATGTTCGCGGCGGCTTCGTACTATCTCGCCTGGACAGTTTTCAAAAATCGCTGGATCGCCTGGGTCGTCGGATTGTTCTTCCTGTACATGAAGTGCACGACGTCTTTTTCGGTGTATCCCAATCAGACTGGCATGAATGTCTTCGTCACATTGACCATCGCATTCGCAATCCAGGTTTGTCGCGAGCCCAAATCGATGATTGCGATCGCCCGATTGGCGATGTGCACGTTTGTGCTTGGGCAGTTTCACGGGCTGTATGTGGGATTCGCATGCGTTGCGGTCGGCCCCTCGCTGACCGTCGTGATGTGTTGGCGTGCTGCCAAGAACCAGATCCACTGGAAGATGGTCGCACTGGCATTGGCCGCACTGGTCGTCGGGATGCCGTTTTCGTTGGTCGCCAAGTACGTCAAAGGCCCACAGTCCGAACTTCGACAGACCGCCAGTGCAAACGACGTCGACGACACTAAGCAGAATGAAAATGACGACGCCTACAATGATAAGTTCAAGACGCTGTCCAACGGCATGATGATGGTCAAGCCGGAAAAGATGATGGGAAATCGCCCGGCATTGGCGCTGGCGCTGATCGTCTTGGGGGGGACAGCCACGTTGGTCGGCAACCGCCGGCGCGACGGCTTGCTGCTATTGACAATCTGGCTCACCGTCTCGGCCATCTACTTCTTCCCTCCGCTCTGCACGCTACTACTCAAGTTGCTCGGAGCGAAATGGGTCCTGATGCGCATCGGCGGCATTTTGAACATCTGTCTTTGGACGATGATTGTTGGTGGTATCCTTTTGTTGTTGAGCGATCACTTTCAGACGTGGTGGAAACGCGCGATTCTCTCACTTGTTGCCCTGCTGATTGCCAACCATATTCCCGGTAGAGAGCCCGAATACCAGTGGTCCAACTACTGGACCCGGGCAACGCAACCCAGCGACGCCCGCCACCGGCAACTCGAATACCTTCGAGACTCCGCTCGCGAACTTGATGAGGCGATTCCGGCGGGCGCTCTCGTGTTGGCCGATGGAAGGGCCGGCCGGGTGCTCGTAACGCTCGCGGACTGCTACATCCTGACACCCGACCGAAGCAGTCCCGGCGCCAACGCCCGACCTCAACGGCGGCTGGACATGCAAACCTTACTTGATCCTGATACCGCTTGGGGTGATCGAAAGAAGCTGTTGGATGAATACGAAATCCGCTACTTCCTCTTAACGCGCAGCACCGCAAATTCAACGAAGTGGTTAAATGGACGTGTCGTGAATCAGTGGAAGACCGGCGTCGGACAAGTCATCGAGTTCCACACAAACTAAGCGCCGCGTCTCTCTACTAAGATTGGGCTCGCTGCATCTGCATCAAATCCCAAAGGTCAACGTCGCCATCTGGCTCGGCATCGAAAACGCCGCACTCCGGCAGCAACGCCCCCGTCGGTCCTTCCATGCAATCTGAAAACGCAGCGAAGTCGGTCAACGTCACTTCGGTGTCGCCATCGTAGTCACCGAAGAAGGTGACGCATGGGTAGTTCGGTCCCGTCCAATCCGGCAGGGCATTCGACCAGTGTTGCATCGACAGGTGATACACATTGTTCGGTGCACTTTTCGGAACCGTATAGATTCCACTTTCGGTCGTGATCGACAGAAAGTACTGGGGCGTTGACGAACAATTCGTCGGCGGCAACTCAGCGTTGAATTGGGCATTGCCCACATGCTGCATGGCGATCGTCTTGAAGGGCCCGCTCGTGTCGTATCGGTAATGAAGCTGCGCCATGGATGGATCGATCGCCTCGACGCCGGAAGTGACAGCCGCCGCGACGAATAGCGGCTGCCCCATCGTCATTACATTTGCAGGCGGCGTCAGCAGGTTGATCTGCGTTGAAAGGACCTCGTTCGTGCCCGTCAGATGCAGAATTGCCGGGAAGATTTCTTCATTGTTGGGAATAATTTCCTCCGGTGGAAGTACAAAACCCCCGCCACGCAGTTCAAACGAAAGCGACCAGATCCTTCGCTCGCCGTAAGTCCAGTCAAGCGAATCGCCGCTCACCGGATAAATGCCCGTATAGATAGGGCCGCGGTTGTAAAAGCGATTGTGTACGTCAAGGATTTCCTGCTGCATCGCCGCGCCAATCGCCTGATAGCTGGCTTCGTCCGGCGAAACAATGGGCGTATGCCCCCACGGCCAAAGGATCAGTTGGCCATAAGAGTGAATATCGAGTTGGGCTCGGGTGTTGGGATGGATCAGGAACAAATCGCGCAGCGCCGACGTCTCCGGTTCTGAAAACGGGTACGGTCCCCGGTAAATTTCAGACGTTGTCGTGCCGGAAGAGCCAATCCCGCCCCAGGCCCAACCCCAATTGCGATTGATGTCCACACCGAATTCGCCGTCACCAAGATTGCGCCGATTCTTGCGCCAGAATCGTTCGGTCGTGAGCGTGTATTCGAATCCGTCAGGGTTCGCGACCGGAATGAGAAGCCACTCGACGCGATCGACAAGTTCCGTAATCTGCGGATCTGTTCCGTAGTTGGTCAGAAGCTCGGTGGCGACATAGGAGTGGATCGTTGTTGCGATCCACTCGCGGGCGTGAACCGTCCCAAAATAGATGACAGCCGGGTTAAATTCGGTGACGTTTGGACCGGCGATACGTATGCCGCGAATCGTTCGTCCCTGTACTGTTGTTCCAACATCAAACATCGAGGCGAGTGTCGGATAGTCGGCGACGAGTTGTTCCAGGTAATCCATGATCTCGCCGTAGCGATGATAGTATTCAAAAAAGCCGGCGCCTCGTTGCGCGGCGGCCCGCTGACTGTCGCGCTCGGCATCGACTAATTCCTGGACGTTGTCTATTTTGGTCTGGAATTTCAATCCACTGTCGCGTAGCGCAGTCATCGCGTTCGAAGCGAATCGTACGTCAATCGCGCCGTCGACGGGCTGGTGGCTCCAGATGTCACCACCGATGTTTTCGATGAATGCCACATCCAGTGGGCTTTCAATCTGAACGCTTACGACTTTGTGGTGGTCATAGCGTTTTAGGCCATCGTTGGCGCCGGCACTCATCGAAATGGTTGCGACGCAGACTGACACCAACACGGAATGGTGGACGGTGAAAGGTATCATGACGCGTCCTGAGGTTAGGGTTTCCGATGCCCGGTAGCTTTAGGCTACTGTCAACCAGCCGTCCACTCAAGGATTGATTGACTACCGAGACGCGGCGCATTGCAGTGGTGATGCGAAATGTCAGGCAAGGGTGATGATACATCCACCGCTCAGCGCGAATACGACCGCGACGAACTTCCTGCGGGTAAACGCTTCTTTTAGGAATATTGACGCGAAGATCAGTGCGAACACCACTGACGTCTGGTTGATCATCGCCGCGATCGACGCGCTTGCGAATTTGAAGCCTGCCACCCAAAAGAGCATGGCCATGTACCCGCCGAGAATCGAACCAGGAATGGCGACCCGCCATGCCCTGGATGGAACGAACAGTCGAAATGTTCTTGCCCGGTCTTTGCGAATCAGCGCAAAGACGATCAGCGGAAACGTGCCCGCGATCAGGCGAATGGTTGTCGCCCAAAGCAGCGGACATTCCGTTTTGGTTAAGACCGGTTTGGCGTAAACAATCCCACCAGCCGTCAGCGCCATCGCGAGCGTCCCGAACATGATGCCCCAACCAAGTTGAGCACGTGTCGCTCCTGCGGGCGGTTTGTGCTTCGACGAAATCAATACGCCGATGAGAATCAAGACTGTTCCGACATAATGCGGCAGGCGGAGATGCTCATTTAGGAAGTACACCGAGAAGATGATGGCGAACGGCCCGTAAGTGCAATCGACAATCGACTGAATCCCGACGCCAACGCGATTGAGACCCATGTAAAACAACGTGTCTGCCACGGCGATGCCGAGAACGCCACTGATCGCCAGGATGATGAGGTCTTGCTGCGTCAGCGGCGTCAGATCGTCGAAGCCGCTTTGAATCAGCAATAGCGACACGCCCAGCAATAAGATGCCAATCGTGTTCTTGAAGAGGTTGAGGGCAAGCGGCGTGATCGTCTCGCCGCACATCTTGAAGAACACGACGGCCATCGCCCAGAAGACGGCCGTCAAGAATGCGCAAAGTCGCCCCAGCGAAATGTCGTCCATGTTGCTACCTGTTGGTCATCATTCAGGTTTTAAGACGATCGGAAGAAGTCAACACAACGTCAACCGTAGGGTGGGCCGTGCTCACCATGTCGTTGCCGTTCGAACTACGGTCGGCATGACCCACCCTACAACTTCGCGCCATCAATTCGCCGAATCGAGGAACTGTCCGATGACTTGCTTCTCATTGTCGGGCAGCAATTCAAACTCGGCGTTGAGTTCTCCAACCAGATAACTCATCCTCACGGCTCGCACGTATTGTACGCCGTCTAGCGGATCAGTCGCCCGCACCAACACACCCACCAACTCCGCCGATTCGTTAAACACACCGCCGCCGCTCATCCCGCCAGCCGCCGGCCCGCGGTAGATGAACTCGACTTCGGGATCGTATGCGATAAATCCTTCCTCGTCGCCCGCGTCAGCCAGCATTTGCAGCACGTCATCAATCTCGCTTGCCGAAAGCACCGTCCCGATGCTGGCCGTCATCTCGCCAGCAAACGCCCCCTCAGCCGGAAAGCCAATCGCCATCACCATGTCGCCCGCATCCGCATCGGAAAACGTCGGAGCCGTCGTGGTTCGTTCGAGCGGATCGTAAATGTCCGGCGGGGCCAGATGCAGTTCATCCGGCTGGGGGATCAACAAGCCCGACGTCAACTTCTGGTCATCAACGATTGCAACAAACGCATCGTAGCGCGGCAGAATACTCAAGAAGAAATTGTTGTTCTGGTCGGCCGGCGTCGGCAGATTGAAAAAATCGAACATCGGCGAAAGGTCATCGTCGAGCGCCCCACCTTCCGGCGCGACAAACGTTAACCGCACCACGCCGATTTCCTGCGACGGATCGCGCAGTTCCGCTTGAATCTCCGTGTTGGCCGGTCCAAACCAACCGACGCCCAACGTATGGACCGCCGACACAAGCAGCGCCGCACCCGCCTGCGTACTGCGCGACCAGACTGCCGCGCTGGCGCTACCCGAACGCGCCACTCGGCCATGCGTCTGATCGATCCACGTGCGACACGGATGATCCGCATCGTCGAGGGTCGCGAAGATTTCTAGCATCGTATTTGACGGTTCGCAGACGGTCGGCTGAGGCGTGTCGTCGATCGGCGTCACGTCGCAACCGGCAAGAGCGCAAATCGAACACACCACGCCCAGCATCGCTAGCCGGAATGCTCGAACCGATGGGCCAAATGTTCCCAAATACGTCTTAATCATGTCGAGAAGTCTCTTATTCAAAATCGGCGACATCGTCCGCGGGCGGTACGGTTGGCGGCCACCTGGTATCGTGTACGATGATCGACTTGATGATTCCGGTGCTGGCAGCCGATCATTAAAAGGTCCAACCGAAGCGGCCCGTATCGCGACCAGCCCGTCATGGGTATACGCGGTGGCTTGGAATTCGACAAGATACCAAAGGAAATGAAACCGATGCGCACCAAGAAACCAAGCCTTCTCGCCCTGCTCGGATTGTTCGGAGCGATGGGGTGTACGATCAATCTCGATCTGGGAACCGATTCACTTTTTCCGGAAGGGTCGGCATTTGTGATCTCAGGAACTGCCGACGTGGCCAACGTTGACGGTGGACCCTGCAACGTGTGGCTGGGGGACAACGGTGTGGTCTACCACCTGTTCCAAACGCCACAGGTTGACAACGGCGAGTTCGATCAGATCACGACGCCGGGCGTCAGTTCAAGACTGCTGCTGGCCACCAGGAGCGACCTGATCGTGGACTGCCAGATCGGAACGACGGTTGACGTTGAGGACATCCTCGAAATCGTCCCATAAACCAAGGTTTTACCGCCCTCTCGACAGAGTCTCCGCGACGGACCCGGATTCGGACTGCGCACAACCTGCGCGCATTGGCGACCGAAAAATCCCTGCTATACTGCTGTGATTGGTGGCTGAACTGCCCTGATTGGAACGGTCCGATTCGTGGTGATCACGTCGGGCAGCGAGCCCCTTTGTCAATGACTTTGGAAACGTAACGCGTGCGGAGTTAATCCATGATCAAGGCAGTCGAACTTCGAAAGGGTAAGACCATCATTCACGATGGCGATCTGTTCATCGTGCATGAAGCATCGCACGTGGCCAAGGGCAACAAACGCAGCTACATGCAGGCCCGGCTGAAGAACTTCAAGCAAGGCAATGTGATCGACGTGCGCTTCAGCGTTGACGATCGCATCGAGGTGCCCTTCGTCGAAGGCAAAGACTTCGAGTTCCTCTATGAAGATGCCTCCGGGTTTGTGCTGATGGATACGCAGACCTACGACCAGATCATCGTCACCGAAGACATCGTCGGTTCGGCGAAGGAATATCTCTCGCCCAACTGCAAAGTGAGCTGCCAGATTCTCGACGGAGCCGTGATCTCGTTTGAATTGCCAAACGTGGTGGTTCTGGAAATCACCGACACGCCCCCGGTCGTCAAAGGCGCAACCGCGTCGGCCCAGTTGAAAGACGCCACGCTCGAAACCGGCGCCAAGGTCCGCGTGCCGTCGTTCGTCGCCCCCGGTGACAAGATCCGCGTCGACACCAGAACCGGCGACTACCTCGACCGCGCCAAAGAGTAAGAAAGAAAAAGGTGCCCCGCCCTTCCAGGGTGGGGGACGGAAAAGCGCGCGTCAGGCCTAGAACTCTCATAAATTTCAAGACATTCATCAGTCCCCCAGCCTGAAAGGCTGGGGCACCCGGCGCGAATGTGCCCCGTGGCTTGGACTCGACCGGGTAATGAACCATGACAACAACAGACGGTTTCCAAAGGATGGACGACTTGTTCACTGCGGTGGGCAACGGCCACGTGGAGGCTCTTGAAGAAGCGCTCGCAGAAGGATTCGACCCGCTGAGAGACTTGTGGCATGGCGCTTCCATCGTCAGTTGCGCACTCGGGCATAGCGAGGCCACACTGGCTGCGGTGTTCGCGATGATCAAGACGGTCGACATAGGCGAGATCGCTGGGTATTCACCGCTTCTGTCCGCCGTTGCGGGTGACAGGGTGGCCGATGTCCGGTCTCTCTTGCGAATGGGCGCCTCTGTCGAATGGACGAACTCTGAAGGTGATAACGTGTTTCACCGGGCGGTTGACGATTGTGTGAGTAAAGACGCCGTCGACTTGTTGATGCCCCACGCCACGCTGCACGCGCTGTTGACGCACTGTGTTGCAATGAACACCCCTATCATGATGGCACACGAGGACGGGGTTCAAGAGCGTTTCGTCCTTTATTGTCGGCGGTACGTCGAGTTGGGTGGATCATTGGATGTGCGCGTTGGAATCTCGAAAACACCCATGCGCCAATTGATCGAATTGGCCGGAATCAATACCTAAAGCAGCCCACAAAGAGATCGAAAAAAGCGAGAGAGTCACCTATTCTTGCGCACCAGACGGAAACTTGTTGCCAAATTTGAGATTTCCGCAATCCGACTTTCTTTAGAAATCCACAAGATGTTCTTGAAACGCGGCGTAGTCTTCGACGTCCACATCGCCGTCGTTGTCATCGTCGAACGCTTGCCGGCATAGGGCCGACGGTGTTGCGAATCCGACTTGGCTGTGCGGGCCGCTCATGCACGTTGCGAACGCGTCGTAGTCATCCAGATCGACGTCACCGTCCGCATCGTAGTCACCCGGCGGCGGGGCTTGGCAGTTCGTTGCGCACGTCGAACCATTGCCCTGATAAATCCACGGCAGCGATTCACAAAACGCCTGGTCGATGTCATCGTTACACACCGTCCCGCTCGGCGAGCAGCACGCCCCAAGTTCGCGACATCCGTTTGAATCCACCATCGTCGCCGGCAGAGTGCCCGGACACAGGTCGATGCAGTCGGCCACACCATCGCCATCGGTGTCATCGTCCGGCACACCGCAACCACAAATGCCGGCCAACGTCTTTTCCGGATCAAGGGGACACTCTTCGTTGCAATTCGTGAAACCGTCGGCATCGCTGTCGGTCGTACACGTGGTTCCGTTGCCCTGATACTTACCATTGTTCAGTGACGTGCAGCCGCCCTCGTCCAATCCGCTGATGCACTGACCGATTGCAAAGCAGCACGCCCCGACCATCGGACATCCGTCGGCATCCACCGGCTGAGATGGCCCAGTGCCCGGGCATGCGTCGAGGCAATCGATCACGCCGTCGCCATCGCTGTCGAGCACATCCGATTGGCCGCATCCGCAGATACCCGGCTCGGTCTTGGTGCCGTCGAGCGGGCACGATTCGCAATTGTCGATCGCACCGTCACCGTCGGTATCCGGATCGCATTCGTCAGGAACGTTGTTGAGGTCGCAGTCGACGGTATTCGCCGCGTCGCAATCGTCCGGAACGCCGTTGTCATTGCAGTCGGCGTCGCAACCGGTTGTGCAATAGAACGGACCGCCGTCGGCTGAGCTTAACTCGTCGATTTCGCACGCGTCGGGGATGCCGTTGGCGTTGCAGTCGGTCGCGCAGTTCGATGTGCAGAAGTACGGCCCGCCCGGCGTCGATGCGATAATTTCGCATTCATCGGGCAGCCCGTTGCCGTTGCAGTCGTCGCTGGTCAGGTTGACGATATCGAGATCGTCGAGCGTGCCGCCGTTGTTGCAATCCTAGCATTCGTCGGGAATCTCGTTGGCGTTGTCGTCGAAACTCGCCCCCATCGAAATGT
>JAUIEW010000399.1 GCA_030429365.1 Phycisphaerae bacterium
AACAACATGAATATCGTGAAGGCCCAAATTCGTCTGACGACACCCATCAACTGTGTGTACGGAACGTCCAGCGCGATCACTGAGATTCCGTTCAATTCGAATTTATTGATCTTTCGAAGTCGCCTGTCGCCGAGATCTTCAGCCGTGAGTTGGGCTACGCTGGTTAATACGGTGACCTTGTGCCCTGCTTCCCCCCAACGCCTTGCGAATTCATAAGAGCGTGTTCCGGTGTTGCCGTTGGGGGTCGCGAAGTATTGATGAATATACAAGATATGCATGGGAATGATGAAGGCGGGCTGCCAACACTTCGTTACGGAACGTCTTCTTTCAGGACACGGGCCGGAACTCCGCCCACGACGGAATGAGGCGGCACATCGCTTGTAACCACCCCGCCGGCAGCAACTGCTGCACCGGCTCCCACGGTTGTTCCGGCTGTGATGACGGTGTGAGCCCCTGTCCAAGAGCCTTTTTGCATGACGATTGGCGATCGCTGTCCAGGTCCGTGGCGATAAGACGCATTTAACCGCGTGTGGTTCGTCGTTGAGAGAACCGTGTATGGGCCCAACATGACTTCGTCTTCCAACTCAATGCCGCCAATCCCTTGAATCCAACAGCAAGGTGCGATGTAGACGTCGTTTCCAATGTCGATCTTCGTCGAGAACGTGACCCGCACACCGCTGGCGACTTGAAAATTCTTCCCGCACGACTTGAAGCACCATCGCAGCAGGAAACCTCGAAATCGCAATACCGGAATTACATCCGGAAGGACACTTGTGACCGCGACCACAAATGACAACCATGCGTAGGCCAGAATACGGACCATCCGTTGCGCTCACTAAGACGAGGAGAATTCCCTCATTTGCTTTCGAAGAATCTGTCTGCCCAAAAGGTTCACAAATCTGCGATGCTGCCTCGCGAATTAATTGTGGCTCGAGTTGAAAGCCCGCTTAATTGACTGGTAGAGCTTGGCAGTGAAGTCTTCCACGCATTGTACTCTCGCCGCTGCAAATCCATTGCGAATGAGACTCATTCGGAGATCGCCATCTTCAATGATCTTTGCTATCGCGTCGGCCAATGCCTTCGGGTCTTTGGGTGGAACCAACACGCCGTCTTCACCGTTTCGCACACTCGTTGGAATCCCGCCGACGTTGGTTGCGACGACCGGAACACATCGGGCTCGAGCTTCGACCAGGACGCGCGGCGTTCCCTCACTAAGTGATGGTAACACGAGAATGTCAGCACGATCCAGATGGGCAAACAATTCAGGTCCAAATCGGGCATAGCCTTCCCATCGAACATGCTTGTCCAATGCCAACTCGCCGATCAATCCATCGATACGCTGGGTTTCTGCAGGGTATCCATCACGATCTCCGACGATTGACAGCTCAACGGGGGGCGAGGACTTGATCAGTGGCATCGCCTTGATCAAGAATTCAAGTCCCTTTTCGGGCCGAACAAACCCCACAAACAGCAATCGTATGTTTTGATTCTGGCACGTGTCCTTCCGCTCGCGACATTCTTCAACGCTGATGGTCGACGAGATGACGGTCTCGGGCGCGAAGCCTTGCCACTTCTTGCCCAACTCTGCTCCATTGACGACAAATGTCGCTTTGCTCTTGCGAGCCATACGTTTGAGCAGAAATTCGTCGGCCTGCGTGTACCAAATCGCCAATTTGTCCTTCATCCCACCGAATCGCGAGTGCATTTTCAACAATTCAACCGGGTTGCCGACAAGCCAATGTGCGATGGGTTTGCGGTAGCGCGCACAGCACCAGTGAATATACCAACTGAAAGGATTCATCCCGCGTACAAAAAGCACATCAGATGATTTGACCAGGTTGCGATAGCTGCGTAACAACGGTCGCGGACGACGCAGTGCGTCGATCGAGCGCGCGAACGCGGGGCCGGGATGGACTTCGATCGATTGCGCATCCAACTTGCAATCCATGCTGGCAACGTGCTCGTTGAACACTTTGGTGACGAAAACGAGTTTTCGGAACCGCGGCGCCAATAGGTTCAAAACGCGACCGAATGAGACATGCGTGTACCAGTGCGATTCGTCGCGATGCGCCCCAATGCTTGATATAACGCCGAGCCTCAAGGACTTTGTTTCATTTGAGCCGGCTGTTTGGTCCATTGCCAACGCTCGAAGAACTCAATCACTGAATAGCCACTTTTGTGCGGCTTCTTGAAGTCATTCTTGCCCGTGATCGCCACCGAAATGCTTCAGCTTGATCGGGCAGGCTTTGATTCTACGTCTTGCGGAGCACAATGAGATTGTGTGTGTTTAAGAGGCCCATGCGTTCCAAGGCAACGGGCAAGCGCTCGCTGATCTTGTTGAGCAGTCGCGTCAATGGCGGAGCACAAGTGATCTTTTTGCGGAAGACGACTTGGGCTTGGGGAAACCACTGTCGCAAGTGCTTCAAACCGACACCGACAGTCTTCTTGTTCGTTGGGTTGATCCAGAAGTCGTACGAGATGATGCATCCGCCAGGTGCCAACACTCGCCACATCTGATCGGCAATCGCCTGGCTCAGGTCAGGGTCGACGACCGAGCTCATCATCATTGAGTGGTGTACCAAATCAAACGAAGCGTCCTCGAAGTCAATCTCGTGGGCCGACTGACAATCCAGCTTCATTTCAGAATCTGGGTTTTCGGTTTGCCACTGTCGAATCACGTCCTCACGCAAATCCACGCCAACGCATGCGTTTGGTCGGGCGCCCCAGCGATTGCAGCAATTGCGGAGCCATCCGCCATTCGCACACCCCAGATCGAGTATGCGTTTGTTTTCCAGAGGAAGAAGGTTCGCCGCGCTCAGTTCCTCGCCGTAAGAACGCATACGAGATTCGAACATCGCCGATCCCGTGGTTCCGCGCGTACCCTCCGT
>JAUIEW010000086.1 GCA_030429365.1 Phycisphaerae bacterium
ACGTGCGGTTGTGCAACTGCCCCGCATCAATGGAACGGTCTAACGATGCTAGAGCGTCTGGATCGCGATGGCGGGGACATTGAACGCGACGTGTTGGCCAACATCTATCAGCGCCAAAGCAAACATGCACGCGACTTTGCGGCAAATCTTGAGCTTTCAATCCCGATGGTGCCATACAAAGAGACCATTGCCGATCCGCTCGCCGTCGCTGAACGGGTTGCCAAATTCCTCGACGCCGACCTCGATTTGAAGGCGATGGCGCACGCAGTGGACCCATCCCTGTACCGGCAACGGTGCAATCCGAGCGAGTCGGGATAAACCACTGTCCCTAGGCACCACCCCAGGAGAGTCTGCCTTGACAACCGGATGGCCTCGTACTGCGCCATTTAGCGAAATTGAGGAACGCAAGATGCCTGACGCGCTTACCAAGACATTGTCGGCTCCTGCCGACCCGACCAGGCGAGAGACTCTGGCGCGGCTTAGCGAAGGGACCGCGACCGTCACCGAAATCGCTGAACCGATTGACTTGCGTGACATTCCCCCGGTGTTAATACCAATGCTTAATTTCGAACTTGAGGCAAGTAACGCTGAGTCTCTCGCGATTGTCGAAGCACTTGGCATGCCCGCCGCTCGGAAACCTTCAATCGATCCATCACCTGATCGACTGCCATCCGCTTCCGTTGCAGGCTCAGAAGTTTGGGTTGGCTGTCTCCCGAAGAATCGCCTTGTCCGGTTCCGCGTCGGCCAACAACCGCTTCAAGCGCGTGTTCTCGCGCTCCAATTCCTTAAGCCGCTTCGCTTGATCGGTCTTCAGGCCACCGTATTCCTTCCGCCAGCGGTAATACGTCAGGTCCGTCACACCGATCTGCTTGCAAGTCTGCGAAACCGTCTTGCCCTGAGCGATCAAGACCTCAGCCTCTCGCAACTTATGGATGATCTGCTCCGTTGAATAGCGAATCCTACCCATGGCCAATCCTCCTCGATCAAAGTCCAAATCCTAACCCAACTGCTGGATCAGGTTGAAGGGGAAAGGTCAGGTGGAGCGAGCCGATTCCAGAATGTTGTGGGTCGGCGCAGTGAATTTCGCGTTAAGGGCTGAATCGAACAGCTCATGCCAAGCAAGATTGAGGTCACTAGACCGACGAACCCGATCCAACATGAGGATGGCTAGCCGTCGGGTTATGCGGACCGACTCAATTGCCGAGTTTTCTCTGATGTCCGCACCATGGGTTTTCTGTTGCCCCAAGCAGAGCCCGACGCCAGAATCTCAGGCATGGCCACCCTCAAACAACTCAAAGACATGACCAAGTCGAAGCAATGGCGCGATCCATATTTCCGATGGAGATTTGGCAGGGAAGCCGACGCCTTCACTAAAGCCAAGGGGATCTCCCGGCAGGCGCTCGCTGACAAGCTGAAGCTCAGTGAAGGAACTTTCAGGCACGCCATCCACGCAGGCCAGAAGCTCAGTGACGCCCAGGCACGCCGCCTCAAGGGCAAACCCATCCGATCATTCCTTGCGATCGAGGAAGCCAGAACGGAGAAGGAGATCAGGCGGGTCCTTGATGACCTGACATCTGGCAATCACGATCCCACTGAAGCCCGACGTCTGCTTCGCAGGCGGCAGCGCAAGGTGTCGACAGCGCGATTGCGGGGTGATCCGGTATTGGATTTGACTGGTCGAGCCAATGAGTTCGCTATAGCTGCACGCGAACTGGTCCGATTGCAACTCGTGGAACACTCAACAACTGCCAAGCGCAGCAAACTCCTTGAGGCCTTGGAAAATGCGAAGAAGGCGATCGTCGAAGCCAAGAAATCCGCCAACCCCTAAATGATATGTAACGCGTTACGAACGCCTGTGCGGGCACCCGAGCCGAGATAGGGAAGTACGCTCTCGACGCCAGATCGTCGCCCAGAGGCTACAGAATCGCCTCGCAGGGCGTTCTTGGGGCCAGGAACCGCGCCGACGCCTATTCCTTTGATTGAATCGTTGCAGATCAACGCAACCGGTGGCCGGATTGAACCTGGATGCGGTCAATGGATCGCGGACGCCAGTTGTATACCCAACAGGTGATGATGACCCAGATCGCGTAAATGGCGACAGGTTCGTCAACCACGCTGTTGGAGATCCGCTGCACTACAGGTGCAGTGGCAATCGTGAGTGGTGGTCACTAATGGCTAAGTTCCCCCTAGAGTATACGCCCAGAAGCTCTGAAACCCTCGAAGACCGGCCACGAGCTTCTCGACGATGGCGACCAAGTTCGTCACGTCTGAATCGGCAACAACAAGTCGTTGTCCAACGGCATAGCCGACATCACCCGACCTGTCTATGTAAACTTGATCGACGACACCTTGGCGATGGGACAAGACGTGTCGACGCTGAAACATCAGCTTGAGTTGCTGAAGTTCCTCGTCACCAAGAATGTCCGTGTACCCCTTACCAGAGGCCTCTTTCCATAGAGTTGACGCTTCGTCGAGCCTTTGAAACACGCTGCCCTTCCAAGAGAACTCAGACGAATTGGGCAGCTTTTGGAACAGGGCTTCATTTATTCGCTCGAACGCTCCAACGATTCGAGGAAGTTGGTCTTCAAGAATCTGACGTATCGCATCCCTCGCAAAATCCGCATCACGGTCTTTCTCAAACGACTCCCTCATTTCGGGAAGTGCGGCTATGGTCTTCTTGATCGTATCCATGGTGTTGTCGAAACACGATGTCGCGGAGTTGTGCCCACACGCCGGGCAGAAGAAAGAGGCACCGATCGATGCATACCGACACTGACACTCCTCACAAACGAAATCTTGTCTCAAAACGGATGACGCTTCGATCGAGACTACAGACGCCGGTTGCCCAGGCTCGTAGCTCAGGCTCATCTTGACATCAAACAGGCCACCGCTGATTTGACGGGGTTTCGTTCGGCGTACAGCCTCGCCAAACGCTTCATTGACAAGTCGATGCATTTCTTCTTCGGCAACGGACTCGAAGTATCGCGCTTGCTCAGAGGTATTCCATTCGTCAGCCGGGGCCTTGTATCCGCAGAACGGACAGATTGCGCCGTCTTCCAAAACCTTGTTCGACCAGTCATCGAACTGCACCTTGAAAAGGTCGCGACATGATGATGAGGGACACTGGCGGTCGTAATAGCGTTTGGCGTCGAGTGGTACGGGAATATCGATTTCGTGCTTACCGTCGAGTTCTTCGGCCGCCCGAATCAGTTCGTCAAACATTGTTCGTACCTCCTACGTGGACATTATGCGCCCGCGAGTCCGCATCGCGACTACAGCAAGCATTATGGGCGTCAGAATTAGCCTATGCTGCACCGGCTTGCTTATAATGACATCATGCAACACGTAAAGATCATTTCAAGCGAACCGTTCCAGCCGGGCGATGCTGTCCGCTCACTCCAATTTGGCTTGGGGCGGGTTGTGATCGGTGGCGACACGCCAGTCATACGCTTTCTATGCGGTATCGAGCGTTCGGTCTCACACGAGACCCTGGATATCGTCCCCGAACAGCAGTTTCGTGATGCAGTGGCAAGCGCCGCTGCGGTTGAAATGGTGACGCACCTCAGGGTGGCCGATGCGGGAACGGCGAAATGGGTCGCGTGCGGGATTAGGCGGCAACTGGGTGGTTTCCTCACGGATGCTACGGACGAGACTGCCCATGATCCTTAAACCCCGCAGGCGGTTTCTAATCACGTTTTCAAGGTCTACGCCCGAGAGTCACTCGCTGATAGCTATCTGCCTACACTTATTCTAACACAGGGTGTGGCCTGAATTAAGGGATATCCACAAATCAGCTCTACGACTAAAGGGCTGGAGGTGCGCCGGTCGAGGCTTCTGCGCCACAGACTTCTATGCTGCTGTGCATCCGAAATGCTGGGGCATCGGCGGGTAGTGCAAACGACCACAGCAACCGTTTATTGAGATGCGGTTTCCCAATCGACGACGGAGTGCATCCCGTTAGGGCCGCGCATGACAACTACGGCGATCCGGCGGCCGATGAGCAGATCGTACGTCGTTCGATGATTAACAGATAACTCGCAGCCCTGATGTTCAACCTCTCGCCAACTCATCGCTGCCACCACGAAACGTAACAGTTCGCCGTTGCGCAACGACCGAACGGGGAGGTTGAACCGGACGAACTGCTTGCGCCCTTGACCGTCGTGTACCTCGAAAACGACATCGCGTCCGACATACGCACCCGCGTAGTTCCATCGAACAATCGAGACCACGTGAAGTCCAGGCTCGCAGATCCACTTATCGCGCCGTTCCTGCCGTTCGCGACCTGCTTCCAAGTTTGCAATCGCTTCTGCGCTGAAGCCCATGAATTATCCTCCATTCGACAACCTTGCTAGCTGTGCGACACCGTCAGTTGCCGTCATTATCGCAGATCGGTGGACCAATCCCAAACGGCCCGCATCAAGAATCGGTGGAGGTTGCATTCATCGAGCAGTCGAGACAGGCGAACTTAACAAGCTGAATTTGTTCCGAGAACCATTCGGCCTCCAAACCGAAGCGCCCATCCAGGTGGCTCTGATCGCTCAATTCGAGGTTCTCGTTTGGGGCAGTCTACGGAACGCAGGATATGCGCGTAACGCGTTACGCGTCTGCCGCAAGACGCGGACGATTGGCGCCAGCAGCATTGCTTACAAGCGACGAGCTTTAAAACTTGCTCAAATGAGCAGGCCAAGCCTCCGCTTCAAACGGCGGAGGACTCGGCCTGATCTGCACGCCGCCCCATCCGAAGACGACGGCTGTTTTCGATACGCGAGGGCGGAGCCCTCAGCGAACACCGAGGATGCGTATGGGTGGACCGTCAGCTGAGTCGAGCAGAGCTAACAGCCGTTCATGACAGCTTTCTTCATTCGGTCCAACAATCGGCGGCGACGGGTACGCCATCGCTTGGCCGCTGCCACCCACATGTGGTGGATAACCCGCCTGGGCATGCAGGCGTCGTTCATGCCCACTTCCCGGAGGTGGGATACCACCTTATCCACAAAGCCTTCGCGGAATGCTTTCTCCCGTGGGCCCGGTCGATAAGCTGGACCAGCATGGTCGAGCCAGCCTGAAAGGGCTGCTCTTATCGCAGTCCTTTGCGGTTCATCGACGGACTCTGCATAGTGCAGGGCGTCGCTGAGCCTGTGCCAGGCTGTTGTCGCCAGACCGAGACCCGTTCGCGCCCCGTTCCACGAGAGGTTGAAGCCCAGCCACTCAGCTGAGTCTCCATGCATCAATTCCGCGGGCGGAGGGGTTTCGTCTCGCAGGTTCAGACCGTTCGGCGTGAGAAGGTTCTTCAACGTCTGCATTGCCGTATCCATCTCCCTCTGGCTCTTAGCCAGGAGGAGGATGTCGTCGGCGTAGCGGACCATGGGCCAGCGCTGATGATTCCACTTCTGGTCCAGGTGGCGATCCAAGTAGATATTCAGGAGCATCGGGCTCAGAGGTGATCCCTGGGGAATACCTCTGTTTTGCCTGACGTGATCGCCTCTGGGAAGCGGTCTGCGGATGATTTCTGTCATCAGTTTGGTCAGCTGTTCGGGCACACGTACGGGCAGGGCTTTTGTGATTGCGTTGATGAGCCGAGTCTTCGGGAGGCTGGTGAAGGCCTTTTGAATATCAACCGTCTGTGCGACAAGGTGGGTGCGTTGGCGAATGTGCCACTCCACCGTCGCCAGACCGGTCTGTATCCCGTGTCCCGCCCTGAAACCGAAGCTACAAGAGTGCCACCTCGGTTCCAGCAGTGGACTCAGCGTAATCAGCAGCTCTCGATCGACAATCCGGTCCTCTACGGTAGGGATGTCGATTGGACGCTCGCCCCGCCCACCGGACTTTGGTATGAGCACTCGCCGCAATCGTTGCGGGCGGTAATTCCCGTTCCGCACATCCGTTGCGAGCGTCCGAAGAGTGCTCACAAGGAGGTCGCGATCGTTTGCGTAATCGTCGATGGTCAGGCCATCCACGCCGCACGCGAGCGACCCTGCTTGCGCCGTCAAATCGAAGGCGCATCGCAGCATGCGAAAGTCCGTTGCGTACTCGAACAGCTTATTGAAGAACATCCTTGCCTCGCGGCTGAAGCTCTGCAAGAGCAGTTCCTCGGTTGCCGCTTGGGCTGCACATACATAGCGTTTGAGAAAGTCGCGGTGGCTACCGAGATGGGCCGCCACGTCGATTTCCCACGGGTTATGTATGTGGACAGGCTTTGTTCCGACCCCCTGTCCCGAGCCGTAATTTAAGTTGAAACACCTCCTTTTCCCCTGCCAATTCTTCGGCAGGTACTTGGCGCCGATATACATCTGTTCAGAGCGCGGTGGCGGTGGCAACTGATCCAATCCCGCCAGGGACATGGGATCGTCGTTGCCGGTGCACGAGCAAATGAAGAACACTTCTTCGCTCGCCCCACCGCCCGACGACCTGTCACTGAATAGTGCCGCCAAAAATGCGAGCCGATCGGCCCGTTCATTGCCAGGCACACCGCTGTGTCCCGGAACCTTCTCGAATGTTACGTCTCTGCGCTTGACGGCACGGTGTAGAAGTTTCCAAAGATCAAGGTTGGCTATGCGGTACGTCTTGCGGTGGCTCTTGTTCTTCCAACCGCTCCTTGCCCATTTGGCCAGATGCCTAGTGCCGTCGATCACGTTCTGGCTGTCAGTTAAGACAATAACGGTGAGTTCTGTCGGCAGTTTTCGGAGTCCCTCGATGACGGCAATCAGCTCCGCGCGATTGTTCGTACATTCGGTGATGCCCCACACCCACTGCTTTCCGCCGCCGTCACCTCCAACACAAACGGCTGCCGCGCCGCCAGGACCGTGCGGCTGTAGACAGGCCCCGTCGGTGTACAGGTTCACGGTTGCACTGCTTGATGCCGAATTTGTACTCCGGCCACGCCTCTGGTGCCCGCAATTTGGGGAAGTGTCGATCGTCCCACGGCCACTTGTCCCGACCCCTGAAACCTCACGAATCTCATTCATTTGCCAGTAACTCTCTCTGCTGCACTTGAGTAGGCTACGCTACAGTACGGCGGGCCTAGGCATCAGCTCACGGGCACGCCTAATCGTCTCTGCACGAGGAAAACGCCGGTGACGCCCCGATCCATGCCGACACACCGGGAGCAGTCCTTCGTCGGCCAATCTCCGGATGAAGCTGATTGGCAGTCCTGTCAGTTGGGCGACAGTGCCAATGCGCACCAGCTGGTCTCCGTTGTTATTGGAGCGGTCAATCATTTGCTCCAAAATAGAGATTGGGCGTGAGTGGTGCAAAAATAGGTTCGGTAGTTTTGCGAAGTTTCTGAGCAGTCGCCGGTTGGGCAGATTTCAATTGCGGCGCAGTTGCTGCGGATACACCAACGCGGCCGCAACTGCCGAGAGCCATCGAGAGCCTGAGACCACAGCGGGCAGTACGCACTAATCTTCTCAGGCATCGCCAAGCTGTCACGAATGGACCGTATGAGCGTCAAGCGGTATATGAACGCCGCCATTGGTGGCGACGACGACACAAGGGCCCAGGAGACAACGCTGCTAGCCCGAAACCACGCCCGGTTGCCAGACGGGGATGAGAAGACGAGGTTTGGCGAAACACTCAATGAGTTTCGCCAAAGAACGGCATTCCCGTAACGCGTTACGCGCCGTCCTGCTGAACGACGATTATCCCGTTATTTGACCCGCGGTCGAACTCGCTGCAGGGAGGACTGATCTGGCACGGATGAAAGTGTTTCATAGTCACGATCCTACGATTGGCTTCCTCGAATGCGCGGACTTGATGAGGGTGCACGAAATAGCATAACAACGATGACAACACCCCGTCCCAATGACCAAGACACGCGGGTCTAGCAAGTAGGCGATCACAGGGACGTGCGGTTGGACTTCTCCATCACGGCGGAGGTTCTTCGCGCAACGTCAACCGAAGTAGGCCACTTCTATCGCCTCACAGGCCTGGGCGACCATGCGAGGCCCACGACGGACGTACGCGTCGCTCATGCCGGTTCCGTGCCCCGCGACCAATTTGGCCGTCTGAAGATCGAAGCCAGCCTCGATGATTGCGGTATACGCTCCATCTCGAATGGAGTCGAATGTGACGTGATCAGGAAGCCCAGCCTCCGCTCGACGGCGACGGTGGTTGCGCCCAATATGGTTCTCGGAATACCCGGTCCCATTGGCGCTGACAAGAAGGTACTCGCTGTTGTGCGCCTCATCTAATAGATAAGCGCGAATTGCCATAACGGTTCGGTCCCAAAGAACGGCACAACGTATAACACCGGTCTTTCCGCGACGGGCGATGAAGGTTTTCTTCCGTAAATCGATTTCGCTCTTCCGCACGTCTGCCAGTTCTTTTGGATAGAGGCATGCGTTGAGCGCAAGGAGGTAGGCAGCCGTCCACTTGACATCAGCAACAGCGATGAGCTTACCAAAGTGTTGCGGCCCGATCGGTCTCGGATCAACACCGTTTCTGCGTTTTGTCTCGAAGATCTCCGTCAGGTCGAGTACACGTCGCACGCTATCCAGGTCACGGCCCCGCTTCAGGGCATATCGCAGAACCGTTCGCACAGCACCTAGGCGTTGGTTCAACCAGGTCGGGCTCCGAGACTCCTTTTTGACTTTCCCCCACACCCAATCGTGATAACGCGCGATGTCCTCTCCGTCGATCGGCCGAAGCGTTTGTTTGGCCACGATCGTCGCAAACTCTAGCCAGTACCGTTTGGTCTTGCGTGCCCAGTGATCGGACAGGTTTTTCTTGTTATTGAGATAAGATTCGCAAATCTCATCGAGGGTGAGACTTGGTTCCGGCTTCTTCAGTTCGGTGAGGTATGCAATTTCTGGAATGCCAAGTCGCTGCGCTGCTCGATGTGGATCGCGTGTGATCTGGCTGCGCAACCAATTCCAGACAGCCGCTTCATCAACGATGTGGTCCGGCGTAGAAACCGTAACTGATGTAGTGCATGCATCTGCTTCTGACTGAGTCATCCATCCGATTTCGACCAATGTAGCGCGAAGCGCTTTCGGATCTCGCCGATGGGGAAGGCCAGGCAGCGTCACAGATTTCTTCGATTGTCGTAATTCCCAAGCGCGAAAACGAGAGATTGCCAAGTCGAGATCGTTGCCGAAGTAGATCGGCGGCTTGACGTGCGTCGTGTAGTATCTGCCCGAGGCTTTATGAGATGATAGGCCAACGACGGGTAGTCCTTCTCGATCGTTGACGTATTTTGCGGGCCGACCTCTTCGCGTAGTCATTACTGCCTCAGGTGTTCCTTGGAACCGATGAGGCCAGCTTAATAAAAGTCAGATTAAAAGTCAATCGCGACTAATGGCGCCAGATCAAATTGGAGGCGGGGGGAATCGAACCCCCGTCCCGCGGTGGCTTGGCATAAGCTTCTACGTGCATAGTCGGTGGTTTAAGTCTCGACGCCGGCGACGCCCATCGACAGGCTTCGCCTTTGTCCAGCCCGACTGTTTTCTCGTCCGATGACGGTCAGGCGTCGTTAACAGACCAGCCCACTAGCGACGTCCTGCCAGCCCAGTGGGCGTCGGCTGGAGGACGGGTAGCCTAATTAGGCTGCCATGCGCAACTGAGTGTTGGCATATAAAAGGTTTTGCCAGGTGTTTTACCAGGCCTCCTGACAACCTGGGCACGCCACTTACACCTCGTCTCACCCGGTCGAATCCAGTCGCCCCCGATGTCTGACGCGTGTGCGGTCAACACGACATTATATCACGCCCCCCGCTTCCGTAAACGTACACCTTTCTCAATTCGCCTTTGCTCAGCACTTTTGGCCCGGTCCGCGGCTGATTTATGGTTGGTCTTCGGACGGGCTAGGCACATCGGTGGGCTCGGGTGGCTCATTCGACAGCCCGTTGGTTGTCGCGGTTGTGGATTCATTGATGAGCGAGATTCTCCCCACCGCTGAAGGTGATGGGTTGACGCCCGTGCCCGCGGTCGCTGGCGCTGCTGCAGGTGCGGCTGGTACCGGGATAGCCGCCCGCGTCGCGGCTCTTCGATACGCGATCAGACCGGCAAAAGAACTCAGTCCGAGCAATACGACAACCAGCGCGGCGATCCATCGACGCGTTGGTTTCGGCGGCGGCGCGTTGACGCGCGCCAGGATGCGCTCGCGTTCGGAAGGATCGAAAGCGGTACCACATTCAGGGCACCGGTGTTCGGTAAGCCCGTGCAAGTCATAGCCGCATTTCTTGCACGTGAACCCCCGCCGCTCCAGCAGGATGACATTTTCAAAAAAATAAAGGAACACGAAGAGCGAGACGCCCATGATGCCGTAGGCCCAAAGCCGCCCCAACTGATAAAGGCGAAACGCGGCAGTCGATGTGACGAGCAGGACAACCCAAATGCCGGCTCCGAGCATTCGTCGGCTCAGCGATATGCCGAGAATGGACCCGCAGAATTTGCATGGAAACGAGCCCCATGCCGTCGTGCGAAGAGCGCGAAAAGCCGAAACCGGTTCGCGACAGTTGGGACACTCCAATGACATCGCAGATTACCCTTGCCGTTACTGCGACATGAAAATCATCACAACCGCAAACAAGACAACGATGACAGCCGAGATCGTCAAAATGCGTTTGCGACGCAGCCGCACAAAGTCTGCAGCCCGCAGCCGATCCATGTAGTATCGACCGTCGGTGGTCGACTGAAAGACCCCGCGGGCGGCCATCCTGCGGAAGATCCAGGAATTGCGGACGCCAATCGATGCGATCGACTGCGCCGAATCCGGATCGACGGCCCCCGATTCACTGAAGCGCCGCATCATCTTATTTTGCCAGAGAATGATCGCTGCACCGCTCATCGAATTGCCCTCACAGGACCATGCGGATTCGGGTCCCAAGAAACGACTTGCTGTATTCAATCTACTGCGCGAATCGTGCTGAGGCTATTCCAAATCGGGTTTCACTTTGGAATAGCATCCTGTCCGAATAAACTGTAAGACGCAATCAAGGAAGTAGGCGGCATTACAGACGGGTGCGCATTCGCAAAATATTGCGTCTGTCTGCACGAACATGTAAATGGCGTATTAGCCGGGAAACGCGCGGACGCCTAATGTAGGCGATCGGACCGGCTGGCTGTCGGTGCGGTGGGCGTGCGCCGCGTGACCGCTCCGGGGAATCCCAAGCAGGGACAAGGCATGGCACAATCGGAGACTGGCGAATGAAGCTAATGTTCTACACGATCGAGATCAATCTGATGCTTTGGTTGGCTGTTTGCGGCATGCTTTGGTCCGACCCTGCTCAGACTAAGGCCACCACCTACTTAGCCACCGCGGGATGCGCCCTCGCCGCCCTATTCCAGCACACCGCATATCACCGAATCTACAAGAAGTTGTAGCAGCAGTGAGTACAATCGCCCAGAGCAATCGCGACGCATAAGCAGCCGTTCTTCGAAGCGTGGCAAGCGCAAGAACAACCTCATTCCCGCGCAGCCGGGAATCCAGGGGAAAACAAGGTCAATATTGGTGTGTAATGGCCCTCGAACTCCAAAGAGATCACAAGTGAATCGCAGCGCGTGGATCGAAATCACGATGAGCAGCAAGGTGCAAGACGGTAAGTTGCTGTTCAATTCTCGGCTGCGCCCCACCGAGAAACTTTAGCCCCGCTATCCGTTCGTACTGATAAACTCAGAGGCAAATGCATGCAAGCCCGAGTTGTTGTTGTCCTCGAGTAACTGGAGGAGTCTAGCCACGTTCTCCTTTTCCAACATCGTCATGTCGTGCCGCGTCGCGAATTGAACCGTTGATTGAAGGTCGGCGAGAGTGCGGCCGTACATGCTCACCGCGTCTGGTTCCCCCAGCATTTTTCGCGGCCCGATCGGGCTCGACCACGCGAACTTGAAGTCCGGCGTATCGGTTGCAAGACCATGATCAGCCACGGCGTCCGAGAACGGCCAATCAACAAACTCCTCGGTGATAGTGTACCCCATGAACTCTGTGCGTACGCGAAGTCGACCGCTATTGATGTCGACTTCGGTAACGCGCTCGATTTGAATGTTCCAAGCGCAGTAAGGAAAAACCACCAGCAAAAGAAAAAAGCCAAACGCAACCAACCAACGTTGGCGTCTGCTCCGCCCCGCGCGTGACATCTAAACCTCGCCCGCATGTTCTGTTTCGTGTGACGTAGACTGCATGTCCTGCATCGTCCTGCTTCCCTACTGAACCGCAGGCAATCGCTTCAGATTGAATGCGGTCAGATTGGGGGCGTCCAACTTGGGATTCTATGATGATTCAATTTGCTTCGATGCCATATTGCTCGCCGCTCAAATCGAACGGCGGCGGCGCAGGACGCCCACCGCGCTGAGCGTCATCACCAAGGCCAACGCAGAGGGTTCCGGAACAACTCGTACGATACGGTCCTCATTGGTGATCGACAGGTACAATGCGTCATCCGGTCCAAACGTCATGAAATAGAAATCGCTATCCAGCCCTGACGCCAAAACGGTTGAATTACCTGTGGAATCGAAACGCAAAAGCTGATCGGAAAGGGGGTCAAACACATAGAGATCGTCTCCCCAGCGTGACGATCCCGGGCCGAATCGAAGTGATGCCCTGTCACCTAAGCCGCTTGCAAAATTCCCATTGATTAGCGCGCCGGCTGAATCATATGATCGAATCGCACCGCCATCTGTAGCCAAAAAGATACGATCGTTTTGGTCCACATCAAACGACCTTCCCGGACCTGGAAGCGCGATCAATTCACTTGCTGTTGCTCCATCCACACTGACGAATATGCCGTCCGCCAGGTTATCCGACATCAGCAATCGTTGCTGACTATCGAATCTCAGATTGGCTGGATTGCGCATCACAGCTAGATCAGGGCCGATGATTGTCTCAATAGACCCATCAGGCCGGATTGCCTTGATCTGCCCGCCGACGTTTGTTTCGGCGTGCCCCACCAGCACGCTTCCTGGGACGCCAGAGATTACGCCCAGCGCATCAAACAGTACGCCATCTGGATCCGGGATTGTTGAGTCACCGTAGAATTGAACGGTTCCGCCGCCGGCTGGAATCCGATAGATGAATTGCTCAGTGCTCAGGCCCGTGTTGTTGCCGACATACATATCGCCAGAAGGTGAAAAAGACATCTCCGTTGGTCGGGAAAGTGCGGCGTAGTTTGAAGCGAAAAAGCCTGGAGCGAATGAGATTTCACCATGCGCCGTCGATGCTGATCCGAAGGCGCATGCAATCGCCGATAGCGTTATTGCGCGCACCGGATTGAGAATTCGCAGCTGAGCGACAGCCTGGATGGCATTGTTCGCGAACATATCTCGGTTCTCCTCAAGTGGCAGCACAAGCCGCCGTCCCATGAAGTTTCGAGACCGCTCACATGGCAGGTGGAATGAAGCGTAGGTCGTCCTCGACACAAGTGAGCAGTTTCCCAATCGTGGCTCTCTTACTCCACTGGTCGGCTGAGGATTGAAGCCCTAGAACAAGCTTCGATCTTGAATACAACAGTAAAGAACCGAGATCGCAACTTCAATAGCGCAGATTTCCAGCCTGCCCTGATTCACCGAAAACTCGATACAGAATCTTGTTTCGCTTACCAAATTGCGGCAGGCAAGATGCTATTATCCATGCTGTGTTGCCGAATCTACATTGCGATTCTTGGAGTTGTCCGTCCAATGCCGACCTCATTTCTCGTGCAATAGCGACGGTCCCAACGCCGTAAGATATCGAAAACTTGGTAACTGCCCTAAATCCATACATCGCACTTGAGATCGGAACCACGTCGCGGCAAGATATGGCGGGCTCGATGGGAGAGCTTTTGGAGAAGCCCATTGGCGCCCGGAACTTCCGATACGGTTGGCATAGAGTGAGGATCGTGTTTCGATGGTTGACCTGAAGCGACGCAGGAAGCTTGCGCGATTGCTCCGCCGATTCTTGTCGGGCGAATTAACCAACGATCAATACGAAGATCGCGCGATGACATTAAGACCGCACGTCTCTCGCTCTTCCAAAGACTTGGCTGTCTCCAAGATAATCGACGCCTCGTGGTTGCTCTACAGCGACCTATGTGAGCACCGATTGACAGGGAAACATGCACTTCATCGTGAGAGTCGGCGTATCGTCACCCGTTGGATATTGTTTCTCTATTCAAATCTTGAATATCGATGGCCGCAAAGAGAATCCAGCATTCGCGATATTGTCTTGAGCATTCTCACACTCGGAATGCATGGCGCGCGTGAAAGAATGAAGTTCGGGACCGAGTTCCGTGCGTCGGGCGATGTAGACGTGTGGCCATTCAGTTGCCGGCGCGACTACGAAACGGAATTGAACTGTCCATTTCGAATCGTCACATTCCAGCAAACAGCGTGACCTGCAGTTGCGGAGTCGCGTCCCGAGACTACGGGCCAGCCAACACCGCCGCCCACTCATCCACATCACTTAGACTCACCGCTTCGTCGCCGTCCATGTCCATGATGCGGCAGTCGGTTGGGATTGGTGTGACTTCGAAACACTGCTGGAACTTGGCGTAGTCGGCTAGGTCCACGTCGCCGTCCTGCTTGTCGTCGCCGAGCGTTACGCCGTCGGGCAAAAGCAGCACGGGCACATCGACGGGCGCATTGGCGACGGGCACTGCGATCGTCCGCGTGCCGTAACCGCTTTTGGAGATGCGCATCGTGTAGGTGTGGTTGGCTTCGGTCATCCAGCGCGAGCGTCCAAAGGTCGGCTCGCTGAATCGATCGAGTTCGCCGGTGTCGAAGAGGATGTTCGTCGCATCCTGCTGGAGCATTTCGACCTGCGCCACCAGCGGCATTCCGGTCACATGGTCCACCACGCGAAGATCCATTCGAGCTTGGCCGAGTCGATCGTAAAGATACTCCCAGCCGGCGCGGTTGCGATTGACGATGCCCGGCACCAGCGAAAACGACGGCGCGAATGATGTCCCGACTTCGACAATAAACGGATAAACGCCTTCATACGCGTAGTACCAACTGGTGTCGTCACCGTTAACGCCACCGAATGGCACGGGCGTATATGGGTCGTATGTCACGCCATCGACCGCCGAAATCGCGCTGGCCATCGCGATCATCATTTCGTGAATGATCCCATGCTCGGGCATTTGGCCCGCTGGCGAACCGTCGCTGCACGCATAGGGATAGTCAATGAACCGTCCTGAGGAATGGTACGACGTGGCAATCGTGAAGCGGTATTGATCTTGAAGGTTCATCATCGCCTGGGTTTCAAGCTCGGAAGCGGATGATGGCCCGCGATAGATCGAACTGAAACAGGAATTTGATGACCCGCACCCCGGCCCCCACAGGTACGGATAGTTGCGATTGAGATCGACCCCAACGCCACTGCCGGAACACCCCGGATTGGAGCGGCGATTCTTCCGCCAGAAGTCATCCGACGTAAACACGAACTGCACGCCGTCGGGATTGACCATCGGGACGCAAACCGTCTTATAGTTGTCGACCCAATCGGTGATTTCCGAATCGACGCCGTAATCGTCCGTCAGCCGTTCGATCAAGTCGATCACGATATGCGACGTCGCCACTTCACGGGCGTGGTGTTGTGCGTTGAACTGGATGGCCGGCTTGTCTTCCAAAGCGCCAGGATTGTTCGAAATCTCGATCGCCCGAATGGGCCGCCCCTCAATCGTCGTTCCAATCGTAAAGACCTGCGTGATGTCCGGATGGGCGATCGCGGTCTGGTTGAGCATCGTCAGAATCTCGCCGGGATCGAAGTAGGAAGATTCGATCAAAGCGCCACGGGTTCCCGTGCCTGTCGGATCGGTGACGACATCAAACCCGTTATCGCCGAGCAAGCGCACATCATCCGCTGAGTCGATCTCAATTCGAAACACACCTTCAGACGGGTTGTGCCCGCAGCGCGGTACTTCAAAGCCCAACTCGACCAGGCGATCTTTCGCGGCTTTGATTTCCGGAATGCCCAACAACTCCCCCGCCCGCGCAGATTCATTCGATCGAATACGAGCCTCGACCGTCTGCGAACTCTCGTCAGCGAATGCCGTCGGACCGACGACAATCATCCCGAGAATGGCGCACCAAATCCTTCGCGGCGCTTTGCACCCGTTCATATAGCGCGATTCCTTCCCCTGCTTTGGCGTGAAAGTCGGCCCACACACTTGCCGACGCGGTTACCCGTACAGGTAGCGATTATAGAAGGTTGGAGCGCGCTGGGTCAATGTGCGCAAGCAGCTTCGATAGCGTCAGTTATGGCAATCGAGGACCCGCCAAACTCTTCGGACACATCTGCGACATGAGTTTGAAACGCAATGCGCGAATTCGCCCTTAAGAGCCAGCAGTTATTCGCCGTATTGCGACTATTGCAACTCGGCGTCCGGATATCGAATCGCCGCGACGAGCGACATTCCGTAGGCGTTCCAAAGCGATTCTCGGTCCATCGCGCTAGCTGTCCTGGGCAATTCAAACGTGATGATCGGCGTGTTCAACGTCAGCCCGGCGTACGAACCGAGCGAACCGGGACGACTGCCGATCCGTTTGACTGGAAGGTTGGTGTGCAATCCCATCGCCGAGGCCAAATCAGCCGCCGGTCCGTCGTAGTCGATGCACGCGATCGGTTGATGGATGCTGACGATGCGCTTGGGTTTGTACTTATCGAGTACGGCTTTGATCGCGCGACTCTCAGGTTCGCACAAGGCATATGCGCCGTGTCGCTGCGATGCGTCGAAGTTGTCGGCTGGGAAGTTGCGATTGAGGTCGACGCCATTGACATTGAAACGCGAGTTGTGAACGTAGCCATCCGGGTTGGCGACGGGCATGATGATGACTTTGCGTCCTTTGAGCAGCTTGCGATTCTCTTTGAGGTGTTCGACCAACTTGCTGACCAACGGCGTGCCAGCCGCCTCATCACCGTGAATGGTGGCCATGATCATCACCGTGTCGCGCCCCCACCCAATCTGCTGACACTCGATGGGACGATCCTCCACCGACATTCCGACCACGGTTGTTTTGATGGATGCGCATCCGGTCATCATCAGGAGACCGACAGCGAGCGACAGGATCAATTGTGTGCGCAACGGGCGGGCGGTTCTTGTAAACGACATGGTGACTTTCATCCTCCGTGACAGCTGATATGCAAACGACTACCTCGAGGTGAAAGGCTATGTCGAATTGCATCGCGGGGCAAGGGGTGAATCCGCAGCCCAAGGTTGGCGCACCGGAACCTCGGCGAGACAATGCGGCAATGTCAACCAACGCCCGTTCAACCAGGAACTCGCCGACCGAAAGCGTCGATATCCCGCGACTGCGGCGGCGGCTGCTTAGCTGGTACGATCGGCATCGGCGCGAACTGCCGTGGCGAAGTGACAATCCCGATCCATATGCGGTCTGGCTGTCGGAGATGATGCTCCAACAGACGCAGACCCGCACCGTCGCGCCATATTATGCTGCATTTTTGGAGGCGTATCCGGACGTCAGCGCATTGGCGGCTGCCCCACGCGAGGATGTGCTGGCGATGTGGGCGGGACTGGGTTTCTACCGCCGAGCCCACCTGCTACATGATGCGGCGAAGGTTGTTGCCTACGAGTTGGGAGGGCGCTTTCCGGATACGGTTGAGGGATTGATGGCGCTGCCGGGTGTGGGTCGATACTCGGCTGGTGCGATCGCATCGATTGCCTTTGACGTGTCCGCGCCGATTCTCGATGGCAACGTCAAACGGGTGCTCGCGCGGGTGTTTGCGATCCGCGATTCGCAAAGCGA
>JAUIEW010000400.1 GCA_030429365.1 Phycisphaerae bacterium
CGCATAGGTGACGACGCCAACTCACGCGCTTATACTCTTGCCTCGCGCCAACAGTATCGCGAGGCAAGCGCAACGTGGCTCATCTATGCGAAGGTGCGCCACCACCTCGTTGCAATCGGTAAGTGGGAAAGCCCCATCCATTGGGTGCCACCTTGGGCCACACATGAGTATCACCAATGGCTGGCAAGGCAAGCACGCGAGGAAGTGGTATGACCTGTTCGGATATCAGCATAGAATATTTTCGCAATGAAACAAAAGCACGAAAGGCGCACGAACAAAGCTGTTTAGCGCGAAATGAGGGTAAACTCAAGAAAGCTATTTTCTTTCAAAGAAAAGCAGCGTTTTACTATATGATGACACGAGAGTTAGCTTTTCTAATAACTTTTAAAGCGCAAGCTGCGGAATGAAACAGTCACGGCATCGAGCAATGTATGGTGCCGTGCCTGACGCATTCCGCGTCCCTAACCTCAATGGAGCAAACCATGACCCGACTGAAGTACACTTCACCCACGGATGAGCTCGAATGCCTCGATCGTGACTTTGACGAGCCCACTCGTTTCGAACACCTTTACCACCAGGGGCTGGCGCACGTGCAACGCCAACGTGAAAGTGATGAGCGCCTGGTAGAGAATGATAGCTGGCTGGAAGGGCTGCCAAGCTCATGACCCTTCCTGTCGACCTCGACCCGACTACCAATCAACTTCGCATTCACCCGCCCGAGGGCGCGCCCGTGCTCATCCCCTGCACCCAGGCCGGCTTGGCGGTGCTGGTCCGCCTCGTGCGTGAACGGGCGGGCACAAAGCGCCAAACTATCGGCGCACCTGCCGTGCCCGTACAACACATGGTCGAGCAATGGTTGCGCGAAAACCCGCCCACTCGTGTCGTGCAGGTACGCCCGCCCAACGGCCTCACTTACGAGGAGGTGTTTGGCGATGATCCCGACTTCGAGCTGGACCTCTAGCGCCCGTCCGCCCAACCTTGAAAGGTAAAACAAGATGCCTCCAACACACAATACGGAATGGACAATTGAGCGAGGTGAGGAAGCTTTCGACATCTGTATAGATTTCGAATACAAATCGGGCTCTCCGGCTCACTACGGATCACTAACCTATCCAGGTCACCCAGAGGAACCGGGCGAAGTCGAGATTACCAGTGTTTGGCGCAAGTCTGATGAACATCTGACCGACGCACCTGAATTTAAACTGACCGACGACGAGCAGGAAAAGATCGAGCTGTATATTCTCGAAAACCCACCTGAGCCTGATTACGATTATGATGATTATCTTTAACCCTCTCGAAAGGACATTCGCCTTGCCCCTCCCTCGCGCCCTTAACGCCTACCAAGACATCGAGCGCGTGCTTTCGCGCCTGCAGGCACTCGACACATACCCCGCGACCTACACCCTTCGCACCCGTGCGGACGCAGTGCGCTGGCGACTTCGCGCCAACACCTACCGCAAGCTGCTGCGCGACAATGACGAGGCGGAAAACCTTCTCCCTCGCGGCCAGGGCACGTCCCCGTTCGACAGGCTGGTCTTTCGCCTGAGTGGTCGCGCTGTGCTTATCGATCGCGACAGCGAGGTGGGCCAGCTCACCGTGGGCGGCAAGCCCGTCGATCTTGCTGATGCGCCAGCGGACGCGGGGGATGATGACTTCGAAGAACTGTTTGGGGACAAGCCATGAACAGGCTGACACAACTTTATCACACCTTCGAAGCGCGGCTTGCCGCTCTCAGCGAGGATCAAAAAGACTGGTTCATCTTCGGGCTGGCGGCAGTTTTGCTGCTGGCCGCAATCGCACATGCAATCTGGAAAGGATAAACCCGATGCGACTCACGGAAGATATGATGCTAAAGCCGCTGCGTACAAGAGACGGGCACAAGGCTTGGGTTGTTGAGCATGTGACTACAAAACCTTTCCCTTGGATAGGCTGTATCATCGATCGCAATGGTACACCACAAGCAGCTCGTTGGGATTATGCAGGTAACTATCGGAACGAGCATACCGAAGACTCTCTTGACATCATCGGCGAGTGGAAAGAGCCAGCCAAGGGCGAGTTCTGGACGAATGTTTATACGACCAGAAACCCTTCAAAACATCGTTACCTTGCTTTCCATTCAAAAATTGAGGCGGATGATTATGGTGCCTGTAATGGAATGGAACGCATCGCCTGCATCCGCACCACGTGGACCGAGGGCCAATTCGATGAGTAGTTGGCACGGCACCGAGCTAACGGAGGCCCAATACCTTGAGTGGGCTTCCGCCCGTTACGGTCGCGGCAACTGCCACGTCATGCTGCTATCATGCGGCAACGTAATCTTTAGCGACTCGTCCCGCCAGCATCCCGTCCGTTTGCACGAGGAAATCGCGGACCAGCTTCACACCCTGTTGCGTTCAGCCCGCGAGGCTCAGCAACGCGACCTCACCCTGCGCCAGCAGGAAACCACCATCCCCATCAACCTCGCGAATGAGATCGGCGACATCAACCTTTGAAAGGACTTTCCTAATGCTTAACACCGCACTCGCAAATCAACTCATCGACGCCCTTTGCAATGATCCAGCCACGCGAAGAGATTTTGACATATCAACCTGGCGTAGAAGTTGTAACACTGTCGGCTGTCTTGCCTTTCACACACTGAAAATTTCACACCAGCTACTGCCTTTTGACATAATGAAAACGCCAACCAGGGCAGCAGAACAACTCGGTCTTACTGAAAGGGTGGCAAACATACTATTCATGCCACCAATGTGGCGTTTATACATACAAGACTCACACTATTTTAAATTGATCTACGAAATTCCGAACACCAATTACCTCATCGCCCTCACCACAGTCGAACGAATGAAAGAGTGGGCAAATCGACACGATCAGC
>JAUIEW010000401.1 GCA_030429365.1 Phycisphaerae bacterium
CGAGCCGCGTGGTCTTCGCTTGGCCTCTGTAACCAACCGGATCATCCAAACGCTTGTTATTCCAAGGCGTCGGCTCGCGGACGCATTGAATCGTCCTGAATCGAACCATGTCGCGGTGTATTTTCTGTTTGGTGAATCCACCGTTGGTAGTCAATCGAGTGTCTACATTGGGGAGACGGAGGACATTCCGGGTCGTTTGCGGGATCACAATGCTCGGAAGGATTTTTGGAATACTGCGATAATCGCGGTTGCAGAAGCCAGATTCACCAAAGCGCACGTAAAGTACCTCGAATGGATGAGCATTCAGCGCGCGACCGAAGCGGGCCGATTTGATCTTGAGAATTCCAACCAGCCGCAACGACCCTTTTTGCCGGAACCGCAGATTGCCGATTGTGTCGATGCGTTTGAGACGATCGACACCTTACTTTCTGCTCTCGGTTACCCTCTGTTTGAGGGAACACGCCCAAGTGTGGATGATTCTGAGGGGGCTTTCTTCTGCAATCGTTCAGGGGCTGACGCGACAGGCCAACTGACCGATGACGGGTTCGTTGTGTTTGAAGGCTCGAAAGCCCTATGCGATGATCGCCCGTCGTCGCCCCCGAGTATTGTCCAGTTGCGCCAGCAACTCCGGACTGACGGGATACTCGAAGATTCGGGCGGTGCGATGGTCTTTACTCAGGACTACATTTTTCGATCGCCCAGCACTGCGGCTGCCGTCGTGGTTGGGGGGAGCGCCAATGGTTGGGTTGAATGGCGGAATGGTCAGGGGAAAACCCTTGACGATGTATACCGCCAAGTCCAGCCCGGCGGTGAATAGGTAACGCGACTCAACCGCCGCTATCCATTCGCCAATCTCGGCTCCTATCCGCTACTTCGCACGATCGCCAGCACAGCCGCCCGGAGCGGCTCGGACAGGCTTGGCCATGCTTCGATGATGGTGGTTAGGTTGGAGTCGAATTCGGGCCGATTCTGGTTCAAAGTGTCGGGGTTTGGGGCGACAGTGTCGGCTTGGCTTTCGTAAGTGTCTGTATTTGCAATGGGTTGCGATTCTGAGCAGCGGTTTTGTAAACCGCAGGTCGTCGGTTCGAGTCCGACCGGTGGCTTTGAGTTTTGAGCCTTCAAATCAAGCGTTTTTCCCGTCGTCGCATGCGTTTTCTGAGAGTGACTCCTTGCGACACTTTCCAAACGATTCGATCCTTGCGTGGCACTGGATTAAGCACCGATTCGCGCTCGAAGTGTCGGGGTTTCGGGCGATAGCGCCCGGGCGTGTTTTTCGATGAGTCGTCGTATGTGCCGGTCGCGCTTTGCCGCTCCGTTGCACGTACAACGATTGATAGAGGCTTTTCAAGAATGGTTTCTCTACAGATCGATCGTGCGTGGGCCATCCGCAGACTTGGAGCCCGGCCGCTATTCGCTTGGAATAATTGACCAACGCGGTGACCATCGCCGTCATGCCTGAACGAGATTGAGAACGCGCATCGAAGCTGCAACCTGCGGCTTGCCCAATAGTGGGTGAACAGCCAATCTCCCTTGTTCACCCACTAGAACGCTCCCTTGGCCCGCCTGATATTTTCACTCTAGCGCGGCATCTCGCCTGATTTGGACCACGATTGAGAGTCCGGAGGAATTGACCATCGTCGTGACTCCATAATCGCAGAATCCTGGAGAAGTGGCGGCAATTGACTTTTTTGTAAGGCTCACGGTTGGCTGGCGACTAATGGGGCAATATCGGAGGAAATGCTCGCTCACACGAAGGCGTAACAATAACAGGAGGTTGTATGAAGCCACGACTGGTCATTGTGATGTTGCTTATGGTTGCGGGAATCGCAGGTTCTGCGGCAAATGGGGGGACGCCTTACGAACGTGCGGGCTGGGTGGCAGAGTTATCAGAACAGTTTCACGGTGTCGCCGGAACTGTCACGATCGTTGATGAAACCACGTTGCAAGTGAACAATTTCTATTTCGATGGCCAAGGCATTTCGGTTTATTTCTATCTGGGAGCCACCGATACGCCGCAAGATTTTGCTGGGGGCTTGCAAATTGGGCCGCAACTATTAGGGCAGCCGTTCATCGACGATAGCTTTACATTGACACTTCCACCTGGGGAAACGCTCGACGACTATGGCGCGATTTCCGTCTGGTGTGTGCCGGCTGGTGCAAACTTTGGTTCCGGGTCGTTTCGCTTTGATTCTGCCGATGCGGACAATGACGGCGACGTCGACCTTGATGACTATGCACTCTTCGAGTCTTGCCTGAATGGTCCTGACGCAGCGCCGAGCACTGGGGGCATGACCGGATCTCAGTGTCTGATCGCTTTCGACGCAGACGACGACGATGACGTGGATGCACACGACTTCGTTCACCTTCAGCGCGTCTTCGGTGATCCCCCTACGCAGTCGGCGCAGTACCAACTGACCTTTCAGGCGACTTGGAGTCAGGCGACACATCCACAGGACTTCCCGTCCAATCCGCACTTTTCCGGCCTGGTTGGCGGAACGCACACAAGCAATGTGAACTTCTGGACATCCGGCGGGCTCGCGTCTCAGGGCATCGAGAGCATGGCAGAGCTTGGCAGCAAGACGGCGCTGATTGCGGAGGTGAACGCCGCAATCACTTCCGGCGATGCGGGCACAGTAATATCCGGCGGTGGTATCGGGGTCTCCCCAGGCTCCGTCTCGGTGACAATAAACGCTTCGCAGGATTTCCCGTTGGTGACAGTCACCTCGATGATCGCTCCCAGCCCGGATTGGTTTGTAGCTGTCGATAGCCTTCCGCTTTTTAACGGTCACCAGTGGGCCGAGGAGATCGTCGTGTCACTTGAACCGTATGACTCAGGGACCGACAGCGGGGCCAGCTATAC
>JAUIEW010000087.1 GCA_030429365.1 Phycisphaerae bacterium
TCCCGCACGTCCTTGATAATCGTGCGCACTTCAGGAATGTCCGCGCCAAACGTGCAGTGGCGGTACAGGTCGCTGTCCAGCCCAACAACGTCCATGCCTTCGTTCACCAACATCGGGGTGAGGACGGTTCCGATGTATCCGAGATTTCCTGTTACCAATACGCGCATGTCGCTTAGTCCCATGTCTTCCAGGGTGCTTTCCCCGATTCCCAAAGCTCTTCCAATAGCTTCTTGTCGCGCAGTGTATCCATACACTGCCAGAATGAATTGTGCCGATAGGCCATCAACTGCCCTTCATTGGCAAGACGCTCCATCGGTTCGTGTTCCCACTGAGTCGCGTCGCCCGCGATGTACTCAAAGATAGCCGGCTCAAGAACGAAGAACGCCCCGTTGATCCAGCCCTCTGCCGTCTGCGGTTTTTCAGAAAACTCCACGACGCGATCACCGTCGAATTCCAGGTGTCCGAAGCGTGCGGTTGGACGGACGGCTGTCACCGTCGCGAGTTTGCCATGCGACTGATGAAACGCGAGCAACTTGTCGAGATCCACGTCGGACACGCCGTCGCCCCACGTGAGCATGAAGGTCTCGTTGCCAATAAACGGAGCCAACCGCTTGATGCGCCCGCCCGTCAGCGTGTCGCGTCCGGTGTCAACCAGGTCGACCTTCCAGTCCAGCTTGTCGCGGCTGTGTTGCTCTACGCCGCCGGTGGCGAGATCGACCGTCAGGTGCGACTGCAGCGAAGCAAAATCCATCATGTACTTCTTGATGTACTCGCCCTTGTAGCCGAGCGCGATCGCGAATTCCTTGTGCCCATACTGCGCGTAGTGTCGCATGATGTGCATAATGATCGGCGTGCCACCGACCTCCACCATCGGTTTGGGCTTGATCTCTGTTTCTTCAGCCAGGCGCGTTCCAACGCCACCGGCTAAGATCGCTACTTTCACGAGACGCTCCTTCTCTAAGTCCGAAACCTTGGGGCCCGGGTTACAGACATGTTCATTTAGGATTCATCGTCTGCGAAACGGGCGACCTTTCGCCCCCGCATACAGGATGAACCCCAAGTCTTTTCGTTATCGGCCGCCCACCGCAGAGGGGGTCACGGGCACGTGATCGCGGTAGGTCCGGTAAAGGACGTCTGGAAGACCGCCCAGTCGAATAAGTCTATATCACCATCGGCGTCGCTGTCGAACGTTTCCTGGCAAGAAAGCGTCGCATCGAATCCAGCACCACTGATGCATGCCGCGAATTCGCCCAGATCGTCCACGTCGACATCGCCATCGTGGTCGAAATCGAACATTTCGTCGCAAGCATCGCCGAATCCGTCAAAGTCAGCGTCTTCCTGCAACGGGTTGGCCACGAGCGGGCAATTGTCGTCCCCGTCGCATTCGCCATCGCCGTCACAGTCCTCAAGCGTCCCCACGCATTCGCCGCTGGCGCAAGCTTCGTCGAACGTGCATTCGATGGCGTCGTCGCACGGCTGACCTTCGTTCGCGGGCGCAGCTTCGCATTGACCGGTCGACGCATTGCACGAACCAACGTTACACGCATCATCGAGTTCGGAGCAATCGACGGCAATGCCCTCGCATGCACCATTGAAGCATTCATCTTCGTTGGTACAGAGATCATCGTCGTCGCATGACGTGCCGTTCTCGGCAAGCTGCGCGACGCAGTTGCCAGTCCCACCATCGCACACACCGGTCTGGCACATGCCATCCAGTTCGCTGCAGTCAACAAGCGTCCCCTGGCACACGCCGCCGCCGCACGTATCGCTTTCCGTGCACAGGTCGCCGTCGTCACAGCCACCGCCTTCATTCACTGCAACCTGCTCACAGAACCCACTCGAAGACGCACAAACACCCACGTTGCAGGCGTCGTCCAATCCGGAACAATCGACAAACGCGCCTTCACAAATGCCATTTGTGCAGATGTCGCTCGTCGTGCACAGGTCACCATCGCTGCAACTCGCACCTTCGTTGGCCGCGACCGCCTCGCACTGTCCGGTGGTCGGGTTGCATGCACCCTGCAGGCACTGATCATCCAACGATGAGCAATCGATCGCGCTACCAGCACAGACGCCATTCGTACAAGCGTCCACCGTCGTGCAGAGGTCGCCATCATCGCAGCCGCCGCCTTCATTGGCGGGCTGGGCTTCACACGCACCATTGCCTGGATTGCAGACACCTACGTTGCAGTCGTCGGTCAGTCCGGAGCAATCCTGGGTGACTCCCGCGCACACGCCATTCGTGCAGGCGTCGAGCACAGTACACAGGTCGCCATCGTCGCACGTATTGCCTTCATTGATGGGCTCAGCTTCGCATGCCCCGGTCGTTTCATTGCAGACGCCAACCGCACACGCACTGTCGAGCCCGGAGCAATCCTTCGGCGTGCCCGCGCAGGTACCGCCGGCGCACGTATCATTTTCCGTGCATGGGTCGAAATCGTCGCACGTTCCACCCTCGTTAAATGGCGTCGCTTCACACGTACCAAGCGTTTCGTTGCAAGTTCCGATATTGCACGCGTCGTCCAAGCCCGAGCAATCCAGCGGTTCGGCTTCGCAGATGCCATTGGTGCAGGCATCGTTGATCGTGCAGTTGTCGCCGTCGTCACAAGTCCCGCCTTCGTTGGCCGGCAGCGTCTCGCACGATCCGGTCGACGGATTGCACGCACCGACGACACACGTATCGTCCAGTCCGGAACAATCGACGGGCGCCCCGGCGCAAACACCATTCGTGCAGGCGTCCGTTGTCGTGCAAAGATCCCCATCATCGCACGACCCGCCCTCGTTGACCGCCACGGCTTCACACGCACCTGTCGATGGATTGCACGCACCCGCAAGACATTCGTCATCAAGCGATGAGCAATCGACTTCAGCACCTTCGCAAACACCAGCGACACACACGTCGCCAGAGGTGCAGAGGTCGCCGTCGTCGCAACCCAGACCCTCGTTGGTGGGCAGCGCTTCGCACTCGCCGGTCGAACCGTTGCACACACCGACAGTGCACGGTCCATCAAGCGCCGAACAGTCCTTTGGCGCGCCTGCACACGTTCCATTCGTGCAGGCATCGTTGACCGTGCACGGATCGAGGTCGTCACACGTTCCGCTTTCGTTGGCCGGCGCGGTTTCGCACGTGCCGGAACCCTCGTTGCAAACTCCCACGTTGCAGGCGTCGTCGAGACCGCTGCAATCGATTGCGTCGGCCAGGCAGATTCCGTTGGAGCACGCGTCGCCAGTCGTGCAGTTCACGCCGTCATCGCACGCCCCACCTTCGTTGGCGGGCGCTGTCTCGCAGATCCCAGATACCGGGTTGCACACGCCAACCACGCAATCGTCGTCCAGGCCAGAGCAGTCAACGGCGACCGCACCGCATACACCGTTGGAGCACAGGTCACCGGTCGTGCAATTGTCTCCGTCATCGCACGCCCCACCTTCGTTGATGGGCACGGCTTCACAGATACCACTCACGGCATTGCACGCGCCGACCGTGCAATCGCTGTCCAGTCCCGAACAATCGACGGCATCGCCGAGGCATAGTCCATTGGAACAGGCGTCGCCCGTCGAGCAGAGATCGCCATCGCTGCATGCCTGTCCTTCGTTGGTCGCACTGATTTCGCACAGGCCGTTGCTCGGGTTACAGGTGCCGACCGTGCAGTCACTGTCAAATCCGCTGCAGTCAGCCGGCAGTCCGCCGCACACACCGTTCGAGCAGAAATCGGTCACGGTACACAAATCACCGTCATCGCATTGCCCGTTTTCATTGGCTGGTTCGGCTTCGCAATCGCCCGTGATGGCATTGCACACCCCGACGGTGCATTCACTGTTAAGGCCCGTGCAGTTCTTCGCCGTTCCGACGCACGAACCATCGGAGCAAATATCATTGACCGTGCACGGATCGCCATCACTGCAAAAACTTCCATTGTTGGCAGACTGCGATTCGCAGATGCCTGTTGACGGGTTGCATACACCAATCGTGCAATCGGTATCAAGTCCGCTGCAATCAACACCGGCACAAACGTCGCCGCCGTCTTCGGGATCAATCGGCGAGGCCATGTTAAACACGTAGTCGATGACCGCTGTATGCGCGGGGGAATCGATGCCGGAGAACGAATCGTTGCCCGCATAAACACCGACAGCCGTCAGGTTAAGTGCGGTCGAGAACGATGCTCCCGTGATCCAGTTTTGACCATCATCCGTTGAATACTCAAACGTCCAGACATCGCCAGTGCGATCAAGTCTCGCCTTTGACGGACCGGGTGGACCAATCGTCGCGAACACGTGCGATGTTCCCGCCCCACCGATGACGGACTCGACATAAATCAGCATCTCCCCGCCATTGCTGAAAATGTCGAAGTACACGTAGTTGGAGGCGTCCTGCTCTGCGACGATCCCTTGAGTCTGAAACTGTTCAGTAACCAGTGACTCGAAACTGACTTCCATTTGGAAATCTGCATCCTGCACGTTCTGCATGATGCGCGGCGACAGTCGATCTCCACCCCAGTACATCGAATGGAGAACGCCGGCTTCCACAAAGATTTCCACCTGCGTGCCCGTCATATTGAAGCTGCTATTGCCGGTCGGGTTCACGAACGTCCAGACGCCCGTGTCCAACACGCCAGTGCTGAAGTCGTCCGACACCAATCCGGACGTCACGCCAGCCGTCGTCATGAACACCGCATCAACCGTCTGACTCGAATTCGCAAACATGTCTTCCGAGGTGATCTGATAGTGATAGGTCGTCTCGGGCGTCAGGTTTGGCAAATTGATGGTGTGGTTGATCACCTCGCTCTGATTGCTGACCGAACCATTCTCGTACGCCGCCGTGGGTCCATGTGCGACACTGGAATTGGCCAGTTCATCCGTCGTCCAGGTCACCTGGGCACTCGTCGCGCCGGCCGTCACCTGCACATTGCTGATGACCGGGCCATTGGTGTCGATGTTATCCGTGAAGACAGCCGTCACGTTCATGTCACCGCTCACCGTCAACTGCGTCGGATTGGTGTTGCCTGACAGGTCCCCCTGCCAATTCACAAACATCCAACCCGGATCGGGAACGGCTTCGACGCCGACAACATCGTTGTCCAGATAATTCGGCTGGTCTGGAGTCAAGACGATCGAACCGTCGCCCGACGTGCTGGTGGTGATCGTGCGCGGACCGAGCGTCGTGAACGTGAAGTCGCCGCTCGATGCTGACTGCTCGGACGCATTCTCGCTCGTCACTTGAATGTGATAGAGCGTGTTCGGATTGAGGTTGTTTAACGTAATGTTGTGCGTGCTGACAAACGCCGGGTCAACTTCGGTGCCCAACTCGTAACCCGCAGTGGTGCCATATGCAACGGTACCGTCGGCGAGTTGATTGGTGGACCATAATACTTGTGCGGACGTTTGCGACGGAATCACTTGCAGATTGGAAATCGCCAGGGTCGAGCCAGCCCCCAAGGGCACGACCGACACATCACCGAACCGTGCATCGACATGGTGCGGAATCAGCAACACACATCCGTTCGGAAGATCATTGAAACCTTCAAAACCGCTCAGAAACCAACCCGGTGGTTCCGGTTCGCCTTGTTCCCAGATTTTGCCCGCGTAGAACGTGGAACCGTCCTGCTGGCCTTCGCAGCGAAACTTCCAGAAGTATGTGGTGCCCAGATCGAGTTTACGGCCAGTCTGGTCGTACTGAATTGAACCGAAGTCGCCATGGAGCCCAAAGGTTCCGTTGTTCAGCGAGAAGTCGTACCAGAAACTTGCACCCATCGGCAGATAGCCAATGTTCGGTTGACGTCCCTGCCAATCGCTGTGCCCCTGCCACCGCATCACGATTCCAATACCGGGACCGATGCTGGGAAACCCAAGATCCAGTTCGTCGTGATCATAGACCGTGATGGGAACGGTAACTTCGTAGTCGGTCCATCCGATGTCACCAACCGCCAGGATTCGGTCGTACCCCCATTCGAGAACGCGCGCGCCGTTGGAGTCCAAATCCCAAAGCCCGTCGACAATTTGAACAACGTCAGTCAATTCCGAGACGGTGTCCCAATTAATGGTGTAAGGAATCGGCCAGGTATTCTCAGGCATGTAATTCAGCGACACGGTCACGGTTGTCGTGTTGCCTTGTGAATCCTCCGCCGTGATGTCAATGAGGTTGATGCCAGCGTTCAAATTGTTGCGGTTGATGTCGATGTTGAAGTCGCCATCGTTTTGCAAGCGAAACGTATCGGGGCCAATGGAGAGGGGAATGTCCGGACCGTCGTTGATCGTATAAGAAAGCGTGTCGACAAACGTGTCGTCAGAGACACGGCCTAGAATGTTGTAGAGTTTCTGGGGGACGCCGATCGTGCCGTATTCTTGCGACAGGCCTTCCCAAACGTCAATCTCAGGATCGCCCGGCGCCGCATACGAAACTGACGGCGCCACCAGCAAAACACCCATTGCGACCAGGACGCACACAGCGCAGCGCGAGAACCCGCCCGCAAGCCTAAATCGCGAGCGCACCTTCAACCTGGACAATCTCTTTGCGGATAAGCTTTCGACCCACCCCATTGATGCTCCCCTACCTCGTCGTCTTGTCTCAACCGTGATATCGACGAAGTGATTCGACCCATTCACCTCACGCAAACTGCCATCTGACGGCAGGCCGGTCTGCGCGGGGACCCCCTTTTGAATTCCCCCTGCCTCATTATTGGCCCCCAACCTCCGAAAGGCCAGCGACCAATCACATTTTCAAACCGCGATCGCCATGACAACCACCGCGTGGTCGTCAATCTGATCCTAAAAGGGCGTTCAAAGCATGTTTAATCACGCCGGCCCCTTCGAGTGAAATCATTATAACTAATGGAGAAACCGAGCCAAGGTTAGAGCAAACCAGTCTGTTGCGACGCGACAAATCGGCGACTTTGGGTCCGTTAACGAGGATATGGGCGTCAGGACGTCGAGGAGGATTCTACTCGGCGAACCGGTGCGCTGGATTCGTTATGGGGCCAGCATCACTTCGCAAGTCATTTCTGCAGTTTCAGTGGTGGTGTAGAGGAGAGCGCGCAAAGACAGTGAATACTGCTTAACCGGCCCGATCAAGACCGTCGCGCACCGAGAAGATTTCAAGATCCTGTGTGCAGGCTTCGAGCCATGCCCCGTCGGCCACATCACTGAGAATCGGCCAATCACAATCGGGCATCAGTCGTTTGACCTGTGAGGCATGCGCGGCGAGCGCGGCGAGTTTTTGATCCCGACACGTCGAGATGTCCACGCAGGTGTTGAATTCCCGATGCATTCGAATCGGCCTGATCAGTGCGTTGGCAAGCGCCCTTAGCGGCGAACTCACGATGCGTTTGTCCGCATTCACCCACGGCCAATAATGCCAAAACCACACGGCGTATTCGATGACCTTTAGCGACTGTCCCCAAGAGGCCAACGCCTCAATGACGAATTGATATGTCGCCAGGTGGTCGTCCGGTCCATCGTATCGCGAAGGCACAAAGACCTCTTCCGGTCGAATGCGATCCAAGAGCGCGCGTACCGAGGTGACGGCATCGCCTCGATGGTCTCCGAGTTTGCCGTCCGGTAAATCCAAAATAGTCACGCACTCTTCGCCGACACCGAGAATCTTGGCCGCATTCAGCGCCTCTTCTCGACGCATTGCGATCAGTTCCTCGACCTCCATGTGCCCGGCGTGCGACCGTCGTCCGTTGGTCATAAAGACAATGTCGATATGCGCGCCCTGTTCGACTTTCTTGATGATCGTCCCACCGCACCCCAAGACCTCGTCGTCCTGATGCGGCGCAAAGACGATGGCGCGCTTCGAATAGTCATCAAACCCCGGGCGCGTGCGCATCTGCGCCAGCATGCGCCGGCGGCGGCGATGGGCGAAGTATCCAGATGGGAACAATTGACTATGGGCAGAGGAGTCCATTGTAGCGATCGTTCACCGTAGCGGCGATTTTCTCCCAAGTGAAACAATTGAGTGCGCGTTCGCGCCCCGCCAAACCCATCCGTTTATTGGTAGCCGCATCGTCGAGCACCTGGCATACCGCGTCCGCAAGTTCAGTCGAATTGTCAGGCTCCACCAGAAGCCCGGTCTCTCCTGGCTCGACGATTTCAGTCATTCCGCCGGTCCTTGCCGCCACAACGCATGTCCCGCACGCCATCGCTTCGACAAGGCTCATTCCGAATGCCTCGCTGAGCGAGGGATTCACCAAGACATCAGCTGAACGATATCGTTCGGCCAGGTCAGCCTGCGCCAGTCCTCCAACGAACTTCGCGCGCTTGGCTACCTCGCCCGCCAAACCCTGCCGCAATTGGTCCGCATAATTCCCGTCATAGCATTTTGAAAGCGCCTTGACGCGTTCGTCGTCACTTAAGCCCACGATGAATTCCTTGGGCGCACTGCCATCAGGTCCGACCAATTCCAAGACCGCGTTTGGCAACCGCCGAGCGATCTCGTCGAACGCCTGAATCAGGATGTGGACCCCCTTCTCCGGGGAGAGGCGACCGACGAAAAGAATCCGCTGCGTGTTTGAATCTGCTGACGGTCTGTGCGGAACCGGTGAAGGCGAAAACGTGTCGGTGTTGACGCCGTTGTGGATGCAATGGAATTTGCTCGCGCCGGTTGGGTGCTTTGCTGCGATGCGATCGACCAGGTATTGGCTGCACGCGAAAACGGCATCGGTGTTCGACAGGCACTTTGCGACCCAGCGCTGGTCGAGTTGCGACAACCACTCGCAGTGCATGTGGACGCAAATCTTGGCTTTGGGTAGTACCCGGCGGACGACTGATGCGTATTGCGCGAAGTTGTGTATGTGAACGATGTCAACCGGATGGGCTTTGAGCGACGATGCGACCTGCCCGATGTACGAGCGATAATACAACCGAGATGCGAAGAAGGGCTTCCGCGGTGACCAAATCGCGGGCAGCCGTCGCAGCAACTTGTGTTCAAGTGGATCGACATCGGTCGAGACGCGACGGACCGTCATGTTGTCGGCAGTTTGTGTAGCCGGTTGCTTGGAGCCACGCCGGGCGTAGACTGTGATTTCATTGGAAACCGGGAGGCGCTTGGCAACTTCGTACGTCCAAATGGGAAGTGAACCCGATAACGCAGACAGGTCCATCGTATCCCAAGGGTGATTGATGAAGGCGACCTTCATCGGTCAGCCGATCCCCCACCTGACGATGACGCCGAAGAAATGGCGGACGGTGATTTGGGAATGACCACGCGACGTCGCCGACGCATCTGCCACGCCCCAATCAAATCGCGCACGAATTTCCGGCGATACGAAAACGCCGACCGCATCAGATATAACTGACACAACATTCGCTGCCAGATCGATGTGGGTGTGCCGCCGATCGCCCGGAAGTACTCCCAGAACATTCGGAATGTCGGAAAGATCATCCGCCCCGCCCGCCGCGTATCAAACCAGTCCGAATATTCGTAGCGATCCTTCATCGCCTGCATCGATTGGCCGGCATGTTCGCGCGGGAAGAACCACTCTTCGGGTACCTCATGGAATCGTCCGAAAAGCGCCAGCCGCGCCAATAGGACGCCATCGCCGTGCGGGTAGTTGCCGATGAGCTCCGTGTTCTCCAGAGCACTCATCCGATAAAGACCGAACACCTCAAAACACTTGTACCCAATGTACCCCCGAACGATCTCGGAATATCGGATGTGGGGCTTGGTCGAATCCGTCTTCAAATGGATGCCATATGGCTCAAGCTTCTCGCCCCGATCATTGATGACCCGGGGTACAGGGCACGCGAGCACCACCGATTCATCGCGATCGAGGACATCAACGCACGCCTGGAGAAACTCGGGCGCACAGAGATCGTCGTGGGCCGCCCACTTGAAATACTCACCGTTGGCCAACTGCACGGTCCGATTAAAATTCCACGCAGCGCCGTGATTGATGTCCGTTCGGTAGTAGCGAATCCGGTGGTCCCGCTCAGCATACCGGCGGCAGATCTGCATGGTCGAGTCGGTCGAACCGTTATCGGAAATGATGATCTCAAAATCACGATAGGTCTGCGCGAGTAGAGAATCGAGACAACCCTCCAGATAGCGCTCGCCGTTGTACACGGGTACGCCAATGCTCACCTTCGCCGTGGCGCCACGGTGACTGTGTGCGGACTCGAATGGATGCGACTCAGACATTGAAAACCAACCATAACCTTCCGGCAAACGGGCACTTGCGCCCGACACCGGTCAGGATTCCATCACCTCGCGCATGGCCTCGGCCATCCGCGCCTGGGCAACTTCCCAAGTATATTCGGAGGAAACGCGTGCGCGTCCCTTCTTACCCATCATAGCGCAAAGTTCTGAATTCGCGACAAGTTTTTCCAATGCGCCCGCCAAACCGGCGATGTCGTACGGTTCCACGAGGAATCCCGTCTCACCGTTTTCGACCAGATCTCGAGGCGCCCCGAGGTTCAACGCGACGACCGGTAACCCCGCGTTCATCGCTTCCAGGTAGACCAAACCGAATGGTTCCCGCAGGCTGGGCATACAAAAACAGCATGCGCCGGCCATCAGTTCCCCAACGCGCTCGATGGGAACGACTCCCAAGACCTCGACACCGGGAACCGCAACTTCCGGCTCGCACCCCACCACGATCAGCTTGGCGTCCGGGTGATTTTCTCGGACGCGGGCGAAGGCCTCGACCATTTGCGGGCCCCCTTTTCGCTCCCAGTCCAATCCGACGAACAAGATGTTCTTGGCGTATGTCTCGGATGCCGGTTCGACGCCCAGACGCCGCGCGTTAAACCCTGCCCCGACGCATCGAACGCGATCACTCGGCACGTTATAGAACTCAACGATCGAATCGCTGACGTGACGGCTCATGGTGAACACGATCGCCGCACGCTCGATCAGCGCCTTCTCGGTGGGCAACCAATCGCGCCATCGCTCAATCGCGGCATCACCATCCGGGTAATAATGGTTCGTGAGGATTGCGTGGTCCGTATAGATGAAGTTGGGCTTGTCGCTGGGCGGAACCGGAATCAATGTCTGAAGGGTGAGCGTGCAGTCATATGGTTGGGCATCGCAGATATCCCGAACAGCCCTCTCAAGCCGAGCAAGGTTGGTCCGTGACCTGAGGGCGATCTGCCGATAACTGCGTCGGGCCTCCGTAAACCCGACCGACATACTGGCTTTGACGAGTTCGGGCAGCGCCTTGAGCTTGTCGGCTTTGTTTTCGAAGTATCCGTCATCGAGATCGTGCCGCAGGACTTCATCTTCGGGCGAGCCAACGCCCCATGCGGACAGCAGCGCGTCGCTGACGCCCGAAAACGTCCCCCGTTGAAGTGCGAGAATTCTCATGGTTCCTGATCTGGTCCACTCTCTTTCAAAACGCCAATTGAAGTCGCGACTGCCACGTTCGCACGGTCTCAGACTTTCATCCGGCTTTGCCTGCAACCTTCAATCAAATCAAACGTACTTGGTCATTGCGCTCTCTGCGTTGTGTCACGAAGCGACATCCGCGACCAGAGGTATCAAATGGGTGAATCGCCCCTAGGTTTTCAATCGGAAACAAGCAACCTCAGCCCATGTTTGTTGACGGGGAATGTCAGTCAAAACATGAGAGAAATCATGGACTTGAATCAAGCGAAATCGTAATCGTGGCACCGTGTCTTGACGACCTTAAAGCTAGAATTCTTTCTTTTTCGGCCCCAAAATTTTGGGGCAAAATAATTCCGTAACCGCAAACGCAGACACCCCCAAGGTTTATTGGTCCTCACTTCGCCATCGGCATTTTTTGCCGCAAATTATCGCTGCTAATCGCCCGTCAACCAATCCAATGACTTTGCATTCATGGCCTGACATCTTGCCCCGTCACTCAAGTGAATCGTAGGTTCCAGGAAGTATAGGGGGAAGAGTCTCGCCATGCTGTAGCCGACGCGGAATTCCGCGCCACCCAGCGGCAACCTAGGAGCAAAAAATGAACTCGTTCGAAGACCGTGTAGGTCTGCGCCCACTCGGCGCTACCGTCCTTGCGCTTTTGATTTCGTCGACCGTGGGCTGCCAGTCCGCAACGGAGTCAGCCAGCAAAGACGAGACCCTCGGCGGCAACAATTCAGCCGCCAGCACCAATTCGGAAGACGAACGCGAGGTTGAGTTTTCGACGCTCATCGATGATGAGAATGCCCCCGAACCGGGCGACGAGTTCACTGACGATGAGATCGAGCAACTGTCGCAAGACCCACCACCGGCAGGAAGCGTGCTCGTCGAGGTGTCGGACGACAACGGCAACTCCGGCGTTTACAGCATTTTAGCCCAACCGATCAGCCCGGCTGCCCCTGACACCTGGTCATTCGCGATTCAGCCCGTGAACCCAGTCAAGAGACAGCGGTTGAGCTTCACCTGGAATTTTGGAGACTCGCAGCGTCTCAGCCACGGTTCGCGGACGACGCACGTTTTCGCGGAACCTGGCGTGTATGACATCGCTGTAACCGCCCACGAAGGCGTTTCCCAGTCGTCAGGGTTTGCCGACTTCAATAGCGAAACGGGCCCGGTTGTTTTTGAATTGCAGTTCGACATCGAAGTGGAAGCACTCGATGTTTCGGAGTGCGATGAGAATGCCGACTGCGACGACGGACTCTTCTGCAACGGCGCTGAAGAATGCGTCGAAGGTCAGTGCGTCTCAGGCAGTGGACCGTGCGGTGACGATGATTGCGACGAAGACACCGATACCTGTATCGCCGATGAAGAACTCCCGGGCGGTGGTGGCGTTGGCGGCGGTGGTGCTGGTGGCGGTGGCGCCGGCTGCACGACGGACGCCGAATGTGACGACGGCGATTTCTGCAACGGCGCCGAAGTCTGCGTCGAAGGTGCCTGTACCGACGGCGACCTGCCTTGCCCGACCAGCGGTTGCAATGAAACCACCGACGCATGCAGCGATGTCCTCATCGCAGTCGGCGATCAGTGGCACTACCAGAAGGGTCTTTCAGGTACGCCGTCGGTCGGCTGGTCCGATACGTTCTTCAATGACGGCAGTTGGCTCGTGGGTCCGACCGGCATCGGTTATGGCGACGGCGACGACGCCACGGTCCTCGACGACATGGCCGGTAATTACCTGACGGTTTACGCCCGACGCAAATTCGAGATTCCGGAAGGTTCGACGGTCACCAACCTGACGCTGCTCGTTGACTATGACGACGCGTTTGTCGCTTACCTCAACGGCACGGAAGTCGCCCGCCGAAACATCGGCGCACCGGGTTCGCCGGTGACCCGCGGAACGGAAGCCGATTCCGGCCGTGAAGCTGGCGTCGCTGAGCAAATCAACCTCTCGGTGGCCGGTCTTATGCTTGATGGCACGAACACGCTCGCCATCGAGGTTCACAACTACAACATCGAAAGTTCCGACCTGACGCTGATTCCGTCGCTGATGCTGGCCGACGCGGTGGCTTGCTCCGCTGACGCCGATTGCGACGACGGCGCTTTCTGCAACGGTGCGGAAAGCTGCGTCAACGGTGCATGCCAAACGGGCGCCGCCCCGTGCGACGCCGACCAGTGCGACGAAACCGGCGACTTCTGCCTCGAGTGCGATTCAAACCTCGACTGTGACGACGGCGTGTTCTGCAACGGTACCGAAACCTGTGACCAGGGACGTTGCCTCGACGGGACGCCGCCATGCTCGGCAGAACTCTGTGACGAAGACAACGAATTCTGTGGTGAATGCTCACAGGACAGCGATTGCGACGACGGCGCTTTCTGCAACGGTGTCGAATCGTGCAACGCGGGTTCATGTGTCGCCGGTGTCGCACCATGCGATGATGCGTCACTGTGCAACGAAGGCGCCGACCGCTGCGACGAGTGCGGTAATGATGCCGATTGCGATGACGGACTGTTCTGCAACGGTTCAGAGAAATGCAACAACGGCACCTGCTCAGCCGGCGTCGCGCCTTGCGGTTCGGACCTCTGCAGCGAAGATCGCGACAACTGCGACGAATGCGGCAGTGATGCCGATTGCGATGACAACATCTTCTGCAACGGTGCGGAATACTGCGAAGCTGGCGTCTGCATGGCCGGCAGCGCTCCTTGCGACGACGCCGATTCGACCTGCAACGAAAGCACGAACTCCTGCGACACCGAAGCAAATGACGGTGGGTTCGGCCAGGATTTCGACGGTTTGTCCGACGGAAGCGATCCGGCAGATTGGTACGACTCTGACGCCAACAACAGCCTCAACCAGAACGACGGCTTGTTCAAAGTGCAGACTGTTGGCGGTGATAAGGTACTCGGTACGACCTCAACGCAAACCAACATCCACTCGCACTTTGTCGGCGACGGCAGCGAAAATTGGAGTGCGTACGAATTCAGCGGACGCATGCGGGCCACCTCGTCTACCGGTGGCGTCGGCGTGACGTTCTTCTCAGACTATCCCAACAGCGACACCTACTATCGCCTTCGCGAATGGGGTGGCGGTACGTTCCACATCTCGCCGCACGGTACGGACATCTCCGGTGGCGAAACCGATTCGGGCGTCAGCCTGAACGCCGGAACCTGGTTCAACTTCGTCGTCGAATTGGAAGACACCGGATCGCGAACGGAAATCCGGGCGAAGGTCTGGGCCGACGGGTCCAACGAACCGAATAACTGGCAGATCGACTGCTACGATGCCAACGGCACTCGGGCGACGCGCGGTACGGTCGGCGTGTGGGCCATGGGCGCGGGCGATAAGCAATGGGACGACTTCGGAGCCACCTTCCTCAACTGCGACGAAGACTCCGACAACGATGGCGAACCCAATTGTAGCGACGGCTGCCCGAACGATGCGTCGAAACAAAGTGCCGGTCAGTGCGGATGCGGTGTCGCCGATACCGATTCCGACGGTGACGGCGTCGCCAACTGCGTGGACCAGTGCCCCGGCCAAGCCGACGTGGACTCCGATGGTGACGACACGCTCGACTGCGACGACGGCTGCCCGAACGATGCCGACAAGACCGAACCGGGCGTGTGCGGTTGCGGAATTGCCGACGTTGATACTGACAACGATGGCGTTTACGACTGCAACGATGTCTGCCCCGGTTTCGATGACAACATCGACACCGACAACAACGGTACGCCTGACGGTTGCCAACCATGCGGCAGCGATGCCGACTGTGATGACGGCGTATTCTGCAACGGTGCGGAAGTTTGCCAGAGCGGTTCGTGTGTCCCGGGTAGTGCGCCTTGCGACTCCGGCGAGTTCTGCGATGAATCCAGCGATTCGTGCGACGCAGACGGTTGGGTGGCTCCCATCGGAATCCCCGAACCAAGCTTCGGTGTGCGTGAAACGGTGGCCAACACCTACGGCAACGATTCGTACTACACGCACTGGGTTGATCGCAACCATCCAAGCGCGACCGACAGCAACAACCCGAACGGTTCACCGTCGAAACCGCGCGTGAGCATTCCGAACCCGCTGCCCGCAGGCAGTGTCGTGGAACTCCGCGGTGGACCTTATGACTACTCGGTTGGTGGCGACTTCCCACTCTCGGCGAATGGTACGGCTCAGCAGCCGGTATTCGTCCGTGGACCGCGCAGTGGTACGCGTCCCCGCATCACCCGGTCGGTGAACTTCGGCGGTCAATACATGATCGTTGAGCACGTCGACTTCGATGGCGCCAACGGATTGTTTACCGACGGTGGCGATCACCACATCTCGGTTCGCGACAGCGAATTCTACAACGGTGGTGGTGCGGGCATCATGATCATCTCATGGGATGGCAGCACGATGCATGACATCGTGATTTCAAACTGCGTTATCCGCGATTGGGGTGATTGGCAGGCCAGCTACGATCAGGATTACCACGGTATCAACATCGGTAAGAACACGAACAACATCTGGATTCTTGACAACGAGATGTATCACAACAGTGGTGACGGTGTGCAGATCAATGCCGGACAAGGCAACTGGTCGTCGGCCCACCACATCTACCTCGGTCGCAACGAGTCGTGGGAAAACAAGCAGACTGGGTTCTGGGCGAAGCAGTGCAGCCACGTCGTGATGTCAGAGAACGTGGTCCACGACCATAGCCCGAGCGACTCGTCATTCCATGGCGCCGGTATGGGCGGTCAGTATGACCCGAATCCGATCTGGTATCTCCACAACGAGATCTACAACTGCGATACGGGCTTTGCGCAGATGAGCGGTGACGGCGGTGGTGGCAACAGCTACTACATCGGCAACGTGATTCACGACCTGACCGACACGAACAACGACTTCAACCCGAACTCGGCATGGTCGAACGCAGCGTTCACGTTGATCGGCACGACGAACCGCATCGTCATCAACAACACGATGCACAATGTGCCAGCCGGTATCAACGGGCCTTCGACGTACGGAAGTTATGTCATCGCCAACAACATCATCTCGAACATCAACGAACCTGGCGGACGCCACGTGATGCTCGAGTATCCCGGCGCGGTGAACAACTCGTCGATGACGAACTGCCTGTTCTATCAGAACGGTGGCTCGGCGGAGATTCAGTGGGCGAACAGCTATCCGCAGTCCACGGGTTTCTCCGGATCATTCACCGCCAATCCGCTGTTCATGAGTCCGAACGCAGACAACTTCGCGTTGCAGTCGGGCAGCCCAGCGATCGGAGCGGGTTCATCGAGCGCCGAAGAAGATGTCTACAGCACGTTTGAATCGCTGTACGGCATAAGCATCCGCCCGAATCGTGCAACGGTAGACATCGGCGCACCGCAGTAACCAAGCACCGCAAAAAAAAGGGAAGCACCTTTCATGATGCGGGGCCGGGCGAATCATCGCCTGGCCCCGCTTTTTTTGTGCGCAGCCGCCAGGTAGCAATTCGTGCAAGGTCCGCTTCACGGACCAACCAGCCGCAACATTCAAGACAAACATAGCCAAATAGCAGACAAACCGTTTTCAGCCACCCGCATCCCAAGTATTCTGAATACTCGCACCACTCAACTGACACGAGGAATTGAAGTATGCCGGCAAAGCGAAGGCCATGGTTGGTGATTTCAGTTGTGCTGCTGATCGTTGGAACGGTTGCGACGTACTTTGTCGCGAGAAAGCTCAATCGTGATTGGGAGGCAGACCGACGATGGGAAGAGTATCGAAGCGAACTGGTTGCAGCAGGCGAACCAGTGACATTTAAAGAACTTGAAGCCCGAAGGCCCGAAGTTCCCGACGATCAGAACGGTTCACTGATTATTGAGTCATTAACCGAGCAACTTCAAGCATTGAGTTCGGAAGAAGTCGAGAACATTCCGCTGCTGGATAGAGACCTTAGGCATATGGATACCTTTGAAGGCATTTCGCCTGAGTCCTTGGAGGCTATGCGCGCGTATCTTGAGAGG
>JAUIEW010000402.1 GCA_030429365.1 Phycisphaerae bacterium
CAAAGCGCAAGTCATGATGGTCGTGTGCATGGGAACCGATAAGCCACCCATCGGCCACGAGTCGCCGCACCTGTGACGGCGACAACACGTCGGCGGGCGGCGCAATCGGCTGTACACCTATACGGGTCAGCCACGCATGCTGCTCAGACTCTGGCACTCGCTTCAGTTGCTCGCGAGTGACACCAAGAGTTTCCAAGGCCTCTAAACCTCTGCCCGACTCAGCACACCATCTATACAGCCGCGGTAGCGGAAGTTCTACTCGAGCGCCGGCCAACTGGGATGCTGTCAGAAACAGAACGGGCTGCAAGTGCTTGCAACGCTCAAATAGCGGAATCAAGGCCAGGGAATCGACCCACCCATCATCAAAGGTCACGAGTCTGGACCGCGTCGCAGCCCCGGCTTCCTGCGCGTGGCGCTCCAGTTGCTCAAGACGACGTACGAGTGTGTCCAAATCGATCGCCATGCCGATTTGGCGATAGATGGACCACACGGCCTCGTTGGCCTCTGGCGTTCGAACTCGGTGAATGCACGGCACAATCGAATCGGAACTCATGGCGACCCTCTGTGACGACTGGTGAGTTCGATGAGCATAGGAGAGTCCATCACATCGCCTGTGACCCCGGCTCGTAACCCCCAATTGAAGCTCACGACTGAGCAAGCGGTCAAGAGAGCGCTCGGGTGAGATCATCAACTATTATGGAGCCTGCGGTGCCCCACCAGGCGAAGGACGCACCCAGTCAATGGGAGGCCACGAGTGGAGCGTGATCCGAATAGCCGATCTGAGAGCAGACCATCCGCTCACCCCCATCCTTGCACACAGTCGCTTGACGCAGTGGAAGTAAACAGGTTGTACGCCGAGAAGGACTACCTGGAAGCCTACAGCGAGCATACCGATCTGCGTGTGGCTGACGATCCCCGCGCCGCGGTCGGTGGAATGTGGGACCGGTTGGGCTCACTCCAGTTCGAGTACCTGCGAGAAGCCGGACTGGCACGTCACCAGTCGCTCCTCGATATTGGCTGCGGCACCTTGCGCGGAGGTCGTCACTTTATTCGCTATCTTGACGCCAACCGCTACACGGGGATCGATATCTCGCCGGCGACCATCGCTTATGCCCGCGATCTGGTCCACGAAGAGTCACTCGACGAGAAGTACCCTCAGCTCTTGCTGTGCAGGGAGATGACTCTCGACTTCTGCGAACTCGAACTGCAGACCTTTGATTTCATTCTAGCGCATTCTGTGTTTACTCACCTCATGCCGCAGCATATCGATGAGTGCTTCAGGCACATCGGTACGGTCATGACAGCCCGTACGCAGTTCTTCTTCACTTTCAGCATGGCTCAGCAGATTACGCGGGACGGCTTCAAAAACTTCAGTTACCCGGAGCGTTTTTTCCACGAGCTGGCGCAGCGCCAAGCCCTGATTGTGCGTGAGCCTCCGTACCGATTCGACCACCCGCGCGGACAACGCATGTTGCTGCTCACCCGATCCCCATCCGAGTGACCAGACCCACGATCGCGCCGAGGCCGGTCAGCGAAGCGAATCGTGACCACGCGGGTGCCGCGGGGCCATGACGGGGTGAATTGGTCTGGAATCGCCGTGGTGTATGACGCTCCCTGGTGTTGACCTCTTGATTTCTCTCATAAGCCGAGATCGGACTCGTCGGGATTCTCGACGAATCGACGATGAGCGTCCTCTAGATTGCCCTTGCTCTAGATCGGCGTGCTAGGTGTAAACAGAGAAACGAATGTGCGAAACGCCACTTCGACAAGACGGTCCATGGCGACGGAGGTCGCTTCGGCGTGCACGGTCGGCAATCTGGCCATCACTGAATCGCCCAACTGCGTCCTGAGAGACTACACGACGGGACTTGGTCCGAGGGGCAATCTGAAGGCTGTCGGCAGTACCCCGTTCCCACGAAAGCGGACCTGCTTTCCATTTGCCTAGCCGGCGTTCCTCGCTGCAGTCGCTTCCCGCTCTCGCTGCCATGGTTCTGGTCCAGCGAAATGGCACAGGAATTGCACGACCGGCAAATCCAGCTTACCGCAAAACAAACTCGGTTCAGGCTCGGGACCGAGCGAAACGCCATTGCCGCTGAATCGCGTCTTCTTAACACTATGCCCGCTGCATGCCGAGTAGGCGTCGGCCAATCCAGAAGTTTGCCACTTGAAAATCCAGTGGCTATGCCGTTATCCGTGAAATGATCCTCACCGAGGTCTCCGGAATAGGGGACAAGCTACTCCTTACCCTGACGACCGAACCATCGCCGCGATCCCGGTTCGCTCCGCTTTCGACACTATCTGCCATCAATCCACAACAAACGCGAATGGCCGGCTCAGTACCGGATCGTGTGCGACCGGCCCGGCGAGTCTCGATAAGACACTCGCCCACATGTTGGCGTTAGGGGCAGTCTGCTGTCCACGCGTTCAAGAACGCCAGGAAGTCCACAGTGTTGAGGCTCCCAAACGGCTCAGCTATGTCTGGGTCGCCGTACACAGTCGGAATCCCTATCTGCACGGCCTGCCAGTCACCCAAGTACGCCAGAAAGTCGTCCGTCAGAATCTGATCATCTCCGTTCCAGTCGCCAACACACTCGTAGTCGAGAACAGCCAATCCAACACAGCAACCATCGGGGGCCGCCAGTTGCGAGAGTTCGGCAAAGGTGCCGGTTGCCAAATCGACTGATCCAAGAGAAATGACATCGGAGTTCCACGCAGCGACATAGAGAGACCCCTCGTGCCAAGCCGCGCCAACGCGGCTGAACGAGATTCCGAGCGGACCCACCTCGGTTGTGGAGCCGTTTTGCGGATCGATGAGGTAAAGTGAG
>JAUIEW010000088.1 GCA_030429365.1 Phycisphaerae bacterium
GGCGGTAATGCCTTCTCGCATGAAGCCGGCATCCATCAGGATGGCATGATCAAACACGCCGAAACGTATGAGATCATGAAGCCGGAAACGGTCGGGCTGACGCAGAGTCGCCTCGTTCTGGGCAAGCATTCGGGCCGTCATGCGCTGCGGCATCACTTGACCGAGATGGGTTTGGAACATCTCGACGACGCCGAGCTGGATAAGATTTTCAAGCGTTTCAAGCGTTTGGCAGACAAGAAGAAGGAAGTCACCGAAGCCGAGTTGGAGGCGTTGGTTTCAGACGTTCACTATCAACCAGAAGATCGCTACACGCTCAACGGTGTTCATGTTTCGTGTGGAGCGCCGTCGATTCCGACGGCCAGCGTGTCGATGAATCTGCCCGGTAAGGAACCGCAGACGCGTGCGGCGACGGGAACCGGTCCGGTCGATGCGATCTTCACCGCGATTAACCGATTGATTCCGTTTGAGGTGACGCTGCTGGAGTACGTCGTTCACGCGGTGAGCGGCGGGATTGATACGCTCGGTGAAGTGACCGTTCGCATTCGCTGCGGCAGCGGTGAGAACGAACGAACATTTCGCGGGCACGGCGCCGACACCGACATCCTGGTGGCCAGCGCCAAGGCGTATGTCGCCGCGATCAACAAACAAGCCAGATTTGAGACGGGAAAGAAGCAAAACGCGCCAGCGACGTTGACGGCAAGCAAGGAGTAATCATCGTGATCGAGCTATACGACACCACACTACGCGACGGAACCCAGGGGGAGGGCGTATGCCTGACGCTGAAGGATAAGCTGCGTATTACATCGCTGCTCGATTCGTTCGGGATGCATCTGATTGAAGGTGGTTGGCCCGGGTCGAATCCCAAAGACGCCGAGTATTTTGCGGCTGTCCAGGATTTGAAATTGAGTCACGCCCGAATCGCCGCGTTTGGCAGCACCTGTCGCCCAACTTTGGCGGTTGAAGACGACGCCAACCTGACCGCGCTGATCGAAAGCAACGCGCCGGTGATGACGATTTTTGGAAAGACCTGGACGCGTCACGTGACGGAAGTGCTGCGGACCGATCTGGAAAACAACCTGCGAATCATTCGCGAAAGCGTCGCGTACCTGTTGGCGGCCAAGCGCGAAGTGATCTACGACGCCGAGCATTTCTTCGACGGGTACAAGCAGGATTCGGCGTACGCGCTGGAGACCCTTCGGGCTGCGATCGCCGGCGGTGCGTCGCGCGTGGTGTTGTGCGACACCAACGGCGGAACGCTTCCGCATGAACTGGCGGAGATTGTCGCCGATGTGGTCAAAGCGATCGATTTCCCGCTCGGGATTCATGCCCATAACGACAGCGGCTGCGCCGTGGCGAATTCGATGATGGCGATCAATGCCGGTGCGACGCACGTGCAGGGCACGGTCAACGGCATCGGTGAGCGGTGCGGTAATGCCGATCTTTGCACGATCATCGCCAATCTTGAATTGAAGGGCGGGCAGAAGGTTCTGCCCGAAGGCAACCTCTCGCGTCTGATGGAGTTGTCGGGCGTGGTGGGCGAACTTTGCAACATGTCTGTGCAGAACGGAACGCCATACGTCGGGCGAAGCGCGTTTGCCCATAAGGGCGGCGTGCACGTCGCAGCCCTTCAGCGCAACGAAGGTTCATACGAACACGTGACGCCCGATTCCGTCGGCAACAGCACCCGCATCCTCGTATCTGAACTCTCGGGTCGCGGGAACATCTGCTACAAAGCCGACGAATTCGGTCTTGCTGACTCGAAGGAATCCAGCGTGGCGGTTCTCGAACAAATCAAAGCGCTCGAAGCGCAGGGTGCATCGTTCGAAGCCGCAGAAGCTTCAGTGGAATTGTTGATCCGTCGTCAACATGAGGACTATCAGCCGTTCTTCGAATTGCTCGATTTTATGGTTGTGGTCGAGCATCGCGAAGGTCGCGGTCACCTTGCAGAAGCCAACGTGAAAATTCGCATTGACAACGACGTGCATCATACCGTTGCCGAAGGTTCGGGACCGGTCGAAGCGCTCGACATCGCGCTGCGGAAGGCGCTCACGCCGTCGTATCCGGCGATCGCGAAATTTCACTTGACCGATTACAAAGTCCGCATCCTTGACGGTTCGCAGGCCACGCAGGCGCTGACCCGCGTGATGATCGACACGACGGACAACGGGCGAACCTGGACGACGGTTGGTGCGTCGCGAAACATCATCGAAGCCAGTTGGCAGGCGCTATACGACAGCTTCGAGTTCGGGCTGGTGCAGGCCTACGGCACGCGCGAGAGCGATCTGCTGTTGGCTGAGTCGGCGTAAGTCGAGCGGAAGAAACCTTCAAACAACACGAGAAGTGAAACAAGCATGAAAGCCAAGATAACAGTGTTGGCCGGTGATGGCGTTGGACCGGAAGTCACCGATGAAGCCTGCAAAGTACTCGAAGCGATCGCCGATCAGTTCGGTCGCAATATCGAATTCACCGACGCGAGCATTGGTGGTCGGGCGATTGACGAGTTTGGGACAGCCCTGCCTGACGATACGGTTGAGGTCTGCCTCGAATCGAACGCGGTGTTGCTCGGAGCAGTGGGGGGACCCAAGTGGGATGACCCCAACGCGAGCGTGCGACCCGAGCAAGGGCTTTTGGGTTTGCGCAAAGCGCTCGGCGTGTTTGCGAACCTGCGTCCGGTGCGCGTTTACAAAGAGTTGGCCAAGTCCGGTCCTCTGAAAGAAGAACTGGTCGCCAATGTCGACATGCTGGTCATTCGCGAGTTGACCGGAGGCATTTATTTTGGCGAGCGTGGTCGCCGTCCCGATCCTTCGGGCGAGTTTGCGTTCGACACGATGGGTTATTCGACGGGTGAGGTCGAGCGGATCGTGCGACTGGCGGCTGACAAAGCCAAGGGGCGTCGCAACAAGCTGACGTCGGTGGACAAAGCCAACGTGCTGGAGGTTTCGCGTCTTTGGCGGTCGACCGCGACGCGGGTCATGCAGGATGAATTCGCGGATGTCGAGTTCGAGCACGGCTTGGTTGATGCGGCTGCCATGCACTTGATACAAAGGCCGGCTGACTTTGACGTGATCGTGACGGGGAATCTTTTTGGCGACATTTTGACCGATGAGGCTTCGGTGCTGGCCGGTTCGATGGGCTTGTTGCCGTCGGCGTCTTTGGGAACGTCGGGGCCCGGACTGTACGAACCAATTCACGGTTCAGCGCCCGATATTGCTGGGAAAGATATCGCCAATCCGATCGGGATGATCCTCAGCTCCGCGATGCTTTGTCGCGAATCGCTCGGTTGGACGAAAGAAGCCGAGTGCATCGAGTCGGCTGTCGAGAAAGTGATTCAAGGCGGCGTGCGCACGCCTGACCTGGTGCGTGGCAATGAACCAACGGTCAGCACGAAAGAGATGGGCAAGGCGATCGTTGCGGCGATTCGTGAATTGTGCGCATCGCCGATGGTCGCGTAGTTTTAGCGACGCGACAGACAACAGAAATAGAGGAGCCGTTTCACAGGTTCCCGCTCCTTCCCTCCGCCAGTACTTACCTTTCGATACCGGCGGGGGGAGTTTTTTTGTCGTTTGTCGTTTGTCGTTTGTGGTTTGTGGTTTGTGGTTTTGGGGAGGGAATCGTTTACGCGGATCGTTTGACGATGTCAGCCCGTAAGTTTTCGAGCGTGAAATCGAGATCGTTCAAGGCTTGGTGGGCAACGCTGTCGCGCTCGCTCATCAGTGCGAGGAGAAGATGTTCGGCGCACACTTCCTTTGAGTCCATTGCTTTGGCTTGTTCGACGGCTTGGGCGATCACGTTGCGAAAGTGGGGCGAGCCCGGCAGGCGGCCAAAGACCCAGGTGTCCTCCAGGCTCTTTTTGACGAGTCGATCGACGACTTCTTTGACGCGTTCGTATGAAATACCACGATCCTCAAGAACGCCGCTTCCAATGCCTGTTCCTTCTTTGCGAATCGCCAGCAGGATGTGCTCGGTCCCGATGTAGTCGATCTCGTATTCGCGCGCGATTTCATCGGCGAGTTTGAGGATCTTTTCAACCCGTTCGGTCAGGTGTGGATTCATGTGGCTGGGCGCTCTTGGTTTTTTCCGGATTGCTCAATGTCATCCGGATTGGTTGCTGTCTTGGCGCGAAGCGACTTCACTCGAAATCACTTCGACATTCAACTCTGCCATACGGCAACCATCATATCTATTGGTTGATTGGGCGACAAGACAATCACCGCCGCCCGTACTCTGCAGGCTCCGCAACCGCGCGGGGAGACGCTGGGCGCAATTTGGATCGCGACCCAGCGTCGTCGGATTACCGAAGGCGACGCATTGCGAACATCATCAGCATGCTGACCATCGCCATCACGCCGCCGGTTCCGCACATGTTTGTGCCTGTTCCGTTTGTGGGCGTGGATGTTGGCGTTGGTGATGTCGTCCCGCCGTTGTTGGGATCAGGCGTCACCGAGATGAACGCGGTGTCCTGTGTGCTGCCTCCGCTGATTGTGTCGGTGACTGTCACTGTGACCGGGAACGTTCCGGGAATCTGATACGTATGGAATACTGTCTGGCTGGTTCCCGTGTTGCCGTCGCCCAAGTCCCAGAAGACCTGGAGGTTTTCAAGCGATGTTGAACCAAAACCGGACACTTCGGCATTAAGAATGACTGACAGTGGCGCCTCGCCCGACGAGATGTTGGACGTGTCAGGGGAATTGGGATCAGCAATTCGAATCCGAACGGTGCCGGATGTTGTCGAGCCGCCGCCATCACCAGTGCTGGGAGCGCTCACGTCAATTGCTACAGAACGTTCGCCAACGTTACCCATCACATCGGTGACAATCAGGCGGGGGAAAAACCGCTGCGTTCCGCTCGTTACCGTGTACGTGCGCTCGGCGTTTCGCGAGTTGACCGTGGTGCCGTCGTCAAAGTCCCAAACGAACGACGCGATTTCAAACGTCGATTGGGCATTGCCGCGGAAGGTCACACGCAGCGGGGAGGTTCCAGAGAGCGGGCTGACATTGATCGAAACATTTGGTTTGTCGGAACCCACATCTTCGCCATCGTCGTCGGTATTGTCTTCGCCTTGGACAAAGGGCACGCCTGAGTCGATGGCTGTTGCCGAACCACCCGAATTGACCGACACGCCAAAACCATAAGTCACGCCTCGTCGCGGCGTGAAGGTGGCGGGATAAATACCGAAGTACTTGGTCCCACCATTTTCGTCGAAATTGAACAATTCAGCACTGAAGTTTGCGACCACGGTGGCGCCCGTGGGTTGATTCGTGTCTGGGTCCAAGAGGGATTGGCCAATGTTGTAATTGATGCCGTCGGTGGGGGCCCAAGAGAACGGCGCATCGGCTTGAACGACCAGGACCGCATCCGTCTGTACGCCAAACGTTGCGCCTGCGCGGGTGCGAAGATCGTCGTTGATCTCCCATGTGATGGCGTTGTCGTTGACCTGGACGTTGGCGACGCGCTCCGGCCAATAGAATCCGTCAAACGTCATCTCAACGGCCTGCCCGGCATTGACGCGTCCGTAACCGTATCGCAGGCTTCGACTGGTGATACCGTTGTAGTTCGCATCCAACGGATTGATCTTGTCGCAGGTATGCTCAATGATGTTTCGCACCTGCGTGGCGGTATAGTCTGGTTCCAGCGAAAGGATCAACGCGGCGATACCGGCGACGATTGGTGAAGCCCCGGACGTGCCACCGAAGTTGTCGGTGTAGTTCGGGTTGGCAAGGTTGGCATTGCCGTCGTCATCCTGTCCCGCGTTGTTATAACCTGGCTCCACAAACGAACCGTCAGTGTTGTCGGTGGTGACCAAACCGGGAAGGTTTGGGAAGTCGATGCTGGGGGCGAGGACGTCAATCTCTTTCCCAAAGTTGCTGTACGATGCCAAGATGTCGTTGGCATTGCTTGCACCGACACCAAGGACTGTCGGCAGCGCTGCAAGGTCCGTGGCCGGATTCACCTCGACACCGACCGGCGCGTCTTCGTCCATGCCTTCGCCGTTACCGGATGCGAAACAAAGAAGCATGCCCAGCCCATCTCGTCCTTCCAGGAATGCAGTTTCGATCGCGTCGGTGACAACGTCGGGATTGGGGACACCGCCGCCGAATCCCCAGCTGTTGTTGTGAACATCGACATTCTGCGTTCGGGCGAACGCGTAGGCGCTGGCGATTTGACTGTTCGACACGACATCCGCGATTCCGCGGGAAGCCGTGAATCGGGCGGCAGGCGCAACCCCGCGAATTCCTATGCTGTTGAAAGAACCAACCATCAATCCCATCGTGGCGGTTCCATGGCGGTCATCGGCGACGGCTGGGTTCGCTGCTGTCGCGGTTTGAACGTTGGTGGCAGCATTGTGGCTGATACCGATGTAGCTGATCACGAGGTCTTCGTGAAAGACGTCGCAGGCGTCATCGAGCTGTCCGATCAGCGGATTTGCGTCGAGGTTGCCAAACGTACGGTTCCAGGCATCGAAAATCGAAATGTCAGCACCGGGTGTGCCGCCACCCTGGCCTGTGTTGGATAAGTGCCACTGGCTTGAAAAGAACGTGTCGGTGCCGACCTGCAAGACGCGGTTGGCCTGATAGAAATCTGGGTGGGCGTATTCGGTACGGCCATCGCGATAGAGCGCATTGGCCGTTCGGATGTCGGCATCTCCTTCAATATCGATAGGCTCAACGACGAACGCGCCATCAATGCCATCAACCGGATTGACGATGCGAACCTTGTAATCCGAGAGCATCGTGTCGCGTTCGGCATCAGAGACATTCGCCTTGAACTTCACGACGATCCTACCGCTGCTCAGCATGGGCTCGGCGTCGTTTGACAACCGATAGACGTTGCGCATTGACTTGATGCTGCGATTGCCGCGTAGTCGGGTCAGGGCTGCGGCATCAAGGCGCTTGCCCTTCAAGATTGCAAATCGACCCGGGTTGCGATCCCAAGGAACATCATCGATCTCAACGCTTGGGTTGGCGCGCATCGTTTCGCTCATCGCGTGACGCTGACCCGCATCTTCGAATTCGACGACAAACTCAGAATCGGATTGGATGAGCTGATGGAACTTTCCGTTCGCGTAGTATCCGACTCCTTCGGCAAATGCAGTGCTGGGCACGAAGGCCAGCGCCACAGCCGCCGCAAGCGCGATTGAGGTCAGAACCGGCGACGTCGATTGGCAACGTGAATTCATGGAAACAGAACCTTTCAAGGGTTGGGCTGCGGTCGATACCGTCAGTCCCTCCGTTCGCTCGCCATACTGACAGCCAGCGTTCGGTGAATGCTCGAAGATGCCCGCCGGGGGAGCCGATAGCGGCCATGCGGAAATCCCGCACGAACGTCGTAAGTCAGTGCGCAATAACAACTAGCGTGGGAGGCACCGATAGACGGGACGTCCCGTAGGTATTTTTGGCAACACCATGTATCTGTCAAGGGTTTGGACGCGTTCATCCGCTGTCACCATTTCGATGACCACGCGAATGTTGCACCAGTTTTGCCAGTTTGGCTTCAGTACCTTTTCGCTCAATCTTGCCGCCGAGTTCTTCCAAACCAAGGTGTTTTCAGAGGGTCGGGCGCCGTGATTCATCGTCGCCGGCATTTAGGCTCATGGAGTCTTGGACGCCTCGCCACAGCGGTTTCCACTGGGAACCTGGGAAACTCGCCCGAACACACGCCCTCAGTACACGGGTCATTTCGACGGTGTTTCCGATTCCCGCACGCCTCGATTCGGTCGCAAGTTGCCCCAGCATCCAGATCCGCGTGGGCCCAGGTAGCGGAATTTTCGATCCCCGCCCTTCGATTCGCACCCAAATGGGAACGTCCTGGCCCTTGAAACTTGTCGCCTCAAGGTTGTTCGGCGAGATATTGGTGATCACCAGGCCCCGATCGAACGTCATCGCGAGGTGCCGGCCGACCCGTTCGAGCAATCTCCGGCGCGATTCTGGGGGAAGCTGCCGCATTAGCGTTTGAATCGGTACGGATTGGGGAGGGCGGACGCTGATCTGCTTGGCGCAGCTGGTTCCCAGTCCTACTCGCTGCTCGGCCAACCCAATCGGCAATGCGGTGGGAATGTCCCGGTTCATCGCCATGCAGGCCGTCATGTATTGGCGTCGCGACGGCGAACCGAACCATCGCCAAGCCCATGCCTCCTTTGTGTTCGACGTGAAGCGCACGGAATCGTCCGGTCCGTTTATGACTGGATTCGACTGCGATGATTCGGTGCCAATCCCGAACATCTGCTGCAGATGTCCCACCAGATCGGATTCAGGCCAACGTGGTGCTTCAACACCGGTTAGCTCAGGCTGGTTGCGAAATCGCCGGGTGATCCAGGACTGCCAGCCGTCGGCTAGTTTCACATGTTTGAAGTGGGCGCTATTTCGAGCGATTCGTTTGTCGCGTTTTCGATAGAGGATCTTGCGCCGTTCCAACGAGGCAACGTGGATTCGATTGACGAACGATTTCAAAAACCTTCGGTCGGTGGGCCAACCGCGCATCTGAATATACCGTTTCACCACTGCCAACCGATGGGTCCGCGTGGTTCGATCGGCGAACCACTGTCCGACCGAAGCGAGACTTGATGCCGCATCGGACAGTGAGATATCCCGCCCGCAGCGCGAGCCGTAAAGGTCAACATAGAGGCAACGGGATTGTCCGTCGGCTGTCCGCTGAACAAGGATGTTGCCCGGGTGATCATCCGCATGAAGAAATCTGGCATTGTGGGCAGTGGCGATTAATTGCGCGACAGACGCAGAAAGCGAGCGGAGGTCGGACAAGGCGGCTGCGGTATTCGTGCGGTTGAACGCATCCGCGAGTGATACGGCGTTGTCGATTTCATGTGCAAGGGACATCGACGCCGATCGTCCGCCGAGTTTTGGCGCGCCGGCTGCAAAAACCTGGACGCAAGGGACGCCGTGCGATTGTGCGTATTGGCTGGTTTCGTGCTCGCGCCGAGCGGGATTGCCGAGAAACCAGGCTTTGAAGCGTTGTCGAAAACCGTTTGCGAAGTGCAGCTTGGCGAACACGACGCAACCTTCTGCCTCGACCCGAAACACCGTTCGGACTTGATTCTTCTTGATGGAGGTCCAGGTGAATCGGCGGGTGGTCTCATCCGCGCCGGCATCGGCGAAGATTCGCTCAGCTAAGTCCTTGTCCTGGCCGATGGAGTGCCGCTTGGATCGTTCGCCGGTGCTTTGAAAGTCGTCAGATTGCATAGGGTATTTAGGGGGCCAACAAGATCAGATGGTGACCATTTTGTACGGCAGTGATCCATGGGTCTCCTGATTCAGCTTGCGAATTGTCGTTCGTTATTGGGACGTAGGCAATGCAAGAATCCGGATAGACGGCTCGCCCAATTTTGGAAAAGGAGTTGAGTGGAACTTCATCTGCGTGTCCAGAGGGCAGTTTTTATCGCTTGATGGGCTGTTAAGGTTGATTATTGGCTTGAATGAGACCGTCGTCCAGTGTAGCATCAGTGACTGATCGTCGCCCAACGCGGGTGTATCGATCGGGAGAGAAGAGGGAAGCGAGCCATACCCCTTCAAATCAAGCGATTTTGAACGATGCGGTTGGGAGGCCGTCATTTGACAAAGTCGCAGATGAGTTGAAGGCACACCTCTCGCACACCCTCCAGACAACCAAAGTTCGATGAGGCGCAAAGGGTCTGCCATTGCGTGTTCATCACCATTTGTTCCGTCGCGCTGCGCGTTTCTTGCGGGAGTCGCTCAGTTGGTGTCGGTGCATTGGTGATGGGCCGGCGGCCTTGGACGTTGCTTCATCGTTGGTAGGGGGAGAATGAGATGAAGTCTGGTTTTGGTTTGGTTGCATTGCTTCTGTGTGCGACAACCGCTGCGAACGCTGGAGTCAGCGACATTTTTCCGTCGACTTCACCGCCGCCGGTGACGCACGAGAGCATCTTGGAAACCATTTACGGTGGCGACTTCGTCCCGAATGGTAATGACTACGACAACGCCGGTTTGGGCATCAGCGTGAACCGCTTTGACGACAGTCTGACGCCAAACGGGATGATCAGCCTATTGACGTCGAGCCCGGGCGATGCTTCCGACCGCGTTTGGTCGGATGCCTATATCTCCACCAGCGCCGTTTGGCTCCGCGCCAACTTCACCCAGCAATTCGGATTTGACCGTGGCAACGGTTTTGAATTGCTCTTCGATGCATTTGGCGAATTCGAAAACGTCACCGGTAGCGCATCAATCGATCTGAGTGGTGAAACGTGGCGATGGGTGCGACGCGATCAGGACGGTACGCGTCCGTGGTCATCGGACCCGGGACAGAACCCGGACTTTCTCGACCACATGGTCACCTATCAGGTAAACGGGTTGAACACCGAAGGCGTAACGTACCTGGTGTTCATTGAGGATTTGTACGGCCCGCACACTTCCGTTGGCGGAATCAGCGATCGCGATTTTGATGACCTGGTCATTGAGATTCACGCGACGCCGGAGCCAGCCAGTGCGGTTCTGTTGCTTAGTGGGGCGCTGGTCGCGCTGCGTCGTCGACGCTAAACGGCTTCATTCAACACATACAACGGAGCACGGTTTACCTTCTTCGGTATTCCGTGCCTTTTCTTTGCGCAGGATGAATTCCATCAACGAACCGGTCTCGGGTCGCCGGCCAAAGAAATTCTCAAGCGCTCGGGCCGTTTGTGTTGCCGCAGACTTATGGGCCGATTCATCGGTCGCGAGTCGCTCAAGATAGGATTCCAACTCCGATGCGCTCGACACGCGGGGCCATTCTGACAACAACTCATCACGCGGATTGCGGTGAAGTACAGCAGTGGAATCGCGCAGGAGGATAACCGGCTTGCCGGATCGTGCCGATTCAAGAATGCCCGTTGACGTCACGTTTGCAAAGACGATGACATCGGCGCCTTCTGCGCATTCGGCGAGTGATCGTGCGGTTTCAATACGAAACCGTTCGGCTGATGGTAGCGACTCGAGCAGATGGCGATAAAGCTCCGTGTGGTCGTAACGCGGGTGGGGCTTGACCGTGAAGTGCCAATCCTTGTGCCGACCGGCGAAGTTGAAGATTTCTTCAAGGGATCGGATCGCGGCATTCCAGTTCAGGCCTGGCAACTCGGCGTCGTGGGCATGGTCCGCCAGCCGGCTCGTGACCAACAGCAGTTCGAATCGGTCGATGTTTCGCCTTTTGGTGTCAATTCCTGGCACTGATGGCATAACTGGGTCGCCGGATTCAATGGGGATGATGCGATCGCTTTCAATCCCAAGGGATTGCAGATGCTCGGCGTGTCGTTCGCCTTCGACGCCCAAAGTGACTTTCGGCAGCGATCGATACCAGGGCGCGTCGCCGATCGACAAGCCGCCGTGTGGCAGCAGCAGCGTGCGGATGCCGCGGCGGTGGGCGAGTTCCATCGCCGTATCCGGATAGTGTCCGACGAACGCGATCGGGCGATGGCGATCGAAAAATGCGTGCCAACGATCGACATGGCTCGCCAACTTGCCCGCGTACTCACCGAAGACGAACTCAAGATGCGATTCGGGAATCCAGCGCGCGAAACCATAGGCCGATCGGTCATCTAGCGATGCCAGAGCACGTGCAAAATTCTGGCGGCCTTTGGCACTGGCGGATTCGATACCGGTCATCGGTTGAAATGGCAACTGCGAATCGTGGACAACAAGGTGACCGTTGGCTTTCAAACGATTGAGCGTCGGTGCGTCGGCGTGCCTGTAAACCTGTATCGCACGGAGATTGTCAGTTGCTTCGATTCGTCGGATGATGGGAAGTTGTTGATCCAAATCATGCCCGCTGCCGGTTAGGAGGACGAATGGCTCGTCGCCCCAGCGTGCGTCATCAACCGCTGGCAAATCGCTGCGATGAGCCTGCGTCGACGCATTGTCTTCAAAGAATTGCTGGGCGCCTTCAGACATGCGTTCGATTGGCAGATTTAAACCGTGCGCGATCGATTCGACGATTCCAAACAGCAGTGGTAGTCGTCGACAATCCGGTGGTTGTTGCAAACCGTGGGCGTTGGCAAAGTCGAACAGAAAGATGCGGTCCGGACTCTGCTGAGCGATGGCGCGTTCAACGACAAAGCCAGCCCACACCATTCGCGAAAGCGCTGACACATGGCGATGGGCTGCGATCGCGAGAAGGTTGACGTCGCGATGCCAGACCGCCGCATGGTCTTGCCAGAATCGCTGCGCCGATTGTTCGATTCGCTCAAGGACTGCGCGATCGTCCGGTTTGATGATATCCCACGGAGTCTGGTGATCGATCCCGCGATCGGTGAGTTCGCAGTGCAACTCCAAATCAAAAGTGACGATCGGATGATCAAGCGCACCGGCGCGGTGATGCATCACCCAATCGAGTTCGGTCGGATCCTGCAAGAATGTGAGCATACGTTCGGACATGGATGCCTTTATTATCGGTCGTTTTACTACTCTGAGTGGCGTGCAATTCCAGCAGGACTGATGGCTCCAGACGCTGATATCAGTGCTGACAGCCTCAAGCGGTGCGACGGAAAGGTCCGATATCGATAATGCGGAGGTGTTCTCACTCGATGATGGAAAGAAGCCGGCTGTGGCACATCGTCGGGTCCTGCCGCCAAGGTGTGCAATTCATATGAAAATTCCAACGTGGTTTGCTCTTATTGCTTCGGTCGTCGCAGCAATCTCAGCCAGAGCTTGGGCGGCTGACCAGTTCGAAATTCAAAAAGTCACTGCCGTCGCTTCGGTGTCGGGTGATGAGTTCGGCACATCGGTTGCGGTGAACGATGCGCGCATGTTGGTCGGAGCGCGTTTGGATTCCGCCATCGCAGCCGACGCGGGCCGCGTGTTCCCATTTTTATTCGCCGCGGGCGACTGGTCGCCGCAGAGTGCGTTTGTTGCATCGGATGCAGCCGCCGACGATCGATTTGGTAACGCGGTGTCGATGGGCACAACCTACGCGATTGCCGGCGCACCGCGCAATGCTGACAACGGTTCATTTTCCGGGTCGGCGTACTTGTACACTTGGCAGGGCAGCACGTGGGGGCAAGAGGTCAAGGTCACTGCGTCCGACGCCAACTCGTTTGATGTCTTCGGCACCAGCGCTTTTGTCGATGGCAACTATGCAATTGTCGGCGCGCTCGGCAACGACGATGGCGGTAACCTCACCGGTTCCGCATACATCTTCGCACGCAGTGGAAGCCTTTGGCCGCAGCAAAAGAAACTGCTCGCGTCGGACCGGGCTGTACGCGATGTGTTTGGCACGTCGGTTGGAATTTCCGGAGACATCGCAGTCGTCGGAGCGCCGGGCGATCACATATCCACATCCGCCGGTGCCGTCTATCTTTATCGGCGCAGCGGAACGAACTGGATCGAAGAATCCATCCTCGTCGCCAATGATGCGGTTGCCGACGATGAACTTGGAACATCGGTGGCGATCGACGACTTCACCGTTGTCGGCGGCGCTCCGAAGCATGGTGGTACCGGTGCGGTTTACGTTTTTGAGGACAACGCGGGAAGTTGGCCGCAGACGTTTAAGGTGACCGCATCAGATGGATTGGCGGGCGATTTGTTTGGCGCGTCGGTGGCGATCAACGGCGACTTGCTGGTCGTCGGTGCGCCGGGTGCTGATTCTGGTGCGGGGGCGCTGTATGTGTTCAAGCGGAGCGGGCTGTTCTGGGTGGAGTTGACGCGTTTGGTTGCGAGCGACGCCGCCGCGGCAGACGCCTTGGGTACTTCGGTGTCGATCTCGGGCGATGTGATCGTCGGCGGTGCACCGTTTGCCAACGGCGGTGCGGGGGCGGCGTATGTCTTCGACGCGGCCAACCTCGACTGCAACGTCAACGGCATCCCCGACCTTTGCGACATCGACTGCGGCGCGATCAACACCGCCACGGGCAATCTTTGTTCGATCGATTTCCCCATACCGAATTGCGGCAGTCAAACGGACTGCAACACCAACGGCGTACCCGACGATTGCGAACCGGATTGCGACAACAACGGGTTGGCGGACGGCTGCGATATCGTCGCCGGCGCGGATGACTGCAACAACAACGCGGTCCCCGATGTGTGTGAGTACTACGACCAAGGCGTGTTGATTGGCAGCGACTTCAATGCAGGCCTGCCAGCCAACTGGAGCGCGACGGGGTTGTGGCACGTCACCAGCAATTGTGATCAAGGCGGCGGATGCGATGCGCCGGGCTGGGCGTACTTTGGGGAAGACGCGTCCTGCTCGTTCGAAACGGGCGCTGTCGAAAGCGGAGTGCTTTCCGTCGATGCCGGATTGATTCCGGAGTCGGTCAACGAAGCGTATCTCGAATACTGTTCGCTCTACGACGGCGATCGTGGGGTTGCGCCCGGCGGTTTTGACGCGGCTTGGCTGACGGTCAACGGCGACATTGTCGATGACGTTGGACCGGTCGGGGCGGTGGGGGTGTGGGAGACGCGCACGGTCGATTTGGCGGGCTATGCCGGCCAACCGGTGACGCTCGAATGGCACTTCGATTCCGTTGACAGCATGAGCAACGACGGCGTCGGTTGGCAGATTGATCGCGTCGAGTTGATCGTGGATGCCGATTGCAATGACAACGGTGAACTGGATGAGTGCGATATCCTCAGCGGGTTCAGCGTTGACTGCGATACCAATGGCATTCCCGACGAATGCGATCTGGACCGAGGGGCGGACGACTGCAACTCGAACGGGGTCCCGGACATTTGCGAATCGGCAGCCGACTGCAACATCAATGGCTTGTTTGATATTTGCGAGCAGCGATTGCTGTACGTCGACCGGACAGCCACCAGCGGCGCGAACGACGGTTCGAGTTGGATTGATGCGTACACGAGTCTGCAAGCCGCGCTCGTCGATGTGAACTCGAACTGCGTGCCCGCAGAGGTTTGGGTGGCTGCGGGAACGTATCGACCAGCCGGCGTGGGGGGCGATCGATCTGCATCGTTCGTGCTGACAGAAAATGTTCGACTTTATGGCGGATTCAGCGGGGGCGAAACCAGTCGCAGCGAGCGAAACAGCGACCCGGTCACCAACAACACGGTGCTCTCCGGTGATCTCGACAGCGACGACATCGGCGGTGTCACCACGGACAACAGCTATCACGTCGTCACCGCGAGCGCACTTGCAAACGCGCCAACCATCGACGGATTCACCATCACGGGCGGCGTCGCCAACGGAACAAGCCCCGACAACTCCGGGGCGGCGATGCGCATCGTCAGCAGCAGGATCAAAGTCCACAACTGCCAGATCAAAGGCAATCGCGCGAGCGCAGGAGCCGTCCGCTGCCAAGCTAGCAACGTTGAATTCGTGGCGACTGAATTCGTAGCGAACACATCGGCGTTTGGCGGGGCGGTTTATTTCGTCACGTCGAGCAGCGGGGTGTTCGATCGGTGTCGATTCCTTGGCAACACTGCGGCTTATAGCGCTTCCGGCGGCGTCGGCGGGGCGATGTTCGTATCGTCGGCCAGCGAACCAACGCTGCAAAACTGCGTCTTCGCCGGGAACATAGCCGACAACATGGGCAATGGCAGCGGCGTCGAAGCCAACGGCGGCGCGCTGTACCTCACATCGACAGCCGACCCGACGATCGTCAACTGCACATTCACCGGAAACGTCGCGGACGATTTCGGCGGGGCGATCGCGCTGATCGGCGGCGGGCATGCGACGATTCAAAACAGCATCCTCTGGTCCAACAGCGACCTGGCTGGTGCGGGTGAAGCCAGTCAGATTTATCGCGATGGCGGGACCGTGACGTTGGGCACATCGTGCGTGATGAATCTAAGCGGCGGACTTGGCGGCGTGGGCAACATCGCGCTCGATCCGCTGTTTGTCGATGCGAATGGGGCGGACAACATTTTCGGTACGCTCGACGATCTTCCATCGCTGGCCCCCTCGTCGCCTTGCATCGATGCGGGTAACAATGCCGCGACCTTCGCGGAGTCGGTGGCGACGTTTGATATCGATGGGTTGCCGCGCTTTGCGGATGATCCGAGTGTGGCTGACTCAGGGTTGGGAACGGCACCGCTTGTCGACATGGGGGCGTACGAACGTCAACCCGACTGCAACAACAACGGGATTCCCGATGCGGAAGACATCGCCTCGGGCACCAGTGAAGACTGCACGCTTGATGGCGTGCCCGACGAATGCGACCCGGACTGCAATCAGAACGCCATCCCCGACAGTTGCGACATCGCGTCGAACAGCAGCAATGACTGCAACCAAAACGCGGTGCCCGACGAGTGCGAGATCGACGAACTCAGCACCGCGCCGGGCGGCCCCTTCTTTTGCACGGGTGATTGCACCGGCGACTTGAATAACAATGGCGTGCCCGACAGTTGCGACATCAGCAGTGGAACGAGTGAAGACTGCAACGGCAGCGGTATCCCGGATGAAAACAAGACCGATTGCAATGCCAACGGGACGCCGGACGTCTGCGAGGAATTCGACCCGGTATTCGAGTCGTCGTTCTTGCTTTCGCCGGTGTTTGGCGGGGCGGGTTCGCTGCAATTTATCGTCAACGACATGCGGCCGGCGGTTGGCGAGGTGACGCTGACGTTCTCGGCGATTGCGGATCTTGCGTCGCCGGTTGAAACGATCTTGGTGGAATTGAATGGCACGTCGCTGGGCGAAATCTTCACCGGGATGGCCAACGATTGCCCGGCGGTGGCGGATGTTGATGCGATCACGCTGTCAGCCGCCTTGTTTAATCAAATCGTCGGAGCAGGACCGGCGACCATCGTGATGACGGCATCGGCGTTTGTGGATCAATGTCCGCAGGGTTCGTCGATTTCAGTAAGCATCACGTATCTGCCCGTCGGCGACTGCAATGGCAATGGCGTCCCGGACGATTGCGACATCGGCGGCGCGACGAGTTCGGACATCGACGGCAACGATGTGCCCGACGAGTGCGAAGATTGCAATGGCAACGCGATCCCCGACGTGATCGATCTCGCCAACCAGACGAGCGGCGACGCCAACTCGAACGGC
>JAUIEW010000089.1 GCA_030429365.1 Phycisphaerae bacterium
AGAAAAGGGCGAACCTCACGGTGCCCTGGAACGTTGAACAGGGTGAAGGCCCTCTCTACAATCCATCGAGAAGGGCCGCCAAAGGCGTGAAGTGAATCGAAGCCCGAGGGCAATCATCTGCGCTGACATGGTGAGGCATACCGCCATTCGAGTTAAAACGGGGTCCGCTAGAGAGAGATGATCATGCGTTACAAGTCGCACTCACACCGTCTTCAGTTGCTGATCCCTGTGATCCTTGTGTCTATTTGGCCAGTATTCGAACCAAGCGAAGCGATGGCACAGAGTAACGGCAACATCCTCACTGCGTCGCGAGGGTCAAACCAACTTGGGGCGACGCTTAGAAGAACGGTTCAAAGGAGTGGACTTTACGCATCTCGCCGCAGTTTCACGTCCGGATCAGCCACCCAACGTGGATTTGTGAATTCATCGGCGGACCGGGGTAATCCCTATACATCGCAAGGAAGGCGGCAGGGATTGGGAGGGGGCGTTTACTTCCAAGGCACGCAAAACACACGGGGTGTTAACGCGACGTCGCTGATGCGTTTTTTCGGTCGAAGCCCATCTGCTGTGTTTTTCTCACCGCCAACATTTGTCGGGCTCGAGCAAACGTCACGCACCAGAGCTCCACGTTTCGAAACCGGGACAATTGACGCGGAGATCAGTCGTCGTGAAGAATCCGCATATTTTAACGCTTTCAGTCATTCGGTGGCGTTCAGCTTGCAACAGCGGGCACTTCGTGATGAGGAAACCAATGACTCACTGTTGAACATGCCAGAGATTACTGAAGATTCAGTGTCCGTTGCGGCTAATCGCCCAAGTCATGCCGAGCAGTTGCAGCGTAAGGTTGATTCGATTCGCAAGAAACAAACTGAAAAAGCTTGGGAGTTGCTGCGCGAAGGCCAATATCACCAAAGCCACAAGGCGTTTCAGCGGGCAGGAATCGGTGCAGAGGAAGACATTGCACCAGCAATCGGCGAATTTGTTAGTGCCGTTGTTGATCGGCAGTACCGATCCGCCATGGTCCAGTTGCAGTCCATGATCAGACACAATCCAGATATGTTCAGTGTACGGCGTCCACTGAGTGAGGTACTTCCCTCCGCTCGCGATGGCGATCGTGTCTTGTCAGAATGTGCCGCCGTTGTCACAAACAACCCTGAATCCGCAGAATTCGCCGCTATTCAAGCCTACCTGCTTTGGCTCGACGGCGATACACCAGCGAAAGAGTCTTCTGCAATCAGAGCGGCCACCCAGCTGCGAGACAATTTTCGGGCAACCGAATATGCAGGTTTCCTTGAGAAAATGCAGGAAGCAATTGATGCCGCAGTATCCAGCGAGCTTGCGCAAGACGACAAAGTTGGCTAGACAAGAAGAGATCGACTTTCGGTTTGAGCGTTGAATGTGACCTGAGCGAAGTCCGGAATTTCACGGCAATCGGCAGTTGCACAACCCGCCTTTCCCAAACCGACGCCTTTCAAGTCTGTCGGTCCCATAATCTCGTTTATTCAGATGTCCCGTTGTGGTCGAATCTTGGTTGATTTAGGATAGGATTTTAGTCGATTTGCAGAAGGGTAACTGGCTCAAATCGCGCCACTGCAACGGGTAACGACCAGAGGTTCTTTTCTTGGATTCTTCAACCGAAAGCAACACAGAGAAGAATCCGCCAAGACGTCGATTCGCATGGCGTAAGCACCGAAATGCGCTGTCCGTGCTCGCGCACGCATTTCTATTCCTGCTGGCGCTCTTCGCCGCCTTTGGGCTCGCCTACAACTTTCACGGGTGGCAATTCTGGATCGTCCATCTGTTCCTTCCCATTGCCGTCATCGCCTTGCCCATCAAACTCGTGGTCTTCGCGAGGATGCAGCTGTTCCATGGATCGTGGCGGTTTGTCGGGTTGCGTGACCTCGCGACGATTGCCGTCGCGTCACAGATCAGTTCGTTCTTCCTGATTGGTGCGTTCTTCTTGATTGAGAACTTGGCCCACGGGATGACGAACGAAGTGTTGATCGATCGCGGCGCGAAATTTCGCCAATCCGTATTCCTCATCGATTGGGCTGCGACCATCAATTTCGTCGCGGCCGCACGCGTTCTGTTCCGCTCTTATTATGAATACACCCGAGGCAAAGATTCCACGGTCGAATTGCGAATCCTGATCGTGGGGGCTGGCGATCACGGTCAAAATCTTCTGCGCGAATTGCTGCGAAGCGGACAAGCCGGTTACAACGTCATCGGTTTCGTGGATGACGAGGTCGCCAATCTGGGACACCGAATCCACAACGTCGAGGTCCTGGGCCGAACCAACCAGATCAAGGAAATCTGTAACCAGCATCGCGTGGACGAACTCTTCATCGCGATGCCCCATGCTAAGCCCAAGAAAATTCGCGAGATTGTCCGGTTCTGCGAAGGTAACTCCGTCAAATTCCGCACCATTCCGGCAATGACCGATCTGATCGAAGGCCGGGTGCAGGTCAGCCAGCTTCGTCCGGTGGACATTGAAGACTTGCTGGGGCGCGAACCGGTTAAGCTGGATACCGAGGCCATCGGAGCTGAGCTCACCGGCAAGAAGATCGTCGTCACCGGCGCGGGGGGCAGTATCGGATCTGAGATGTGTCGCCAGATTGCGCGCTTCAATCCCGCGCTGCTCTTGCTCATCGAACAAGCCGAGAACAATCTCTTTGAGATCCACCGCGAATTGATCGCAAAATTCCCCGAGATCGACATTCAGCCGGTCGTGGCGGACATATGCGACGCGACGCGAATTCAGAAGATCTTCAAGATGCATCAGCCCAGCGAGGTGTTCCACGCTGCAGCCCACAAACATGTACCGATGATGGAGTGCAATCCAGGAGAAGCCGTCAAAAACAATGTCGTCGGGACACGGACCGTCGCGCTCGCTGCCGCAGAATCTGGCGTCGAGAAAATGGTTATGATCTCGACAGACAAAGCCGTCAATCCCACCAGCGTCATGGGGTGCAGTAAACGCGTCGCCGAGATGTTCGTTCAGCAGTTCGGTTACAAGGCGTCAACGCAGTACATCACCGTGCGGTTCGGCAACGTCCTCGGATCGAGCGGCAGCGTCATTCCGATCTTCAAACAGCAGATCGCAAAAGGCGGCCCGGTTACGGTCACGCATCCCGACATGACGCGTTATTTCATGACGATTCCGGAAGCATCGCAATTGGTGTTGCAGGCCGGGACGATGGGCAACGGTGGCGAAATTTTCGTCCTGGATATGGGCGATCCGGTCAAGATCGTCGACCTGGCCCACAACATGATTACGCTCAGTGGGTTGCGCCCAGGTGAAGACATCGATGTGGTGTTCAGCGGAACGCGCCCGGGCGAGAAGTTATTTGAAGAGCTGCTGATTGATGGCGAAAACGTCAATCCAACCCGTCATCCAAAGATTGGTATCTGGCAGTCACGCCGCGAAGAGTGGGACGAGATGATCCAAAAAATCGAACGCCTTATCGCAGCGGCGGACGATTCATCTCCAGCTGGAATTCGTGAAATGTTGGGTAACATCGTTCCCGAATACCAACCGCCCAATCCGTAACAAGCATACGCAAAGACATCAAACGTCGCTCAATCACGTCGGGCATTATGGCCGCGTGTCGCTGATGATCTTGCCGTCACGCATCGTGACGATTCTGTCGCAACGCTCGGCGACATCGGGCTCATGCGTGACCATGATCACCGTGCGACCTTCCGCCCGAAGCTCATCGAAAATTTCCAAAATCATATCGCCGGTGGCCGTATCGAGATTTCCGGTCGGTTCGTCGGCCAGGATGATGACGGGATTGTTGATAAGCGCGCGTGCGATGGCCGCTCGTTGCTGCTGCCCACCAGATAATTCCATGGGGCGATGGTCGGCACGGTCCGTGAGCCCAACCCTTGCAATCAACGCTTCAGCTGATTCGCGGCGTTTCTGAGGTGGAACGCCTTGATAGAAAAGCGGAACTTCGAGATTCTCGAGCACGGTCAATTGTTGGATCAGATTGAAACTCTGGAACACAAATCCGATTCGCTCGCCACGAATCTGCGAGAGACCATCATCATCGAATTCGGATACGTCGGTCCCATCGAGCAGGTATTCGCCACTGGTGGGGCGGTCGAGACACCCGAGGATGTTCAACATCGTGCTCTTGCCTGACCCACTTGCGCCGCATATGGCGACAGACTCACCCTCAAGAAAGTCAATCGACACGGATCGGATGGCGTGTACTTCGACAGATGCGCCTGGTTTGCGGTAGGTTTTCACCAGCTTTCTGATTGACGCGATGGCGCTGGTACTTGGACGATTGGCTTCGGATTGAACTGACATGATGGCAGGGGAGTTCTCTGCAAACGCCTCGACATCACTCATGACTGATCTCGAGTCTTCGTTTCAGCCGTCTGACTGGTTGATTTCGCAGTGGTGCCTTTAATGTCATCGCCGCGTTGCTTCCGATTGCCTCTCCCTTTACCTTTTTCCTTGCCTCTACCCTTTCCACTTGGTGCGCCCTTCGCCTTTTCCTTTGATGGGGAGCGATCGAACTCGTCGACTTGTTCCTGCGGATTGGGCAAAGCAGCCAGCGGCGCGTCATCCACCGCAAGCAAAACCCAGTCGCCTTCACTCAAGCCGCTTTGCACTTCGGCAAACGAGTCATTGGCGGCGCCGACCACGACTTCCTGAGGAACTGCGGCGGTCTGGCTCTTGCCGGCAAAAACGAAGTGTCGCTCACCGACGCTGTAGACGGCCTGAACAGGAATGGTCAACACTTCTTTGACGTCTCGCACAAGAATCTCGGCCCGCGCGGTGACCCCCGGTTTCAACTCGTAGTTGTTCGATTCGAGCTCAATCTCTGTGGCATACTCTTTCATGTCGGGGTTGAGCCAGTTGTTCTGCGAGTCAGCCAACGGCGCGATTTTCGTGACCACCCCGTCAAACAGCACATCAGGAATGCCTTCCACTTCAACCTTGGCCTTCTGACCGATGGCAATGAGGCTTGTCTTGGCCTCATGGATGCGTAGCTTAACGATCATTTGCGACGGATCAGGCAGTTTGGCCACAGTCTGCCGCTCGAAGACTTCAGCACCCTCGGCAATTTCGCGGCGGTTCCAGCGATTCGGGCCCGTATCGTAGACCACCAAACCGCCAGCCGGTGCCCGGAGTTCGGTCTTGACTTGTTGCTCGCGAAGCTTGTTCAGGCGTTCCTGCACAAGCTGATATTCAGCATGCTTTGCGGCCGTCTGAGCCCGGTCCTTCATCTCGGTGGCTTCGGCTTTCTTGATAGTCCGTTCCAGATCCTTCTTGGCTTCGTCAACGTCTGATGCTTTTTGCGCCAGTTCTTTTGGCATCGTGTAGGTTTTGAACGTTTTCAAGTCGAGGTCAGCCGCCTCGACCGCGTCATTGGCTTCGATTTCGGAGAGCACATCACGCTCGAAGTCGAGCTTGCTCAGATGACCTTTGTCGTGCAGCGCCCGTGAATCCTTCAACACATCCTGCGCTTGTTCAAGCTTGAGCTTGGCTGTACGCAGTGCGTTTTCTTTGGCGTTTAAGGTTTGGACCGAGTCACCCTCGACATACTTGCGTTCTTCGATTTCGGCGTTGGTCAAGGCCAACCGAGCTTTGCGAATGTCGCTCGCATTTTGATCCAGCATGATCTCAAACTGCTGGTCCGCCGCCTCTGCGGCGGCTTTGGCATTTTGGGCTTTGATGTCTTCGGCTTGGATGCGCTCTTCAATTTCATTGCTGGCGATCCGCGCGATCAGATCACCTTTCTCGACTTGCGTGCCTTCTTCGATAAGCCAGATAATGGTCGAACGGCCTTCCACTTCGACCTTCACGTCCGTGGACTTCTTGGCTTCCAATTCACCCTTTTCGTTGAGCGTCACCGAAAACGAACGGCGCGAGACCTGATGGGCTTCAGCCGCCGCATCTGTTTTTCGATCGGGCTTGAGTAAGAAGTACGCAGCGCAAAGCGCTCCAATACCAATGATCCAAAACACGGCGCTATTGACGAGGGCTCGCCGTCTCATGACGCCAACCACGGGCAATGTCTGATGCCTTGGAGATGGGTTCAGCAGGTTTCTCTTGGAACCACCGTGTCGCGATCGTGAATCATGTCTGTCAGCGATGGGCATGGAATAAGCTTTCAAGAGAATTAGGACAGGGTTCCTTCAAACATATTCTAAGCCGTGCAGCGAGTCCCCACAAACGTGGTTGCCGGCCATGACGTGTCTAAACTTGTAACGATGACCAAGAAAAATGGCTGCACCTCGCCACTTTTATCGGATCCAATGGCCGCGATCGTCCACCCGCAGCGTTCCACAGTTCCTTTGTAACGTCAGTATTGCAAGCCGATAGTCGGCGACAGCGGCTGCGTACTGGTTCTTTGATGCCTGAATCGCATTCTGCGCTTCGATCGTGTCGCGGCTTGAACTGAGACGGCCACGTTTGAGCAACTCATTGGCTTGTGCCGCGCGCTCAAGGTTCACCTCGATGTTCTCCTCTTGAATCGCCATCGACTGCTTCGCCAACTGCAAGTTTCGGATGGCACTTCGAACGTCGAGGATGACATTGCTTTTGGCCAACTCGTAGGCCCGTTCACCTCGCCGCAAGTCGATCAGCGCCGCACGAAACACGTTGCGTTCTTCACGCCGATCAAGCGGAATTTCAAGTTCAAGCATGCCTTGCCACAGCGTCCGCTCAGAGTTGTAACTGAGCGAGTTCTTCTTGTTCGGATCCGTGTCCATCGTGATCGAACCCGAAATGTCGAACTGCGGTAAGAAGTTGTTCTTGGCGATGACCACACCGCGCTTGGCGTCGTCGATGCGATCCATCGTATTGATCAAGTCCAGCCGATACGCGATTGCCGTTTCGATCGCCTCACGCTCTTCAACGTCCGGCTCAAACAGATCAAGCTCCTCATCTACTACGTCAATGTGCTCCTGGGTTGGCATCCCGATTCGGATTTTGAATCTGTCGAGGGCCGTTTCATACCGCACGCGGGCGTTGTTCACGTCGTTGGAGCGGTCCAGCACCTGAACGTCGATACGCTTCGCTTCAATCTGGACGAGACGCCCCGTATCCACCCACGCCTGGGTTCGATCCTGCTCGAGCATGGCCGACTCGCGAGCGGCTTGGGCACTTTCGATCTGCGTCTTGATGGCCAGCAGGTCAAAAAAATCGCCGGCTACATCGACAACAAGATCGCGACGAGCGGCTTCAAAATCGCGTACCGCGTAGACCAGGTTCCGCTCGGCCTGATAGCGGGTTTCGTAGGCGACCTTACCCGCGCCGCGCAGCAGCGGGATATTTGCCTCCAGGATCGCAGTGCCTGATTCACCGCTGGTGGTGTGCCGGCCTATATCGCGCATGAGAACATTGATCACGCGGGCTGCGACCTCACCGCCGTAGGGCAGCCGCTGCGTTACCGACAACTCCGACACCGCAGTCATGGCGTGATCGAAATCGCGGACCTGCCCGTAGTTGGCGTATTCACCGCGAATGCCAGCGACGAATTGGGGGGTCCAAAGCTGCCGCTCGGTCATCAGCGCCAGCGCCGAGAGATACAGGTCTTCCTTTTGGGTCTGGAAATCCCAGGCGTTGTGAAAGGCGTATTCGAGGGCGTCGGACAGTCGGAACGCTACAGCATCGCCATAACCATTCGTGCCAATCGTATCGTCTTCAACTTCTTCTGTGGCGGCGCGTTTGAAGGAATCGGGGACCTCTGAATCCACGCGGCTTGGCGTGAACGAATACATGTCGCCGCGCGAACCAATGCTCCCGTCTTCCGCACCGATGTCGGCGTCGGATGTGGTGCCCAACGTCTGTTTCTGGCGATGGCGAATGATGTTGGACGCGATCTCGTCGGCAGAATTGACCCAAAATTGATCGCAACCGGCGACGGTGAGTACAATCGCCGAAACCGTCAGACAACCAACCGCTCGCGCCCGCCAATGGCACGACTGCGCAATGCTTTTCTTCATAAGTGAATCTCAAATCGAGACTTGAGGAATCGGTCACTCAAGCGGTTCGATCCTCCGGCTGCATGGTGCTTATCGGTGGCGTCACCGTCAAGCGAACTTGTTACAATATGGTGATGGCTGACAACTTATCACAAATGCTCCAACCCCTCGCCAATGAACTACGAAAAGCGTCCCGGGTTCTCTGCCTGACTGGGGCTGGCGTTTCTGCTGAGAGTGGTGTGCCGACCTTTCGTGATTCCGGGGGCTTATGGGAAGGATGTCGTCCGGAAGATCTGGCCACCCCTGAGGCGTTCAGTCGTGATCCGGAGCAAGTCTGGCGCTTCTATCGATCGCGGCGGGCGAAGTTGCTTGCCGTCCAACCAAATCCGGCTCACGAGGTAATCGCCCGTTTTGAGTCACGGTTTGACGACTTTCACTTGGTCACGCAAAACGTTGACGGTCTGCATCAGCAAGCCGGCAGCAAACAAATCCTCTGCCTGCATGGCGACATCTGGATCGATCGCTGCACCGAGTGCGGGTTTGAAAGACGTGTGGCGACGGTGGACGAACCCATGCCCCAATGCGACCGATGCGGTGGGTTGGCCCGTCCCGGCGTTGTGTGGTTCGGCGAGATGCTGCCCGATGGCGTCTTCGAGCGGGCCGTCCAGTTGGCCGGCGATGCCGAGGTCGTGCTCGTCGTTGGAACAAGCAGCGTGGTCCACCCCGCCGCATCGTTGGCAGGACTTGCTGCGCATAGCGGGGCGTTCGTCGCGGAAATCAATCCAAACGCAACCGTATTTTCAGAGTCGGCCAGCCTCGTGATTCCCGTAGAAGCCGGAAAATCGCTCCCCGAGTTGGAGAAAATTTTGGATATTTTAACTTCCGATTGACCTTTCAATTCACACCTCGCCAGCCAAGAATTGGCGCATTATGTACGTCTTGCCCGCATCGCCCTGAAAACTGAGGTCAATCCTCGGCAAAAACTCATGATCGATGCGGATCACGTCTTGTCAGCACGGTCAGTCAAATCTATCGTATCGCACAATCAACAGTTGACTCCAGCAGCACCTGACTCCATGCCGACAGGCAAAGAACGCGCGAACGAACCCGTAGGGACCCAACCAGCCATGAGCAATACTGCAGCGACCAAGCCGAATCTCTCCGACATTCTGCGTCACGATCTTCCCGCGTCGATCGTCGTGGTGTTTGTCGCTCTACCGTTGTGTATGGGTATTGCGATCGCATCGGGCGTACCGGTGGGTGCTGGAATCGTGACCGGGATCATCGGAGGTATTGTCGTAGGCATGCTCTCGGGCTCGCCAATGCAAGTCAGCGGACCGGCAGCTGGGCTCACGGTCATCATCTTCGGCATCGTCAATGACCCACACCTTGCCGAAAATCTTGGAATTATTGTGTTGGCGGCGGGGGTGCTTCAAATGCTCGCCGGGGTGTTGCGGTTGGGGCAGTGGTTTCGAGCTGTATCGCCTGCGGTCATTCAAGGCATGCTTGCAGGAATCGGTGTCATCATCTTCTCGCAACAGTGCCACGTCATGGTGGACGACAATCCTCGCAAGACGCCTGTCGAAAACATCCTCTCATTGCCCGAAGCGTTCGAAAAGGGCATCTTTCCGATCGAATGGACGCAGCATCACCAAGCTGCTTATGTCGGACTGCTGTCCATCGCCGTGATTGTCTTCTGGCGGCTGTGGGCGCCCAAGAAGATCCGAATCATTCCAGGACCGCTTGTGGCAATTGTTGTGGCCACAATCATTTCTTACGCAATCAAAATGCCGATCCTCAAGATCGTTCTGAGCGAAAGCTTGTTCCAATCGTTTTAACTACCCAATGCAGAATCAATCAGTGCCCTGGGGGACGTCAACGTGGCCGTCGCGGCGATGACCATTGCGATCGTCGCCAGCGCCGAAACGCTCCTTTGCGCCAATGCGGTCGATCAACTTCATACCGGACCGCGCACCAAGTATGACAAGGAGTTGTTTGCCCAGGGGGTCGGGAATTCACTGTGCGGAATGTTCAGCGCGCTGCCCATGACCGGTGTTATTGTCCGAAGTTCTGCAAACATTGAAGCTGGCGCGCGATCCAGAGCTTCGGCCATTCTCCATGGTATCTGGTTGTTGGCATTTGTCTGGTTGCTCACCGACCTGCTTGCTCACGTGCCCCGTGCGAGTCTGGCTGCGATCCTGGTTTTCACTGGCTACAAGTTGGTCAATGTCAAAGCCGTCAAGAAAATCTACAAAGAGAGCCCCAGTGAAGTTCCGATTTTTCTGGTCACTGTTTTCTCAATCGTCTACTTCAACCTGCTGGTTGGTATCGCGATTGGATTTGGTCTCGCGCTTCTCAAGCTGGTGTACACCTTCTCGCACCTGGCGGTCAATTTTGAGGATAACCCTCAGGAAAACACGGCACACCTGCGTTTGAATGGAGCGGCGACATTTATCCGTCTGCCCAAACTGGCAAGCGCGCTTGAGAAAGTCGCACCGTCGCGCGAGTTGCACGTCCACCTTGAGGGGCTCGATTACATTGACCACGCTTGCCTCACACTGATGATCGATTGGGAAGACCAACACAAAGCCACCGGCGGGAAACTCGTGATGGATTGGGAAGAGTTGCATCCGCGTTTCCAAAGACAATCCCTGAATCCTTCAAAGGCCTCCCTTTCACACCGCAGCAGTTCGGAACCTGTTCGTACGTAGGGATGGTGCGCAATTCGAATGACTGCGCATGTACCATCTCTCTCGCCGAGTGATCGCGCTCGCACACGTGGCGATGAAACAGTGTCATCACAATCGCGGTCGATTCATCCTTGAATTATCGCAGCGCGGATTGTTTCGAGAATCTCCACAACAATTCGATTGGTTCTCGGACGAATCGGATGGTCGAATTCGCATATCGAGGCGGTTACAATCAGATAACTTAGCCGGGGAAATTCTCGACCTTTCTTTGGAATTGGATTCATGACCCGATCGCTGCGCTTTGTCTCGCTTTCTGTCGCGATGCTCCTCTTAGTTACCGCATCGCTGTCGGCCAACACCGTTGACATCAGTCCTTATCCAGTCACGCCCGATGTCCCGGTAACGATTCAATACGATCCGGCCGGTCGTGTGTTGGATGGTGCGCCCAGTGTGAATCTGCATTATGGGTTCAACGATTGGAGTCAGGTCGTTGCACCCGATCCAGTCATGACCTGGAATGCGGCCGAGTCGGTTTGGCAAACGGTGGTGACCGTGCCTCAGACCGCGACCAAACTCGACATGGCATTCAATGACGGCCTGGGCACATGGGACAACAATGGCGGTTCCGATTGGCACGCGTATGTTCTTGGCAATGACGCGGAAGAGTGGACGCTCGACGGCGGTCTCGATGCGGATGCGACGCTCATCGCCGAAAACAACGACCGCCAACTCTATGCCGGCATTCGGGGAACAACTCTCTATGTCGCTGCGCCGTCGGCCGACTTCGGCCAGGATCATTTCATTTTCGTTTCGGATGGACCCGGCGGTCAGATCGCCGCGCCGTGGGACAAACTGGGCACTGTTGCGGCATGGTCGGCGTACATCGGCAATGAAGTAGACAGCAACTGGAGCGGTTGGTTCAACGCAGCCGGCGCCGCGGACGTCACCAGCGGTCCATGGCTCGAAGGTACGATTGACCTGCAAGCCGAGTTCGGCGGAGTTCCTGCAACGATTTACGTGGCGCATGCGGCGTATCCCACAGATAACTTCGAGTTTCTCAATCCATCGTTTCAAATCCCGGCATCGCTTGATGGCGACGTGGATCTCGAAGCGAATGAATACGTCGGCGTGCCAACATCATCCTTGCTGGTCGGTTGCTTCCCCCAAGATCTTGACGCCGACTGCGATCTGGACAACGACGATTTCGCCATCTTTGCAGCATGCATGAATGGGCCGGGTACGGGGTCGTGCGCCCAAGCCGACTTCGACTCGGACAACGACGTCGACCTCGCGGATTACGCAGAGTGGCAACGGAGCGCGGGTGATCCATTCTCGGGATTTGAAGTCATCGCCCAGGACCTCGGCCCCAATGTGACTCGGTTCTACGATGACGATGCCGACATTGGTTCGCTGCCCATGTCGCTTTCGATGGAAACCACGCCGACGGTTTTCGGAACAGCCGACGGCCCGTTTGCGATCCGTCCCGTGTTCTTCAATTCCGGCGGACGTCATGTCGCGTTGATCGACATCGACGACAACGTCAGCTTGTACGGCACCGGCGAAATCGCAGGCCCGCTGCTTCGAAACGGCAAGACCACCGAAGCCTGGAACACCGACGCATATGCCTACGGCGCGGGCAACCCCAGCCTCTATCAATCGCATCCATGGGTGCTTGGCGTTCGCAACGACGGGACGGCGTTCGGCGTGTTGGCCGACACCACCTTCCGCTGTCAGATTGACCTTTCGATCGAAATCCTCTTCGCCGCAGAGGGCCCCGAATTTCCGATCTACGTGTTTGAGGGCGATACACCGCAGGAAGTTATCACGCGACTGACCGATTTCATCGGACGCATTCAGATGCCGCCGATGTGGGCGCTGGGCTATCAGCAGAGCAAGTACTCATATGCTTCTGAGACGGAGGCTCGCAACCTCGCGAATGAATTCCGCAATCGCGACATTCCCTGTGATGTCATCTGGTTCGACATCGACTACATGGATGGTTTCAAAATCTTTACGTTCAATCCGTTTAACTTTCCCAACCCGACCGTGCTGAACAACGACCTGCATGCTCAGGGTTTTCGTACCGTCTGGATGATCGACCCGGGCGCCAAGGTCGAGGGCGGTTACCACGTTTACGATCAAGGAAATGCGGGCGACCACTGGGTCTATGACGCGAACAGCAACGTCTACACCGGCGTCGTTTGGCCTGGTCCATGCCACTTCCCGGATTTCACCCGGCCCGAAACACGATCTTGGTGGGCGGGGTTGTATGTGGACTTCATGGCCACCGGAATCGACGGAGTTTGGAACGATCTGAACGAGCCGGGCGTTTTTGATGGTCCGGGTCACTCGATGCCCGAATCGAATCTACACCGTGGCGGTGGGGGACTGACGCCGGGTACGCACTCGCAGTATCACAACGTCTACGGCATGCTCATGTCGCGGGCATCGCACGAAGGCATCACCGCGACCAACCCAACCAAGCGGCCGTTCGTGCTTTCGCGGGCGAGTTTCATCGGCGGACATCGCTATGCGGCCATGTGGACCGGCGACAACATCGCCAGTTGGGAACATCTCAATTGGACCAACGCGATGGTGATGAACATCGGTCTGTCCGGTCAGCCGTTCGCCGGTCCGGACCTTGGCGGGTTCGTCGGCGATGGGACAGGCGACATGTTCGCGCGATGGATGGGCGTGGGGGTGTTTATGCCGTTCTGTCGGGCACACCAGGATAATACGGGTGTCGATAAGGAACCCTGGTCATTCGGGCCTTCGATCGAGACGGCAAACCGCACTTCGATCCAGCGGCGTTACCGATTGTTGCCGTATCTGTATACGCTCTTCCGCGAATCCACGCTCAATGGCCTGCCCGTGATGCGTCCGGTGTTCTTTGCAGACCTGACCGATCCATCGCTTCGAGATGAAGACCAGGCGTTTCTCCTGGGTTCGGATTTGATGGTTGTCCCCAATCTCAGTGCAAACCCGTTCAGCGCGCCGACACCATCGCTGCCATCCGGCGCATGGCGAACAATCTCGCTGGTCGGTGAAGACAGCGCAAACGATGTGAATCAACCCGATCTGCGCGTTCGGGACGGTGCGATCATCCCAACTGGCCCGGTGATGGAGTATACCGGTGAGGTCTCGCTCGACCCGCTGACGCTCTACGTTTCGCTCGATGGATCGGGAATGGCAGAGGGCCTGCTCTATGAGGATGCGGGTGAGGGCTATGGTTACCTTTCGGGCGATTACCGATTGGCGAAGTACACAGCCGTTCAGTCGGGCAGTAGCGTCACCGTTTCTGTCGAAACGTTGGAAGGCACGATGACGACGCCAGTACGTCAGGTGAACATCGAAGTCGTCACGGATTCCGGCGTGTTCACCGCGATCGGCGCTGAAGTTGCCAACGGCGTCATCGCCAACGTATCACTGTAAGGCGATATTCAAGGAATCACGGCGGCGCGTGCGAAACAGTTTCAGCACGCAGCCGTCGCGTATGATTCCAAGCGCGCGATCTTTCGATTACACTCCCACGCACTAAGACCGTATTCAATACGTCATCGCATGCGCCGATCTACTTGGCGCGGGCGTGATGCGTCCGAACAACATTTCAAGGAGTGATAGGTCCATGGGTCTTCTGCGAACATTGAAAACAAAACGTTTCATGCTCAGCGCCATCGTTGCAATTGGATTTGCTGCGCAATCGGTCAACGCCGAACCGGTGGTGGTTGAGTCACCGGGTAAGGTCTTGAAAGTGGCTTTCGAGCTCAAAGATGGCGCGCCGACTTATAGCGTTTTGCGCAAAGGTGATGCGGTCATCAATTCATCCAAGATGGGATTCAAACTCAAGTCGGGTGAATCGCTTGACAGCGGTTTTCAAATCGCAACGTCAAAGGTCACTTCCGCGGATGAAACCTGGACGCAGCCGTGGGGTGAACAGAAGGACATCCGCGACCATCACAACCAACTGCGCATCGACCTGGAAGGTACGGGTGACTCGTCCAAGAAGTTGACGATCACCTTCCGCGTGTTCGATGACGGCGTAGGCTTCCGCTATGAAATTCCCGAGCAGGGCGACGCCAAGCAAATCGAAATCATGGACGAACTGACCGAGTTCGCCTTCCCCGCCGATCATCGCTGCTGGTGGATTCCGGCATTCGAGTCAAATCGTTATGAGTATCGCTACACCGACTCGCCGCTTAGCAAAGCCACCGTGGTCCACACGCCCGTAACTTTCAAGACCAAAGCCGGTCTCTACATCAGCTTGCACGAAGCCGCCCTCACCGATTTCTCAAGCATGGCCCTCCGTCGCACTGGCGGAACCACGTTCGAAGCCGATCTCTATCCTTGGGCGGACGGCGTCAAGTCGCGCGGCGCATTACCGATGACCTCGCCGTGGCGCACGATTCAGGTGAACGAATCACCAGGTGGACTCATCGAGAATTACCTGATTCTCAACCTCAACGAGCCAAACAAACTCGGCGACGTGTCGTGGATCAAACCGGGCAAGTACGTCGGCATCTGGTGGGAAATGCACCTGAACGTTTCAAGCTGGCATTCCGGCGAGAAACATGGCGCGACCACCGAGAATACCAAGCGCTACATCGACTTCGCCGCCAAGCACGGTTTCGACGGCGTGCTGGTTGAAGGTTGGAACATCGGCTGGGATGACGACTGGATGAACGGTGAGGGCAAGTTCAGTTTCACCAAGCCATATCCTGACTACGATCTTGAAGGCCTCGCGGCATACGCCAAAGAGAAGGGCGTTTCGCTGATCGGACACCACGAAACCGGGTGCGGCGTTGAGAATTACGACAAGCAGATCGACGAAGCATTCGCCCTTTGCAAAAAGCTCGGTATCCGCGCGGTCAAGAGTGGCTACGTCGGTTTTGGCCAGGGCATCAATCGCACCGGCGCCGATGGCAAGACATACAAAGAATGGCACCACGGTCAGTGGATGGTGCAGCACTACCGTCGCGTCGTTGAAGCGTCGGCGAAGCACCACGTCATGCTGGACGTCCACGAGCCGATCAAAGACACCGGTATCCGCCGCACCTATCCGAACATGATGACCCGCGAAGGTGCAAACGGTCAGGAATACAACGCGTGGGGCGGTGAAAAGAGCAACCTGCCCGATCACACGACGATCATTCCGTTCACGCGCATGCTGGCTGGCCCGATGGATTTCACCCCGGGTATCTTCGACGTCTTATTCGAAAAAGAGCAACCCAACGACCGCGTCCGCACGACGATCGCCAAGCAGTTGGCGCTCTACGTCGTTCTTTACAGCCCGCTGCACATGGCCGCTGACCTGCCGAAGAACTATGAGGCCAAACCGGAACCGTTCCAATTCATCAAGGATGTGGTGACCGACTGGGAAACCACCAAGGTGCTCAACGGCGAGATCGGCGATTACATCACCACCGCCCGCAAGGATCGCAACAGCGACGACTGGTTCATCGGCAGCATCACGGATGAGAATGGCCGTACCGTCGAAGCCGACCTTTCGTTCCTCGACAAGGATCGCAAGTACACTGCTCAGATCTATCGCGATGGCGACGATGCCGATTGGGATAAGAATCCATATTCAATCGTGATCGAAGAAAAGCCGGTTGACTCAAACACGAAGCTGACGTTGAAGCTCGGCCCGGGTGGTGGTGCGGCGATTCGCATCACACAGGCTGTCAAGTAAACCCCTTAGCGATGCGGCGTCTCCGGTTGATTCCGGAAGACTCGCATCAGTTGTCTGCAAACAAGAACCGAAGGGGTCGATCAACGCGGGCGCGCCAGGCGCGTTCGTTGTGGTCGGCCCCTTCGTCTTCATAATGCACTAAATCGACGCCCTGTTTCCATCCGGTCTTAATAAGCAACTCGACCATCGCTCGCGTCGCCGGTGCACCATCCTGGTGCTTACCGCCCGTCCCACTGTCCAGATACAAACGAATCGGCTGCTTGCCGCGCTGCTGGACAAGTTCGGTGTATCCCTTCTCGCTGGAATCCTTGAACATGAATGCCGTCGAAAGACACGCGGCCGAACCAAATACGTCCGGCATAATGAGCGCCCCCTGAAACGAAATCGCACCGCCCATGCTCGAACCCATCAACGACGTATGCCCGGGTTCGGGTCGCGTCTTGTATTTCTCGTCGATCAGTGGTTTGACCGTCTTGGCGATGAATTGGAGGTATGGCTGAGCCTCTGCGGAAAAAATATCAGCACCGGGACCGTAGTCGTTTAGCCTATCCTGTGTGTTG
>JAUIEW010000090.1 GCA_030429365.1 Phycisphaerae bacterium
TGCGACGACTTGCATGTTCAGATTGCGTGCAAGCACCATGACCGCGCCAATCACGGCGGCATATTCCCGTCGCTTTTCCGCATGAAAGACGAACATGCGATCAATCTTGATGAGATTCAACGGGAGTTCGTAGAGGCTCCCCAAAGAAGAATAGCCCGATCCGAAATCGTCCAGATTGACCTCGGTGCCAAGTTCGTTGATCTCTTTGATTTTCGCGACCACATCATTGACGTTGTGAACGACAGTGCCTTCGGTGATTTCCAGATGCAGGTGCTGGGGATTCAATTCGGTCTGTGTGATGACGCTAGAGACTTCTTGAACGAATTCGGGGTCAGCGAATTGTTGAGGAGCGACATTGACGGCGACGAACAGTTGTCGATCAGGTGGTAACAGCTTGTTCCATGCAGCAAGGTTTTGGCAAGCCTGGGTCATGCTCCAGCGACCGAGGGTGCTGATCAAGTTGATTTCCTCGGCAATTGGAATAAAGACCCCAGGAGGTACAGGCGATTTGCCTGTGGGGTGCCAGCGCATGAGGGCTTCCAGTCCGTCGATTCGGCCTGTCTCAAGATTGATGATGGGTTGATATACGATCTTGAGTTCATTGCGATCGAGTGCCTTGCGCAGATCGTTTTCAAGCAAGAGACGGGAGACGATTTCCTCGTGAAGTTCCTGGTTGAACAGGGCATGACAGCACTTGCCTCCCTGCTTAGCGCGATACATCGCCGTGTCCGCGTTCCTAAGGAGATCGCCCGGTGTCTGGACACTTGAGTCGTAGAGCGCGACGCCAATGCTGGCGCTGATTTCGATGTCATTGTCGTTGACTCGAAACGGAGCGTTCAGTGCCTTTTGCATTCGTTCGGCAACAATGATGGCGCTGCTTGGGTCTCGAATCGCTTCAAGAATAATGACGAATTCGTCGCCACCCAAGCGCGAGGCGGTGGCATCATGTCGACAGACTTGATCGATCGACCGAAGCGATGCTTTCAGCCTGGTTGCAACTTCGACAAGGACGGCGTCGCCGTATTCGTGTCCAAGCGTGTCATTGATGCGTTTGAAATTATCCAAGTCCACGAACAACACCGCGAATACGTAGCCTTTACAGCGTTTGGACATTTCGATGCAGCGGCCCAGCATATCCAGCAGATTGGTGCGATTGGGCAAGTCGGTAAGCCCGTCAAACATCGCCGCGTGGTGCAGTTTTTTCTCGGTATCAACACGAACGGCGATTTCATTCTTGAGCGCCTCATTCGATTCGGTGAGTTTCTTTGTCCGCTCCTCAACCAGTCGGTCGAGGTGCAAGACATGATCGCGCGCTTGTTGAGCCAGTTGCCACTTTCTTGCCAGTGCGGTCGCACACTGGAGTACTTCGATAGGATCAAACGGTTTTTTTAGAATCAGTAGGCGGTCCGTTTGACCAAGCTTTTCGATCATCTCCTGCCAAGTGTGATCTGAGAATGCTGTACAGACAACAATCTGTATGTCTGAGTCGACTTGCCAGATGCGCTCGATCGTTTCTAGGCCATCCCACCCTGGGGGCATGCGCATGTCGACGAAGGCGGCGGCGTATGGTTTGTCGATGTCCTGCGATTGGCGAACCAGGGAAAGGCCGTCTTCGCCACAGTACGCGGAATCAAGTTCGAATACATTGCTCACCTGCTCCGAACTGGTGGACTTTCCAAAGAGTTCCTGTTCAGCAGCTTCGAGCGATGACGCCGTGCTTGAGGAGCACAATGTTTTTCGTATATCGGCGTGGATACTCTCGTTGTCGTCAATGATCAGTATCCGGCGGTTTTCGTACGAGTTCGTTGTCATGAAACCTGAACCTCTTCGAGCATTTTAGGCAATTCAAGTGTAAACGTCGCGCCTTGGTTGGGGCCGTCGCTTTGAACGGTCAACAAACCGCCCAGTTCTTTTGCGGTGTTTGCGCTATGGTGAAGACCGAATCCGTGTCCTTTCTTCTTGGTTGTGAACCCATGACGAAAGATGGCGGTGAGATTCTCTTTCGGTATGCCTATGCCGCGATCCTTGACATGAATGCGTACCGACGTTTCCGTCTCTTCGATTTGAATCAAGAGCACGGCACTTGCGCCAACAAGATGTGACATGGCCTGACGACCGTTTCGAATCAAATTGATGAGAATCTGGACGATACGGTGCTGGTCCGTCTCGATTGTCGTACTTGAGTGATTTTCTTTTTGTATTCGGATTTCTGACCGCGAGAAAGACGATTCACTGAAGCGCAAGGCCTCATCGACAATGCTGTTGACGCTCACGGATTCGATGGCGCTGGCACGCGTAGCATACGACTGCTGCATGTTGACGATGTTCTTGATGTGATTGATATTTTCAGTAAGCGACGTCAACTCCGACAAAATATCTGATTGTTCGGCTTCAAGATGCTGTGCGAGCTCGGATAGGTAAGGCGGTATCTTTCGACCCTTGCCGTCTTTCGACAGGAATTCGACTAGGTTATTTTCGTGCTCCTTCAACATCGAAGCTGCCCGGGTCAATCCTGAAACTCTTGATGCACGAAGCTTGGATGTCACCACGGACGCGGCAACGTTGACGCTATTCAAGACATTGCCAATGTTGTGAAGCACCCCGGTCGCGATCTCGGCCATCCCGGCCCATCGCGAGGCGACTTGCAAGTCGGCATTGACCTTGGCAATTTCGGCTTCGGCAGCTTTCTCTTCGGTTAGGTCTCGAACAATCGCCGTGAACGTGACGTTTCCGCCAAGCTCGCTTTTGCTGACGCTCAAATCCAAGGGGAAATTCGAGCCGTCTTTTCGGAGTCCTTCGAACTCGTGTCGAGTGCGGGATTTCGCCAAGTCATCACCCAGCAGACGTGATAGAGCAGGCCGGTCGTCTCGCGCAGGTTCTTGCTTTGGGAGGAGCATCGATACGTTTTGTCCTACGACCTCTGGTTTTGAGAATCCGAAGATGCATTCCGCCGCTCGGTTGAATTCGAGAATCGCACCGTCATTGTCAATCGTTATGATCCCGTCGGCCGCTGTATCCAAAACGACGGCTTTCCATTGCAGACTTTGGCGCAGTTGATCTGTTCGCTCCCTGACCTGAGATTCGATGCGATCGTTGGTGTTTTCGAGTTCGGCGCGCTGCCTGGCTATTTCCCACATCTCTGCCGTCGATCGGCGGCATGAACTGACCAAGACGATGTTCTCAAAAACGACCCAAGCCGCATGCTCGAGTGTTCGAAACGGCGATGCACTCAGGACGCCGTAAACCGATTGTGGCCAGAAGATGCCGCGAAGTCCGTGATCGAGCACGGTTACTATGGTTGCCGGTATCAACAGACGACAGTCGCGGTAAATTGCAATGAACGCCATCGAGCCGAACACGTGGAAATGCGTTTCTATTCGCCCGCCTGTCAAATGAACAAGAAGGGCGGACCAGAGCATTTGAGCAACCGCGATTGTGTACCTGGTGATCGGCTCGCCCTTATGCCGCAATGCAAGATAGATGGGCAACCCGCTGAGGATTCCGCCCCCAATCAGTGCCGACCAGACGTGGAGGTGTATGCTGGGGACCGCTCCTGCCCAAGTGCGTGGTGAGACGAATACAGCCGCGAGTATTCCCGCGATCCATTGAAAGGCCATGAGGATCGCAAACATCCGGTCGGTTGTTGCATTGATGCGATCTCGCTGCTCACTAAACAGGACCTGGGCGCGATCGGTGGTGTCCATCGCAGCATGCCCGCCTGCTGGGGTAACAGCATGGGTATTGTCAGGTACTTTGCTCGACAATTGCTTTCCCAACTTGTCAGTATGAATCGGTCCATTCAAAACAGGGAACACCCAAACACGAATGTCTCGCTGTGCTCAGACTGCCCGGTGAGAATCCACTCGGTAACGGTATCAGCACCGAGATTGTCACCGTCATGGTTGCGTCCGCCGGTGATACCCCCACTAAACGCGAGCTTCCCATCCGGCAAATACAGTTGCACCGCGCCCGAAGTTTGCGCTCCAAAGTGCCGGGTGATTTGTCCGTCGACATCCACGATGCGATTCACGAACGGAATTGCCGAAGCCGTGCTCCACAGATCGGCACGCTCCCATCCTTCAGGCGTTCCTTGCGGCCGAACAAAAACGCATTCGTACACCGCCTTGTTCTCACAGCGTGACACGATCTTCGCGAGTTCGCCCAAGCTCGATTTTGTGCATGGGCAATGAGGGTGAATGAACATCAGAAGGGTCGGTCGCCTTGGATCCAGCGTGACCTTGGAGTGCGCCGGCCAACTGGGTGGGGCGGCGCTGGCTCTACCCGGCGCGTTGCTATACCAAGTTAGAATTCCAAAGCAGGCAGATAGGGTCAGAAACCATAGAGTGACAAGCACTCCGTGGCGCGATTTTGAATTCTGCGTTCTCATCATTGGTGCCAGCGTTTTTCAAAGTGTTCTGGGTCGAAAGCTCGTCTTGTGTCCAATGCCTCTGTGCAGTGCTAGTAAGTTCGCCAGCGCAGTATGTATCGATACCGTTCCCCCATAGTCTTCGGGACATCGAAGGAGCACCTCTAGCACGCACGCATCAGATGTTTTGTCAATTGCAAGATAGTTCAGTGTGATGCGCTACGTCAGTGACTTGCGTTGGGGTGTTTTCCCCGCACGGCGATATCATCGCACCATATGCAGAGTTTGCGCTTGGTGGACAGAAAACAGCGGACGTGTTGCTGCTCAATTTGAAGCACTAGGCTGGGCATGGCGGTGCTCGCCAAGAACGCGCGAGGACGCTTCTCGATCGCCACCATCATCAACGCGCGGCGGATTGTAGACACCATCATCGTCGCGCGCGTCGCCGTCGCCAATCAGAATTACGTTCTCAATGATTTTCTGGGCGAATGCAACCAATCATGGGCATTGGGATTGGACGACCTGCCCTGCACGAACAATGGCATAATGGGCCCCGATGACGCATCCGCATCCACCGATCGCGCTGCGCACAAGCCGATGCCGCGACAAACTGTTTCTTCCCGATCTCCGGTTTCTCGAATCGCGGCCTTGACGTACGCGCTTTCCGACATGATCTTCCGGAGATGAAAACAAGACTTCGGATCACTATCGTCCTCTCCCTTTCGGTGCTGTTTTCTCCCTTCATCCACTGGTCGGCAGCTTTTGGTCAGAACGAAAACCCGTCGGTGACGCCCGATGGTTGGCATCGCAATTGGCTTGTCCTTGCGCCGACCGGGAATTCAGGCCGCATACCGTTTCCCACAGATGGCGTCGCCCACGCGATGGCTCGGGGAACGCTTAGAGAACTCAAAGCTGAGCAGAAGGTGGAGTCGGCGACAGGCGATGCCGTAGCGTGGACATCTGCGACTGCCGACGATGATGGATGGCTCCGCTCGCCAGCCCTTCGGGGCGGACATGCGGCGCTGAGCGTTCACGTTGCCAACGCGCAGACCGTGGTACTTGAGGCTTCGGGTCACTCGATGGTCTACTGCAACGGTGAGCCCAGAGTTGGCGATCCCTATCGCACCGGTTACGTGCGACTGCCCGTCAGATTGCGTGCCGGAACGAACGAATTGATCTTTCGCGTCTCAAGGGGGCAGGTCAGGGCGCGGGTCGTCGATCCGCAGGCCGAACTTCAATTGAACATCGACGATGTCTCGCTGCCTGATGGAGCCGTCGGCGAGCAGGGCGAGTTGCACGGATCCGTTGTTGTCATCAATACACGCGACGAATCGGCCTCCGACCTTTGGATCGAGACGCAACTTGGAGATGCGCAACCGTCGCGATCAACGCTGCAGGCGGTCGAACGACTCACCATTCGCAAAGTGCCGTTTCGCATTTCCGTTTCCCCAGATTTGCCAGCCGGCGAAATTCCTTTGCATATTCGCTTGTTTCGCGGAGCGCCGAATGCTTCGCGTTTACAAAATGTTGCTGAGATTCCTTTTCGTGTCCGCGCGTCGGGCGACGTTCTGAGGCGCACATTTGTCAGCGGCATCGACGGGAGCGTGCAATATTACGCGCTGCGAAGGGCGACCGACCCGGATGCGGAGGCGCTGTTCTTAACCCTGCACGGCGCGTCCGTCGAAGCTGTCAGGCAGGCGGCGGCATACGAATCAAAAACGTGGGGCCATGTCGTCGCGCCGACCAATCGCCGGCCATTCGGTTTTGACTGGGAAGATTGGGGGCGGCAGGACGCGCTGGAAGTTCTGGAACTCGCACGGGCCTCGCTGAAACCTGCCGACGAGCAGATCTACTTAACGGGCCATTCGATGGGCGGACACGGCGCGTGGCACTTGGCCGTCACCTATCCAAACATGTTTGCAGCCGTCGGCCCCAGCGCCGGTTGGATCAGTTTTCGGTCCTATGCAGGCAAAAAGGAAGAGCCGAATCCCGATGAGATCACCCAGTTGCTTGAGCGTGCGACATCGCCAAGCGACACGCTCTCGCTTTCCAGCAATCTCCAGAAACTTGGGGTGTACGTGCTGCACGGGACCGACGACGACAACGTGCCCGTCACCGAAGCCCGGCGCATGCGCGAAGTGTTGGCCGAGTTTCATCCAGACTTCGCGTACCATGAACAACCCGACGCGGGTCACTGGTGGGGCAATCAGTGTGTCGATTGGCCAGAAATGTTCAGCTTCTTTAAAACGCGTCAACGGAGGCCAAGCTGCGACGTTCGCTCAATCCAATTCAAAACGGCGAGCCCCGGCGTGTCCGCGTCAGCCGATTGGGTTACGGTCGAAATGCAGGATGAGCCGTTTCAATTGAGCCACGTTGATCTATCGCTCGATGTTCCAGCACGGCGATTCTCGGGAACCACCACAAACGTCAACCGGTTGTCGATCAATCTCGACACACTTTCCGCCAAACCGTCGAGTGAGAAGTTGGCCCGATTGAAACCCGGTGATCCGATCAAGATCGATCTGGACAACCAACCATCGTTCGAATCGCCTTGGCCGCCAGGCGGTCAACTTCACCTGCGCAAGTCAGAAGGGGGCTGGGCATCGGCAGCGCCCGCGCCGCTTGAATGGAAGGGCCCGCATCGTTATGGCCCATTCAAGGAAGCGTTTCGCAATCGCGTTGTTCTTGTGTACGGCACGGTAGGGACTGAGGCGGAGAACGATTGGGCGTACGCAAAGGCGAGATACGACGCGGAGCAATTTTGGTATAGAGGGAACGGTGCGATCGAAGTTATTCCTGATATTCACTACAACCGCGATACGTATGCCAGCCGCAATGTCGTTCTCTATGGAAACGCAGACACAAACGCCGCCTGGTCGTCGCTAATCAAGGCGAGCCCGATCGACGTGCGGCGCGGCGAGGTGCAGTTGGGCGAACATACGTGGACAGGTGATGATCTGTCCGCACTTTTTGTCCGACCGATGGAGCATGACACCAAGTCTCTGGTCGCAGCGGTAGCCGGAACCGGCCACGTTGGAATGAGGGCAACCAATTCGCTTCCCTACTTCACTTCGGGTGTGGCGTATCCAGACGTCAACGTGTTTCGGGCAAACGTTCTGAAGGCGGGCGCCCAAGGCGTCGTCGCCACCGGATTCTTCGGCCAAGAGTGGAAACTAGCCGGCGGGACCTTCGCAGAGCGCATCGCAAACAACTAAGCGTCCGCAGTACACATGGCCCTCAATATTCTAGTATCAACAAAAGGTACTCCCCGGATGAGGCGTGATCTATGGCATGCTTGGCGCCAATCGTACTAAGATTCAATTCATGAATTTTCTCCTCACGAAGAGTCGAGCATCTCAGGTGTCAGTGAATATGTTTTAATTGCGTTGCTCCAGAGGTACAGGTGTATGATGACACCAGGATAGTAGTCGAGCCGGTTTGCAGATTACTCTTGACTGCGCCAGTGCGGTTCGTCAACATACACTTGGCTCGGCGGAAGCGGAGCGGTGTACGTGCCGGGGTCGGCTCCGCCGAATTCTAGCAAACTCACATTTCAAAACTCATTTAGATGTTGGTGCGAAGCGCAATCGAGGGTCGCGGGACTTGGGTGGACTGCGTCCAGGCTCAAGGTGCCGGCGTACATATCATAATTGCACAATCGCGGTGACATCGCCGGTGTTGGTGAACACGGTATCTGATTTGACGCGGTAATCATGTGATCAAGTCGCCCGTCCAATCGGGGGAGTCCAAGTCGAGGTGTCAAATGAAAAGTCGCGTTCTTGCATTGCCACTTATCCTGGCACTAGCGCACGTCACATCGGGCCAGATGTCGGTAGAAGCCGAAGCGTCAAGCGCAGAAGCAGCCCGCGAGACGAGATTTCCGACACCGAGCAGTTGCGTCAGTTGAATAACTGATGCTCGATCTCAAACGGTCGGAGAGGTTGTTCTTTTATCGAATTGCACATTTGGACCTTCTGCCATGGATTTCCGGCTTTTCGACACTTCATCGGAGGTATCGGCGTACCCAAACGCTCCCTATACGCTCGCAATTTTGACCAAATGCGCAAAGCTTCCCAAGTCGAGTTTTTAAGTATCTGTTATCGCAAACTTTACGCTGATTGGATGCGGCCGGAGAGCGAAAAACGCTTCAATAAGAGCGTGAAATGAAAACGCCCTCGTAAGTGGCTTACTTACAAGGGCTTATACTAGCGGTGACCGGCCTTGCACCTTTGGTAACGAAATCAGCGGTTTGAGATTGGTGCGACGCTTATTTCCGCAAGTCATTGAATTTACAGGAGATATGGTCCTGAAGCACGTAAAGCCCGGTTTGTATTCCAAGCGAAAATAAGCCGGCTTGCGATCGAAGCAGACACACCAAATCACGATCCGCCCTCTTGCTGGCTGACCAAAATCGGTCGTCGCAAGGGGTTTATGATGGATAAGTACGATGTAATTTTGACGAGATTCAGCACGGACATGCAGCGATCTGAAAGCTGTGACGACCAGGAGCGAGAGGTCAAAGCAGTCCTTATGCGGCTTGGCGTTCCGTTGAACAATCTGCTTGTTCTGCGAGACGAGGCCGAGTCCGGAACAAAGATCAACCGCGATGCCTTCGTCCATTTGATGGGAATGGTTCGTGCTGGGAGCGTACGCTTGTTAGCCGTTGACGATCAGGCCCGTTTTAGCCGAGCCGACCAGGCGTTTTCGCTGATTAACGATGTAGTTTTTCATGGCGGCCGATTTATTTCGACCGGCGAGAGCATCGACACCGACGAAGAAGGTTGGCAACTCAAAGTCAAGGTGATGGAGTTGCACAATTCGACGACCGTTCGCGAGTTGGCCCGGCGTGTGCGGCGAGGACAAAAAGGGCGTGTGCTTGACGGAAATGGTTCGGCTGGAGACTACTGCTTTGGATACCGCTCGCAATTCGTCGATTCCAATTGGGCAGAACTACTGGCGGCACGTGGACCTAAGCCGAAGAAAATTGTTGTGATCCATGAACCCGAAGCCGTGGTCGTGCGTTCAATCTTCCAATGGTTCATTGATGGAAATTCAATTGGCAAGATCGCCAGGCGACTAAATGACAGGAAGGTCGCCAAAGGACCTCGATGCACGACGCCTGATTGGGGGCACCAACACGTTCGCAAGATTCTCGGAAATACAAAATATATCGGTGAATGGCATTGGGGCAAAACAGTGTCGGTTCGAGATTCAAATGGGCGATTGCGCCAAGTCCTCGCAAAACAGGATCAAATGATTGTGGTGTCCAGACCCGATTTGCGAATCATTGATGACGCGAACTGGAAAAAAGCCCAAGCGATTCTTGCAAGGCTACTCAAGATTTACGGGAAGAAGCCCGGACAGAAATCGCGAGCCGCCAAGGTTCATCACACAGAAGTGTATCCGGCGGGATTGCTTAATGGGTTGATTCGTTGCGGCACCTGCGGTGCGCGAATGACGGCTCAGTTATCTGGAAAGCACCGCTATTTCGGATGCTCCAAACACCGCAAGGGCGTGTGTGAAATGACGACGCGTGTCCGGATCGACCTTGCCGAGAAGGCCGTCATCGATTTGATTGGGGACGTCGTACAGAATATCCCTGAGTGGATGAATACGGCCATCGGCGCCATGCGAACCGAGATCGAAATGGCTTCAAGCCAGATTCCGGAATCGTTGGCGGCCGATCGCAAAAGGTTGGCGCACGTCGAGAAGGGAATCGCGAATCTTGTGAGCGCCCTGGAAAACGGGCTGAATCAGAGTCATTCGATTGTAGAACGAATGAGCAAACTTGAGCGGGAAGTCACAACCCTTCGCGAGCGAATCGACGAGTACGAACGATCACTAAATCAGCCTATTGCAATGCCGGATGACGACTGGATTCGCGCTCAACTTGCCGATCAGGTCACCTTGCTTCAAGAATCATCTGAGAGTGCCCCATTGGTCCTGCGGACAATGGTTGGGAACATTACAGCTCATGAAGTCAAGATTCCGGGCAAGAAGCGCGGATACATAGAACTTCGATTCAGGATCGATGCGTTTGGCTCGCTGACCAGTCTGCTTGGAGACTCGGTAAGCCCGAGCATCTTTCAGTCGTTTGAACACGCTGACGGTTTGGACGGGCAGGGTTCGCCTGAGTTCAAGGTCTCGATCGGTGGTCCCTCGCGAATGGATCAAGTTGCTCCAAGAATCGCCGCGCTTCGTGAAGATGGCGTTGCGTGGAACGAAATCGGACGGATCCTGAAGATGAGTCCTGGGAGCGCATGGACGGCCTGGAAACGCTGGGCCGAGCACAGCCGAAACCACGACGCCGCATAGCTGACCGCGAATCATGCCTATCTACAACCAGTCAAAGAAGTTTCTGCCCGGCAATTCGCCGGGTTTTTTGTATGCGAAGGAGATCAGAATGGACAAATCACTGAAAGAGTATGCGCAACTTATTGGAAAATGCCTCGCTCGTCGATGGATGCGAAACCGTTCGACCGGCGCTGATCAACATAACGTAAGTACAGCCCTCGAAAGGTCTGCGCCTGACAAGAAGCTAGGTTCGCAAGAAACGACCAAACGCTCAAACCAACGAGAATCAACCGCAAGTCCGATTCCTAATCGTTGATTCCATTCTTGTTTCAAACCACGGTTTCGGTTGCGAGCGCGAACCCGAGCCCCAATTCACATCGTCGCGAATTAGTTGAAACTTGCCGCCTCAATGCGTATGTGAACACGTCGATCCGTCGATTCACGACAGGTCAATCGGAACACACCAAGTGCATGTCGATGTCCAGCGAGGTGAGCTGGAAGTCGGTGACCTCATGTCTTACCGCAATTCCCAACAGATTTGCCAGCCTCAATGAGAGGGTATTGCGTTGAACTCACCGAGTTTACCGACATGAGCAGGATTTGCCCTAACTCGATCAACCCTAGATAATCGCTTGGTTCAAGTTCGCTTGCTAGAGTACCGGCGCAACACGAACATCGCTTTAGCCTGAGGCATGCTGCACCGATCCTCTATTTGCTGTCTTGACTTGAATGCGCATAGTACTCGTAAACGTCACGGCAGCGCAGGCGAGAATGTGATTAAGAAGTCAACGTGGAGAATTCTCTTGTCGAAGAATACCGCTCCGGTTGCGATCACAGGTGGACGAGGGTTTCCGTTCGAGGATCACGTTGCCGCCTACTTCCTCGCGAATATGTTGTCTGCACGCCCATATCTCGGTTCGGAATTTGGCTGCATTCGCTCGGTGGAGTTTCAAGTTCGCGATCGCGGCTGGCTACTTGATGATCTCCTCGTTGAGTTCGCGACCTCTTCGATCACCCGCCGATTAGCACTTTCAATTAGGAGCAACAAACAAGTTACCAGAAATGGCTTTTCGGCAGAGTTCGTTGGCCTTTGTTGGGAACAGTGGCAGAACGCGGAACAAGGGCCTATGCGTCGGGGGCACGATCTACTCGGGTTAGCCGTTGGGCGACTGTCATTTGAAGTGAAATCAGCGTGGGATGAGGTGGTTCAGGAGGCGGGGGCGACCAAAGAGAATCGAATGATGGGCAGGCTCACCCAGGACGGCTTCCATTCGAAGATTCACCGAAGCCTATTCGAAAGCTTCGAATGCCCTGCAGAATTGCGGGAAGGTGACGCATCGAATTGGACTAATAGAGGCGAATTGGTGTCGCGCGTGCGCCTGCTCGATTTTGATTTTCTGACAGAGCCTTCAGATTCAGAAGCAAAGGCTGTTGAAGTTTGCCGGAGCGTTGTGCAAGCGCGAACCGCTGAGGAAGGAGTGCGGCTTTGGGATCGCCTGGTAGCTATTTCAGCAGAAACTCGGCCGTTGGGAGGAAGCGTCGATGTCGCCACGCTTGTGAATCGGTTACGGCCAGATTTTGAACTCACCGATTATCCGAACCACGAAGCAGATTGGAGAAGACTCGAACAGATCACGCAAGATAGTCTGCGTGAAGTGCGCACTGAAGTTGGAGACGGATCGCGACTCGAGAGAGCTGACATCAAGCGGCGCATAATCGACGAAATGGCTACCGGCAAACTGAGAGTTCTTATTGGAGAGTCGGGTTCAGGTAAGTCTGCGATCGTCAAAGAGCTTGCAACGACGGCCAAGGTCAGTGATTTGGTCGTGTGGCTCAGTGCAGATGCGTGGGATAATCGGAGTCTAGCAGATCCATCGGTTTGAGCGCAGATCTTATTGAACTATTGTCGTCAACGCGTGCGCGTAATCCCCTCGTGGTAGTCGATGGCGTCGAACGTCTTAGCAACGCTGCGCTCGCACGCGTGGCAGAGCTGTTTTTCGAAATTGGGGGCAAAGGGGCTGAGGACTTCGTTTGGCGAATTCTGCTCACTGTTGAGAGCAATGGGTATGAGCAGGTGGTGCGCCAGTTGCTCGCAAACAAAGTCGATCCGGCAGACGTGAAACCGGTACCTATTGGATTAATCACTGACACCGAATTGCGCGATCTCGTTCGATCAGATGAGGCGCTCAAGGGGATCTACGGACGCCTCGAATCACGTGCGGTGCTCAAGAACCTCAAGGTGCTCGACTTTGTGTTAGTTGCACTGAAGACCAGAAAGCTCGACACCAATTCTCAGTGGGTCGGCGTTTCAGAAGTCATGGACTGGGTCTGGGAATATTGGATTGGCGGAGGAAGCCGCCTTACGAAAGATTCCATCAGTCGAGCCGAAATCCTAAAAAAACTCGGAGAACTGGACGGCCAATGTTTGTCTGGCAAAGTAAGAGTTGCAGACTTGGGTGAAGAGAAGCTCAAGACCTTGGAGGTGCTAGTCGGTCTCGGCGTATTGCGATGCCACAATGAGCGAGTGCGATTCGATCATGATCTCGTTGGTGACTGGGCGCGAGTCCGGATACTCATTGGTGAAAGCGATCAATTGCCCGATGCCTTGTTGAAGAGGGCGACCCAGCCGCGATGGCAACGTGCCATTCGTCTCTACGGTCAACGTCTCCTCGAACAGTCAACAATGGGCATTGACACTTGGTTGAGAGCCTTGCGGGCGTGCGACGGCGACGAACTCTCTCACAGCCTGACACGGGACTTGCTGCTCGAGGCGGTTTTTCTGACATCGAATGCAGGCCAGTTGCTCGCCCGAACTTGGCCCGAGCTTATGGCCGATGATGGCAAACTTCTGGTTCGTGTGTTGCGTATCTTTCTTCATCGAGCAACGTTTCCTGATCCACAATTTCTCGAACATGCGTCTACGCCTGAGGAGGCTGCAAGGTTTGCAGCTTCGGTTCGACTTCCGCATTGGGCCTATTGGCCCGCATTGCTCTTCACTTTGGATAAACACGTAGCCGATCTTGAACGTCTTCCCGGTTGCTTTGAGTCGGTGGCGAAGATCTGTAGTCTTTGGTTGCATTCCACTCCAACTAATATGGATTATGTTCAGGCGTTTCCTTGGAGGAAAGAGGCGGCGCGCATTGCCTGTCGCTTAGCGCGAGAGGTACAGGGGTTGAAGTGCGAAAACGTCCATTTTCAAGACGGCATAGACGAGTCCGTATACAGTGCAGCGCTAATGGCATCAGCGGATATGCCTGAAGAAGTCAGCAATCTTGCGATGGAGTTGGTGCGCAAGTGCGAAATCGACAAGAAAGTGAATGCGCGACGCGTCCAGCACTTAGGCGAGGAAGCCGCACATCGAGTGGAAAGGGCACGCGACCCAGCATACCAGGAGCGGATTGCTCGTCGCTCTTCAAGTGTGCTTGTATCGTATTCCGATAGTCGGGTTCGTCGTGAACCGTGGCCCGATGGACCGACAGGACGGATCGACAAAGGCTTTCAGAAAGTGTGTTGGAACGACTCAAGGGCTTTTTGCGCATTAGCCGCGGCGCAACCCAATGTTGCACGTGACGTGCTGCTAGGCGTGTGCATTGAACCACCGGGGTTTGTCGATACGTACGGCGCAAGCTACAGGATGCTTGATGATCTGGGGACGAACTCTGTTAAGGAGCGCACAGGGCCTATGTTCTTCAATGGTCCGTTCTTGACTTTTCTTCGAACTGAACCGGACGCGGCGCTGGATTTTATACTCCGCTTGGTGAATTTCGCAACAGAACGATGGCGCGAATCGGAATTGCGGTATGTGAAGCGAAAAGGTCAATCGAAGGGCGAACTATCGTTTGGATTCGATGTAACCATCAATGGCGCGACTGAGACATGGCGTGGTGATCAGGGCGTATTCAGTTGGTATCGCAACAACTTCATCCATTCGGACTGCGTCGTTAGCAGCCTGATGGCGCTAGAGAAGTGGTTTTACGAAGAGATTGATGCGGGCAATGACGTTTGCAGGTACCTGGAGGAGATACTCAGCCAATCACGAAGCGCGGCCTTTGCCGGGGTCTTAGTGGCTATTGGTTTGCGTACGCCAGAGCTCTTCGAGGGGCCGTTACTTCCTTTGCTTGGTGTGTGGCAGCTGTATGATTGGCGGGACTGGCTTGTATACCAGGGAGACTCATGGAGGATCGGATTCTTCAGCTGGGCAACAGGATCTGAGAGGATATTCAACATTGTCAAAGACTGGCACATGATGCCGCATCGAAAGTACTCCTTGCGGAATGTGGGGATTCGATTGATGCTGTCGCGGTCTTTGGTGCGCGAGGAATTCAACGAAATTCGTGAACGTTGGCAGGCGCTCTCACAATCGGAAGGCAATAGTGAGCCACTGAAACTTCTAATCGCAACATTCGACCCTTCAAACTACCGCGAAGTGCCTAATGACGAAAACCGCTCGAGAATCGAATTCGACTGGCCCGAGCCCCTGAAAGCGAAAATTGATTCTCAATCAGCCGAGAGTCAGCATGCGCCACTTATTCTTGGTTTCCCGAATCGGTGCCGACAGCAACTTGATGAAAATGCCACATTGACTGGCGGCGAAGTCGAGCAGCTGTATCAACAGGTGCGCGTGATTGCTGCCACTCCCGTCAAGCAAGAGACGGACCGCGCGGCCGCAGTGTGCGCCGGACTAACTGTCCTATTCATTCTGTACGGCGAATGGCTGGCCGCAGACCCCGCGCGCGAACAATGGTGTATCTCCGAATTGAAGGCGATTCTGGATTCTCCTCCGGCCGAAGAGGTGTTTGGCGTCCCGGAGTCCGTTTTGACAACGGGTAACGATGTGTTTCTTGCCGAGTTATTCGTCGTCTTCCTCTCGAAAGAGCCCAATAATAAGGACATTCGGGAATTGGCGGCAGGTTTTGCGTGCGGGTTCCATTTTGCTGCGACTAAGTATGCCATGCGGCGAGCCCAGGCACTTCGCGCTTCACTCGGTAGTGATTTCGTGCGGCTCCAGAATCTGATGATCATATGGGCTGCACTTCGGTCAATCCTCCATGCATGTGAACGAGAAGAGTCTGAACGTGCTCGATGGAGCGAGCGGCATGCGAGATTGATCTCGGCATTTCGTGATGGACGAATTTCTGATTCACTACTGGAGTGGACGCGGGTTGGTCGAATTGGGCAACGCGCCATTCATAGGCTGGAGAAGCGGCGTTACCCGGGAATAGATGACGTTGATGAATGTGCGGGCGCGGAGCCGGATTGGCACGAGCCCTTTGTGCGAACTGGGGAGCGCCGCCGTCAAGGTGGATGGTCAATGCATCCTGGATTCGATCTGCAGTTTGTTCAAGCATCGTTCGGATGGGTTTCTCCTCTACACGATTGCGCAGCAAAGAACGAGCGTGCTGAACGCATTCGTATTCTTGAGCAACTGCTTGGTGTAGCCTTCTCAATGTTGCCAGGGGTCGGAAACAATGACGAACTGCGAGGGACCCCATCAGAATTTGATTACTGGGTTCTTGAGAAGGTTGCCGTGGGCGTTGTGGGCATGAAGGCCGAAGAGGATCCTGGGCGCTTTTGGCGCCCGATACTCGATCTGGGAGCACCTGCCCACTACTGGGTATCTGCATTTCTCAGCGATTGGTTTGTCCACGCAGTACGGGCAATCACTTCTCCAAAGTTATTTGTGGCGCGCTGGCGCGAGATGATTGCTTACGCCTTGGCGTCGAAACAATGGAAAAAGGGCGAGGGACGGAGATGCTTCAGGTTGCCGGAACTTATCATGGAGCTCATGGGACTTTCATGGAACAACCATGGAATCTCGGGAAAGGAGTTTGCTGGCGAGCTTAAATTGCTCAAGCCTGAGTACAAGCGATTCGCTGAGAATTGGCTTTGCAATTCGGAAATTGCCGCGGCATTTTCAGCCTTCTTAGCCACGGACAGCGCCCAGCACCTGCGGAACGACGGAATATGTTGGTTGAAGGACGCTGTGGTACAATTCGAAACTAGAGCGTGGCGCACAGAGAGGCTTGGCGACTCGCTGACAGATGCCCTACGGGCGGCTTGGCAGTCAGACCGTAGTGCTGTAGCTTCGCGGCCAGAACTCCGCGATTCGTTCGTCTATCTATTGGGAGAATTGGCTAGGCAGCAGATTGCAGAGGCGCTGCAGCTTCGTGATG
>JAUIEW010000091.1 GCA_030429365.1 Phycisphaerae bacterium
GCCTTCGCTCAGTGGTTTGAACTTCAAGAAGGGCGACCACGTCAAGATTACTGCTGGCAGTTTTGAAAACTTCGAGGGCGATGTTGATTCGCTCGACGAGAAGCGCGGCATGGTGACGGTGATCGTTGAGATCTTCGGTCGTTCGACGCCGGTGGATGTCGAGTACTGGCAGTTGGAGCGCGAGGGGTAAGTTAAGCGCAGTTGCCTGTCGGCACGCATTGGGTTTGGTGCAACGGCGGCAATTGATTTGAAAGCAAACGAACATTTGTATCGGTCGTCAGTCAGTTGAGAGATTAATTCGATGGCAAAAGAGATTACAGGAACAATCAAGCTTCAGGCACCGGGTGGTCAAGCGACGCCTGCACCTCCGATTGGTCCTGCATTGGGTCAGCACGGTGTCAACATCGGTCAGTTTGTGCAGCAGTTCAATGCCCAGACGGCTGACTTGAACGGCATGCCCGTGACGGTCGTGATCTCCGTATATGGCGATCGTAGCTTTACGTTTGAGGTCAAGAGCCCACCTGCGGCGATTCTGCTGAAAGATGCAGCGAAGGTTGCCAAAGGCAGTGGCGTGCCGCACAAGGAAAAAGTGGGTTCGATCACCCCTGAGCAGTTGCGTGAGATCGCCGAGAAGAAACTTCCCGAACTCAACGCCCACACGATCGAAGCCGCCGAGAAGGTGGTGGCTGGCACCGCCCGCTCGATGGGAATTGAGATCGCAGGGTAGTCAAGGGTTGCAAGTGATGAGTCGCTGGGAGCGCAGAGTTGATGATCCCGGCGTTTTGAGAATATTTGAGGATTCCCCATTGGGAATCTCGCTTTGAAGTGTGCTGATCGTTTCGGTTGATCCGGATCAGCAAGGTGGGTAATCGATGCCGAATACAAATGTACGTTACAGGAAGCAGGAAGAGGTTCGGGGCAACACCGATTCTCTCCCGTGTGCTGATGCGGTCGCCAAGGTCAAGGCGATGGCCGACATCAAGAGCAACCGCTCCTACAAGAATGGTCGCACCCGCAAGGACAACGCCCAGACGGTGGACCTGGTGATGAATCTTGGGATTGATCCCAAGCAAGCCGATCAGATGCTTCGCGGTTCGATCTCGCTCCCGAAGGGCATCGGTAAGACCAACCGTGTCATTGCGTTTTGCGACGGCGAGTTGATCGAAGCTGCCAAGGCAGCCGGCGCCACCGAAGCTGGAGCCGACGAACTCGTCGACAAGGTTTCCAAGGGCTGGCTTGATTTTGACGTGGCGGTCGCCCACCCGTCCATGATGGGACAGGTTGGTAAGCTCGGTCGCGTTCTCGGTCCGCAAGGCAAGATGCCGACGCCCAAAGCCGGTACGGTGACGCCTGACGTCGCCAAGGCGGTGACCGAATACGTCGCCGGTAAGCTTGAGTTCCGCAACGATGCCGGTGGAAACGTCCACATGGCCGTCGGGAAAACGGACTTCAGCGTCGACGATCTCAAGGAGAACATCGAAGCCGCCATCAACCACATGGTGAAGTTGAAACCGGCATCGGCGAAGGGCACGTACTTGAAAAACATCGTTATCAGCGGGACGCGCACCCCGGGTGTGAAGATCCAGATGAGCACCCCGTAGGGTTTGCCGGGGCATGTTCCGGCTTGGGCGAGTTTGAATCGCTGCGAAGTAGACATAAACCACTTGAATCAAAGTGATCTGTTTGGAAGACAACCATGAGTAAGCCTCTCAAATCAATGTTGACGAATTATCTCAAAGACCGCTACGACGGCGTGGATAGTGCTTGCGTCGTGGACCTGACCGGCCTGAACGTCGAAGACACGCAGAAGTTGCGCACGACGATTCGCGAATCAAAAGGTCGCGTTGAGATCGTCAAGAACAGTCTCGCGCGTCGCGCGTTTGCCGACACGCCGCTTAAGAGCCTGGGCGAGGCGCTCAATGGCCCGTGTGCATTGGTGACGACCGAAGATTCGATCATCGATGTGGCCAAGAAGCTGGTCGATTTCGCCAAGGAACACAAGCAGGTCAAACTCAAGGACGCGGTGCTCGAAGGCGATACGTCGCTGATTTCAGTGCAGGATCTCTCCAAGATGAAGAGTCGCATCGAGATCCTCGGCGATCTGGCTGGCCTGATCTGGGGTCCGGGACGTCGCATTGCTGGCGCACTTGGCAGTCCGCAGGCGAAGATCGCCGGTTGCCTCAAGGCAATTGCAGACAAGTAGGCGGGCGAGTCGTTCGCTAAGCAGGAAGATAGAAAGCAGGAAAAAGCATAAAACGAATTCGATCCGAGTGGTCCGTGAAAGCGGATGAAATGCCGCCGCGTTGGTGGTGCCTATCGGGTGAATGTTGATCTAGATTCGGAGTGATAGTGATGGCAGATGCACCAGCGAAGGAATTCTCGGCGGAAATCAAGGATCTCGCCGACAAGATTGTGAACCTCAGCGTCAAGGATGCTCAGACGCTTGTTGATTGCCTCAAGGAAGAACACGGTATCGAGCCTGCTGGCGGTGGTGCTGTGATGATGGCTGGTCCCGCTGGCGGTGGCGATGGTGGCGGCGCTGAAGAAAAGAGCAGCTTCGATGTCATCCTCGCTTCGGTTGGTGACAAGAAGATCCAGGTCATCAAAGCCGTTCGCGGTGCGACCGGACTCGGCCTCAAGGAAGCCAAGGAACTCGTTGACGGCGCACCCAAGCCCGTCAAGGAAGGTCTCGGCAAGGACGAAGCCGAAGCCCTCAAGAAGGAACTCGAAGAAGCCGGTGCCACTGTTGAACTGAAGTAGTTCGCGACAGGCCCAATCTTCAAACAAAATTCAACCGCCCACAATCCTTCTGATAGGATTGTGGGCGGTTTTGTTTGCCACTGATGAATTGGTAAGAAATCCGAGCATGGGGGCAATTCGCTTCATGACGACGTCACGCAATCGCGATCGAGACGAGCCAGCCTTGATTCGCCAGCGATGGCGGCCGACATGGGTCGCAGTGATTTTTGCGGCCGGGGTCTTTGGGCTCGTATCGGCAACCGTGTTCAGTTTGCTAATTGGTGCGGTTGCGGGCATAGCGTACTTATTCTTGCCCGAGGGTGATGATGAGAGTTGGTTTCGACCTGCTATTTGCCTGGCTGCGATTCCGGCATTCGTGATCGCCGGATATGCCGCCCGAAAGGCACATTCCTATTCAAGGTGGCGCATGATCTCGCCGGACCCCAGGAAATGCCATGTCTGCGGTTACAACCTAATGGGGAATGTCAGCAGGGTCTGCCCAGAGTGCGGGACACAGGTGCCGGATAGGGTGGATTCTGCAGAGGATGAATCGGTTTGACGCGTTGGGCAAGTTCCGTATAATTGCTGGGCTGACGGTCACTTAGGGGGAATCTTGACTCGGTGGCCAAACACTCCGTCGCGTGCGGGAACGGTTGACTTGTTGGGATAGTCGGCCAATCAGATGCACGGGCGGCTCTGATGATCCCATCTCAAAATACGATTTCGTCGTTTCGACCATCGCCATGGTTGGATTTCGCGTTGACGTTTTGCGCGATGTGGGCGGTTGGTTTGTCGAACGACAGGACCTTGGTCGAAGGCGCCGGGTTGCGTTGAGTCTTCAACGAACGAGTGCGCTTTCAAAGAAGGGCGAATAGACATGATCGCGAGTGGCACAAACGGTGCGGTGCGGGATTTCTCCAAAGTCGGCGATGCAATTCCGATTCCCAACCTGATTGAAATCCAAACGAAGTCTTACGCGAAGTTCCTTCAAGAGGATGCTGCGCCAACCGAACGTCTGGACGAAGGTTTGGAAAGTCTTCTGCGCGAAGTGTTCCCGATCGTCAGCTATGACGGGGACATGCGTCTGGAATACATCACGTACGAACTCGGCAAAGCCCGTTACACGCCGGCAGAATGTCGTCAGCTTCGTTTGACGTATGGTCTGCCGTTTAGAATCCGCGTGCGACTGCATCGCAAGGACAAGGACGAGATTCAGGAAGATCTCGTCTACCTTGGTGAACTGCCCATCATGATTGGCGGCGGTGAGTTCATCATCAACGGTGCGGAGCGCGTCATCGTGTCGCAGCTTCACCGTAGCCCAGGTGTTGACTTCGTTAAAGATCAGACTGAAGGCGACCGTGCGCTGCACGGCTGTCGTATCATTCCCGAGCGCGGCAGCTGGATTGAAATCAACGTCACCAAGAAGGACGTGCTCGCTGTTCGCATTGACCAGTCGAGCAAGATCGCGGCGACCACATTCATCCGTGCCATGGACCCGGCATTTAGCACCGACGAATCGATCGTCAAAGTGTTCCACAAGACCAAGAAGGTCAAGATCGGTTCACTCAAACCGGAAATGTATTCCGTCCGCACGATCGTGGACGAGGAGACGGAGGAAGAAGTCGTTCGCGCCGGTTGCCAGTTGGGTGATGCGGTGGCTCGCCTTCAGGAGCTCGACCTGAAAGACCTCGAGGTCATCGCCAAAGTTAGCGATCCGTTGATCCTGAACACCCTGGCTGAAGACAGCACGCGTACGCGTGAAGAAGCTCTTTTGAAAATTTATAGCCGCCTCCGTCCCGGCAACCCGCCGCACGTTGAGAAGGCGCGCAAGCTCTTTGAAGAAAAATTCTTCGACGAGAATCGATATCGTCTCGGCAAGGTTGGTCGCTTCCGACTGAACCGCAAGCTCAACACCAATTCGTCGGACGATGTGATGGTGCTGACGGCTGACGACTTGATCAAGTGCCTCGAGTACGTGCTGCAACTGCGTACCGGTCAGGCTCAGTTTGAAATCGACGACATCGATCACCTGGGTAACCGTCGTCTGCGGACCATCGACGAACTGGCTACCGAAGAACTCCGCAAGGGTTTCCTGAAACTTCGTCGCACGGTCACCGAGCGCATGAGTATCAAGAATCCGGAAGAGTTGGGCCGTATCGCCGAACTCATCAACAGCAAGTCGGTCAGTTCTGCGATCGAGTTTTTCTTCGGTCGTGGCGAACTGTCGCAGGTCGTTGACCAGACGAACCCGCTGTCGCAGTTGACGCACGAGCGTCGTCTGTCTGCATTGGGACCAGGTGGTTTGAACCGTAAGCGAGCAGGTTTCGAGGTGCGCGACGTTCACATTTCGCACTATGGTCGCATCTGCCCGATTGAGACGCCTGAAGGTACGAACATTGGTCTGATCGCATCGCTTGCATTGTATAGCGGCGTCGATGATTACGGATTCCTGATCACGCCGTATCGCAAGGTCGGCAAGAAGGGCAACGTCGATCAAGATGGCGTGTTCCTGCGTGCAGATGAAGAAATGCGTCACGTACTCGCGCCGCCGGAGGCGATGGCCAAGGGCGAAAGTCGCGTCGAAGAAGGGCCGCAGATTGTGCGGGCCTACAGTGAACTGACGCAGATGGACAGCAGTGACGTCGAGTTCGTTGATATTTCACCGAAGCAAACCGTCGGTGTGTCCGCGTCGCTGATTCCATTCCTTGAGCACGACGACGCCAACCGTGCCCTGATGGGTTCGAACATGCAGCGGCAGGCCGTCCCGCTCCTGCGGGTTGAACCGCCGGTCGTGGCGACGGGTATGGAAAAGACCGTGGCGGCCAACAGCGGCATGGTTATTCGGGCGCGCGAAGCTGGTACGGTCACCTTCGTCGACGCAGAGCGCATCGTCCTGAATGGCGCCGACGAATACGTTCTCCGTAAGTTTGAAGGCTTGAACGAGCGGACGTGTTTGAACCAAAAGCCCCTGGTTGTCAAAGGCCAGAAGGTGGCTGAAGGTGAAATCATCGCCGACGGTCCTTCGACCAAGAATGGCGAGTTGGCGTTGGGTAAGAGCCCACTCGTCGCGTTCCTCACCTATGATGGTTACAACTTTGAGGACGCCATTCTTCTGAGCGAGCGACTCGTCAAAGACGACGTGTTCACGAGCATTCACATCGATTCGTTTGATGTCGAGATTCGCGAGACCAAGCTGGGCCGCGAAGAATTCACGGCAGACATTCCGAACGTCTCCGAACGGGCGCTTCGCAACCTCGACGAGAACGGCGTCGTCCGCGTTGGTACGCAAGTGTCAAACGGTGACATTCTTGTCGGTAAGGTCTGTCCCAAGTCCAAGACTGAACTCAGTCCGGAAGAAAAACTCCTGCACGCGATTTTTGGTCGCGCGGGTGAGGATGTTAAGAACGATTCGCTTGAGGCGCCATCCGGCGTGTCGGGCATCGTTATCGATACCAAGCGTTTCAGCCGCCGGATGCACATGACCGACGAGCAAAAGGCAGAACTCAAAGCCGAAGTCGCCGCGTTCAACGATCAGGCCAACCAGAAGATCTGCAAACTCTTCCAGAAGATGTGCGAAGAGATTGAAGGCATCGCGGGCGCGCCAATGGTCGACCCCAACACCCGTCAGAAAGTCGGTCACAGCGAACTGACGGAGGTTATCCTCGAACAGATCGAAGCCATCACCGAGCAGGTGCGGGCCGGCGATCTCAAGTGGGTCAAGAAAGCCACGAGCGACACGAAGGCGCTCGACGTGGTCAGCCGGTATTGGCCACACCTTTCGGAATTGATGGAAGAGCGCGATCGAAAAGCCGCCCAGATGAAGCGCGGCGACGAACTGCCGTCAGGCGTGCTTGAGATGGTCAAGGTTTACGTCGCGACCAAGCGGCAGTTGTCGGTCGGTGACAAGATGGCTGGACGCCACGGTAACAAGGGTGTGATCGCCCGTATCCTTCCCGAAGAAGATATGCCGTTCCTCGATGACGGTACGCCGGTTGACGTGTTGCTGAATCCGTTGGGCGTGCCTTCGCGTATGAACGTCGGTCAGATTCTCGAAACGCACCTCGGTTGGGCTGCAAAGGTGCTCGGGTTTCAAGCGGTGACGCCGGTCTTTGACGGTGCGACAGAAGAAGAAGTCCATGCATGTATCGAAGAGGCCAACAAGCATTGTCGCGAGCGGGCAGCCGATCCGGAAGCTGTCGCCAATGCAGGCAATTCACGCGAGCGGTTCTCGATCATGCCGTTTGGCGGAAAAATCACTTTGTATGACGGACGAACCGGTGAGCCGTTGGATCAGAAGGTGACGGTGGGGCACATGTACATGCTCAAACTCGATCACCTCGTCGACGACAAGATCCACGCTCGCGCAACGGGGCCATACAGCTTGATCACGCAGCAGCCGCTGGGTGGTAAAGCCCGCACCGGTGGGCAGCGATTTGGTGAGATGGAAGTATGGGGCCTTGAGGCGTATGGCGCTGCGTTCACGCTTCAGGAACTGCTTACCGTCAAGAGTGACGACGTCGAAGGCCGCACCAAGATTTACGAATCCATGGTTCGCGGTAAGAACACGCTGGAAGCAGGTACGCCAGTTTCGTTCGACGTGTTGTGCAACGAAATCCGCGGGTTGGGTCTGAACATCCAGCTCGAAAAGAAGCGCATTGTTTGATTGACGCGTCAAGTTGACGCAACGTGCGCAAGACCCGGTGAAAGTTGTGCAAGGAGATTGCATCATGGGCGAGAACATAGTCCTGGCAACGTCGGACAAAATCGATGCAGAGGAGTTGGTTCGGTTCTACGAACGACTCGATCATCCGATTGTCGGCGATCCTGCTCGCGTTGGTCGAATGGTGGACCAGACGTTTTGTTTCGTCACCGCTCGGCTTGATGGCGAGTTGGTTGGGATTGCCCGCGGGGTGACCGACGGTCTCAATGGTTACCTGGCCGAATGCAAACTCGACCCGTCGCTGCAAGGTCCTGCGTGTGTGACGAAGACCGATGGACGCATCGAGCACGATTCGGCTGGCGTGGCGAGGGCGATGGCCACCCGCGTTGTCGAGAAGCTTCGCTCGGATGGTGCGGACCGCATACAGGTGCTTGCGTACGGAACGGAAGTGGATTTCTGCGAGGAGTTGGGTTTCCGCCGGGCGACGGGAATGGTGGTGTTGCAACTGCCGACGGACGCGGACGGTGCAGGGACTGGTCAATCGCAAGTATCAAGTTCGGTGTTGTAAGTGACGCGAGTACGCGAGCGTTAAAAGAAAAAGCTGACGTTTTTTAAAACGAATGCCTGGCAATAAAGATCAATACTCGCCGGCGCGATTGCGAAACTTGGGTGGCTGCAGGTCAGCGAAACGAATGACCGTGCAGTTGGTTATCCCAGAAAGGCATTAAGACCTATGGTAGCAGGCAATATTTACGATCGGATCAACGACTACGGTAGCGTCAACATCCAGTTGGCCAGCCCGAACGACATTCGCAGTTGGTCGTTTGGCGAGGTCAAGAAACCGGAGACTATCAACTACCGAACCTACCGCGCAGAGAAGGACGGTCTGTTCTGCGAGCGGATTTTTGGTCCGGAGCGCGACTGGCAATGCTCGTGCGGTAAGTACAAAGGCACGAAGCACAAAGGCATCATCTGCGATCGCTGCGGTGTGAAGGTCACGCACTCGCGCGTGCGTCGCAAGCGCATGGGGCACATCAACCTCGCCGCGCCCGTCGTGCACATCTGGTTCTTCAAGGCGATGCCGTCGCGCTTGGGCAACCTGCTGGGCATGAAGACGACGAGCCTGGAGAAGGTGATTTACTTCCAGGATTACGTGGTCATCGATCCTGGCGATACGCCGCTCGAAAAATATCAACTGCTGACCGAGGACGAGTTCCGCAATGCCCGCGAAAAGTACGGCGCGACGTTCCGCGCCGGCATGGGTGGCGAAGCCGTTCGCGAATTGCTCGAGACGCTGGACCTGGCTGAGCTTTCGAACTCGCTGCACGAAGAATTGATCAAGACCGGCAGCAAGCAGAAGATCAAAGATCTTTCCAAGCGCCTCAAGATTGTCGAAGCGCTGCGCAATAGTGACAACGATTCGACGTGGCTGATCCTGGAAGTGATCCCGGTCATTCCTCCGGATCTGCGCCCGCTGGTTCTGCTCGAAAGCGGTAACTTTGCAACGAGCGATTTGAACGATCTCTATCGCCGCATCATCAACCGCAACAACCGTCTCAAGAAGCTCGTCGACCTCAATGCGCCGGAAGTCATCATCCAGAATGAAAAGCGCATGTTGCAGCAGGCCGTCGATGCACTCTTCGACAACGGTCGTTGTCGCCGTCCGGTGCTGGGTTCGAGCAATCGTCCGCTCAAATCTCTGACCGACATGATCAAGGGCAAGCAGGGTCGTTTCCGCGAAAACCTGTTGGGTAAGCGCGTCGACTACTCCGCACGTTCGGTGATCGTGGTTGGTCCAGAACTTAAGATTCACCAGTGCGGTCTGCCCAAGAAGATCGCGTTGGAATTGTTCCAGCCGTTCATCATCCGCAAGTTCAAAGAGCGCGGGTTGGCCGACACGATCAAAAGCGCCAAGCGAATGCTCGAGCGCCGCGATCAGGAGATCTGGGACATCCTCGAAGAGGTGATCCACCAGCATCCCGTCATGCTCAACCGTGCACCGACGCTGCACCGCATGGGTATTCAGGCGTTTGAACCGACGCTGGTCGAAGGCAACGCCATCAAGATTTCGCCGCTGGTGTGTCGTGGTTTTAACGCCGACTTTGACGGCGATCAGATGGCTGTTCACCTTCCGCTGAGTGTTGAAGCGCAGGTCGAGACACATGTCTTGATGCTGGCGACGAACAACATTTTCTCGCCGGCGAACGGTACGCCGATTATGTCGCCGTCGCAGGATATCGTGCTCGGTATTTACTACCTCACGACCGACCACGTCAGTCCGAAGGTCGACGAGAAAGACATGATGGTCTTCTCCGATGAGCATGAAGCCATGTTGGCTTATGCCCAAAAGAAGATCGAAATCCATGATCGTATTCGCGTTCGATTGAATCGGACCAAGTACATCGATTCGCAGAAGGACAATCCGCAGGATGTTCCGCGTTCGGGCATCATCGCCACAACCGTTGGTCGGTTGATGTTCAACGACATTCTCCCGCAGGAAATGCCTTTTTATAACTTCTCGGTCTCGCAGAAGGGTTCGGCTCGCGTGATTGCAGATTGTCACGCATTGCTTGGCCGGTCGGCGACGATTGACTTGCTCGACGATATCAAGTCGATCGGTTTCAAACACTCGATGTTGGCCGGTCTTTCGTTTGGTGTGCACGACATGCGCGTGCCAGCGGCCAAGCCGAAGATCATCAAGGTCGGTGAAAAGCACGTTGAGCGCATCGAACGCGATTTTGGTAACGGTGCACTCACCAAGCTTGAGCGCTACAACCAGCTGATCGACGTTTGGATTCACGCTCGCGAGCAGGTCACCGAAGAAATGATGAAGGAGATTCAGACCGACTACCGGACTGAAGACGGCAAGTATTCGTCGCACGATAACGAGAACGCGAAGCCCTATTTGAACCCGGTCTACCTGATGACTGACTCGGGCGCCCGAGGCAGCGTCGATCAGATTCGACAGTTGGCTGGTATGCGTGCTCTGATGGCCAAGCCGTCCGGTGAGATTATCGAAACGCCGATCAAGTCGAACTTCCGCGAAGGTCTGAGCGTGCTTGAGTACTTCAGTTCGACGCACGGTGCGCGTAAAGGATTGGCCGACACCGCACTCAAGACGGCCGACTCCGGTTACCTCACGCGTAAGCTTGCCGACGTTGTGCAGAACGTCATCGTGAACAGCCAGGACTGCAACACGATTCAGGGCATCACCAAGGAAGCCGTCTACAAGGGCGAAGAGGTTGATATCCCGCTTCGTGAGCGGATCGTCGGTCGTGTTGCCCGTGATTCGATTCGTAATCCGATCACCGATCAACTGATCGTTGGCGAAAATGAAGTCATCACCGGTGATATTTCGAAGGCGATTGAAAGCCTTGGACTGGATAAGATTCGCGTGCGTAGTCCGCTGACCTGCGAAAGCGAACTAGGCGTTTGTGCCAACTGCTACGGATTGGATATGTCCACCAACCGCCTCGTCGAAGAGGGGCTGGCGGTCGGTATCATCGCGGCACAGTCGATTGGTGAGCCGGGTACGCAGTTGACGATGCGTACGTTCCACACCGGTGGTGTGGCATCGCACGATGTCGTGGATAACGAACTGCGCAACACGCAAGCCGGTACGGTGGTCTTCCACGAGATCAATGCGGTAACCGTTCCAGCCGCCAAAGATACGCCTGAGCGAACGGTTGCGCTGAAGCGCAATGGTGAAATTGCCATCGAGGACGAGAAGGGGCGTGAAGTCGAGCGATTCAAAGTTCCGTACGGTGCCGAGTTGCTGGTGGAAGAGGGCAAGAAGATTCCCGCCCGCACGCCGATGGTCACTTGGGACGCGCACTTGACGCCGATCCTCGCAGAGGTCGAAGGTTTCATCCGCTTCCAGGACATCGACGAAGGTGAAACGGTTCGTCTCGAAGAAGAGCGTAAAGCCACCAAGTTTGTCGTGATCGAGCACAAGGGTGAAAAGCACCCGCAGCTCATCATTGAAGACAAGCAGGGCAACGTGCTCGATTACCATTACCTGCCGGCGAAAGCCCGAATCGAAGTGGAAGAAGGCAAGCCGATCAAGCCGGGTATGTTGCTCGCACGTCAGCCGCGAGGCATGAGTGGTACGCAGGACATCACCGGTGGTCTGCCGCGAGTGACCGAAATCGTCGAAGCGCGCAAGCCCAAAGAACCGTCCGTGCTGGCAGAGATTTCCGGTACGGTCGAAATTCGCGCCGACAAGCGTCGCGGCAAGATGACCATCATCGTCAGCAACAAAAAGAGCGGTATGGAAAAGGAACACCACGTTCCGCAGGATCGCCAGCTGCTTGTCCATGCGGGCGACACCGTTGAAGCCGGTGATCCACTGATCGAAGGCCCGATGATTCCGCAGGACATTTTGCGGATTAAGGGTGAGGAAGTCCTGCAGAACTACCTGCTCGGCGAAATTCAGTCGGTCTATCGTGCTCAGAACGTGTCGATCAGCGACAAGCACCTCGAGGTCGTCATTTCGCAGATGTTGCGGAAGGTCAAGATCGAAGATCAGGGTGACAGCCGCTTCCTTCCGGGTGAGGTGGTCGACAAGTTTGCGTTCCGAGCAAGAAACGCTGAGTTGGCCAAGAGTGTACGGATCTCCGTTCCGGGTGACACCGATCTGGTCGAAGGCGAGGTGGTCCTCAAGAGCAAGTTGGCCGAAATCAACGAAGTGACCGAGGAAGAGGGCGGTGAGCCGGCCAAGGGCAAGCGTCCGAAGCCCGCAATCGCCACGACCCTGCTATTGGGAATCACCAAAGCCAGTCTGTCGAGCGAGTCGTTTATCTCGGCGGCCAGCTTCCAGGAGACCACCAAGGTCCTCACCGAAGCGTCGTTGGCTGGCACGAGCGATCCGCTGCTCGGATTGAAGGAAAACGTGATTCTGGGGCATCTGATCCCGGCTGGTACGGGTTTCAAGCCGTATTTGAACATGCAGGTCGAGAAACTCGGCGAACCGCTTCCGGTCATCGAAGATCAGCCGACCGAGGGCATGCCGCCCGCGGGTGGGGCTGGTGGGTCCGGCGTTTCGGGCGTGTCGCCGCTGGCGGTTCCGGCCGTCTCAGCAAGCGATACCGCGGTGGCGGATCCGCAGGGCTCCCGTCCGATTATGACAGAGGTTGAAAGTTCCCCGCAGACCCCTACACTAGCCGATTCTCCGTCCGCAGTGGCTGAAGAAGAAGGCAAGCCACAGGGTCAGGAGAACATCGAAATCCTCAATGATTCGGACGATGATTCATCGTCAGACTTGATCGGATAGAGGTCGTTGAATTGAGATTCGGGGGCGTTGTATCCGTGCAGGTTGATGGCGGTCGAGGTCCTTGCAGAATTGGGAAATTAGAAACGCGTAACTTCAGACACGCCCGTTGTTTGCATACGGGCGACGTATCAAACGGACGACGTATCAAACGGACTAAGAGGTAACGGTCAATGCCGACGATCAATCAACTCGTTCGACGCGGACGGGCAAAGGTAATTAAGAAGTCAAAGGTGCGCGATATTGATCGTTGCCCACAGCGACGTGGTGTGTGTTTGCAGGTGAAGACGCAAACCCCGAAGAAACCGAACTCCGCACTTCGGAAAGTGACCCGTGTTCGTTTGTCGAACGGCAAGGAAATCACGGCTTACATTGGCGGTATCGACCACAACCTGCAGGAACACTCGATTGTGTTGGTGCGTGGTGGTCGTGTTCGCGATCTTCCCGGTGTTCGCTATCACGTTGTTCGAGGAACGCTCGACTGTGCTTCGGTGGAGTCGGACAAAGAGGGCAACCCGCGTAACCGTGGACGCAGTAAGTACGGCGTGAAGCGTCGCAAGAAGTAGCAGGAAGAAGTAAGTCGCTTGGAAATGGATTTCTAGGACTGATGTTGCGGTAACGCATATTGGGAATGGTTATGAGTCTGACCCACGTGTCCAAAAACTATTTGAGTCATTCGGTGAATCGCACGTTGCTTCGCGACGTGGCGCTTGTGATCGGATTTGCGTTGGCATTGGGCGCGTCGGCCCAGTGGAAGGCGATTCTTCCGGGCAATCCCGTTCCGATGACCATGCAGACTGTGGTCGTATTGCTTTGCGGTTTCTGGCTTCGCCCACGCTTGGCGTTGTCAGCCGTCTGCCTTTACTTCGTCTTGGGGTTGGCGACCGCGGGCGGATTTTCAAAGATGCCGTTTTTTGCTGCGTACAGAGCTGGTGTGAGCACCGCGACGTTGGGCTACATTGCAGGGTTTCTGCCCGCCGCGCTTTGCGTCAGCTTCTTGATCCGCCAAATGAAGCAGGTCACTTTGCCTCGCGTGCTCGCAGTCGGGGCGCTTGGTACCGGCGTGATTTTCGCGTTTGGTGTGGCTTGGATCGCAATGACGTTGACGAACCTTGACGGCGCCATTTCGATGGGACTGATGCCGTTTGTGGTGCCGGCAATGATCAAGCTGTGCGTGGTGGCCGGTATGGTTTCAGGCGGCAAGTTGGTCGCCGGGATGATTCGATCTTGAAGTAGACCGATGCAGGGCGTCGATGGGCAGGCGATAAAAGTCGTGCCGTTAAAAGAACACGCTCTTTATCTGGTTCATGAAATAAATAGGTTACTGAATTAATAACTGTCAGAACAGGATAGTGGTTGGATGGGACGCAAGAAATATACAAAATCGCGTGAGCAGTTGAGACCAGACTCAAGGTTCAACAGCCTGATCGCATCGAAGTTCATCAATTGCCTGATGTATGATGGCCGCAAGACGGCTGCGACTCGGGTCTTCTATGATGCGATGGACGTGATTGCCAAGCGCGTCGATGGGGCTCAGCCCATCGAGGTGTTTGAAACGGCGATCAACAACGTCAAGCCGAACATCGAGGTTCGCTCGAAGCGCGTTGGTGGTTCAAACTATCAGGTGCCCATGCAGGTCAATAAAAAGCGTCAGCAGTCGCTGGCGATTCGCTGGATTCTCCAGGCGGTTCGCGGACGAAGCGGCAAGGCAACGAGTCAGTTCCTCGCCCAGGAATTGATGGACGCCTACAAGCGCGAAGGCACGGCGATGACAACGCGTGAAAACGTGCATCGAATGGCCGACGCAAACAAGGCATTCGCTCACTTCGCGTGGTAAGTTGGTCTTGATCCCTTTGAAGGGGATTCGCGAGCCGGCCAACTGTTGGCCAAAAGGTGTCGCGAATCATTGACCTCGCGGATGAGCCGACAGCGAATGCGATGGCAGCAAAAACTCTTGGCGACCCCGTTTTGTGGGTCGCTTTTTTTGTGGCAGCAAATAGATCAACGGCCAAGTTGATTCTGGTCTGCCTGAAGACGACAGCGGTAGCAGCTTAACAAACGACCGACGCGAACGTTGCGTCATACATGAATCATGAATTCAGAACTCGCAACATTTCGAAACATCGGGATTGCGGCTCACATCGATGCCGGCAAGACCACGACCACCGAACGCATTCTGTTCTACACCGGTGCGAGTCATCGCATGGGAAATGTCGACGACGGGACCACCGTCACCGATTTTGAAAAGCAGGAGCAGCAGCGCGGCATCACCATTTACTCCGCAGCCGTCAGTTGCCCTTGGAAGGGGCACACGATCAACCTGATCGATACGCCTGGCCACGTGGATTTTACCGCCGAGGTCGAGCGATCGTTGCGCGTGCTCGACGGAATGGTGGCTGTGTTCGATGCGAAAGAGGGCGTCGAAGCCCAGAGCGAAACCGTCTGGCGTCAGGGCAACAAATACAAAGTTCCGCGAATTTGCTTCATCAACAAGATGGACAAGATTGGTGCGGACTTCAGCGCCAGCGTCGAGTCGATCCGCAAGCGATTCGATGCAAACGCGGTGCCCATTCAACTGCCCATCGGTGCAGAGAACACTTTTGAGGGCGTGATCGACTTGATGTCGATGAAGGCCATTCGCTTTGGCGGCGCGGTCGATGGCGCCAAGGTTCAGGAATCCGACATCCCAGAGAACCTGACCGATGCAGTTGAGTCAGCTCGGCAGTTTATGATCGAGAGCATCTGCGAGACCGATGACGCGTTGGCCGACCGGTTTCTTTCGGACGAAGAGATTTCAGTCGTTGATTTGAAGAAGGCGCTTCGTGCTGCAACGATTGCCAACAAGGTGCGGCCGGTGCTTTGCGGATCGGCGTTGTCGTACATGGGGGTTCGTCCGCTGCTCGATGCTGTGTGCGATTACCTGCCATCACCGCTCGACATGCCGTCCATACACGCCAAGACGCCTGACGGCCGGCACGAAAAAGAACTTACCAACGATCCCAAGGAACCGCTGGCTGCGTTCGTGTTCAAGATCATCACGGAAAAACCGGTGGATCTGTATTTCCTGCGGATTTATTCCGGCACGATGAAGCCCAACTCGCGCGTCTTCAATCCGCAGATAGGCGAGAAGGAAAACATCACGCGACTGTTTCGAATGTATGCGAAACGGCGCGACATTCTCGACTCTGCCAGCGCCGGTGAAATCGTTGGTGTTGTCGGGCCGAAGCTGGCGCTGACCGGGCACACGCTTTGCGATCCAAGTCGCCCCGTTGTCTTGGAGACGATTGAGTTTCCTGAAACGGTGGTTTCCCAATCGATCGAGCCTGCATCATCGCGCGACCGCGACAAACTCATCGATGCGCTGACCGCCCTTGAAAAGCAGGACCCGACATTTCGATATCGCATGGATGAGGAAACCGGGCAGACGCTCATCTCGGGAATGGGTGAACTGCACCTTGAAGTGTTGGCCAAGCGCATTGTTGATGACATGAATGTGGATGTTCGCATTGGCAAGCCGCGCGTGTCGTATCGCGAAGCCGTATCACAACCGGCGGAGATCGAAGAGCGATTCATCAAAGAGATCGGCGGTAAGCCTCAGTTCGCGGTTGTGCGTTTGCGCGTCGAACCGGTTGGCGAGGGCGATGCGACCGATCAATCCTTCTACAACACGGTTCCCGACGGCACGATCAATCCGGAATTTCTTGCGGCGATCGAATCCGGCGTGAACGATGCGGCGCTCGGCGGTCCACTTCTTGGTTATCCCATGATCAAGTGGAAGGCGACGCTGCTTCATGCCGAGCAGGATGAGGTTGAAAGCACGGATGTGGCCTTCGAAAATGCCGCGCGAATTGCATTCACGAAAGCGGCAGAGGAGGGCCAAACGCAGTTGATGGAACCGATCATGGCCGTCGAGATCCGAACGCCCGACCAGTACTTTGGGGCGATCAATTCGGATCTGCACGCGAGACGGTCGATGATCACCGATACGGATGTTTCCGGCGAGAATAGGATCATTCAGGTGGAGGTTCCGTTGGCCGAGATGTTTGGATATACGACGCAGCTTAGAAGCTTAAGCCAGGGGCGGGCGACCGCGAGTATGGAGCCGCTCCACTATGCGGCGGTCCCTTCGCAGG
>JAUIEW010000092.1 GCA_030429365.1 Phycisphaerae bacterium
CCTCACCAAGCCGATCATCGATGACGAACTGCGTCTCGTCGTCGAGCGCGCCCTCAGCCAGCAATCGTTGATCCTCGAAAACAACGAGTTGAAACAGAAACTCGACATGCGCTTCGGACTCGGCAACCTTGTCGGCCACGATTACCGCATGCAAAAAATCTACGACCTGATCGAAGCCGTCGCCGACTCCAAGGTCACCGTCCTCGTCCAGGGCGAATCCGGAACGGGCAAGTCGCTCGTCGCCCGCATGATTCACCATCGCAGCCCCCGTCGCGACAAATCGTGCATCGAAGTCGCGTGCGGCGCCATCCCCGAATCATTGCTCGAAAGCGAACTCTTCGGACACGTGCGCGGCGCATTCACCGGCGCCGTCGCAGACAAGGTCGGCAAATTCAAAGCGGCTGACGAAGGCACGCTCTTTCTAGACGAAATCGCCACCGCATCGCCCGCCCTTCAAGTCAAACTGCTCCGCGCCCTCCAGTCGCGACAGTTCGAACCGGTCGGCAGCAACAAGACCGAAACCGTCGACGTGCGTCTCGTCCTCGCCACCAACAAAAACCTCGAAGAGGAAGTAGCAGCCGGCACCTTCCGTGAAGACCTGTTTTATCGCATCAACGTCGTCACCATCACCATGCCAACGCTCCAAGAACGTGTCGGCGATATTCCGCTCCTCGCCAATCACTTCCTCGACCGCTTCTGCGAAGAGTCCAGCCGCACGATCAGCGGATTCAGCGAAGACGCCATCAGCGCCATGCAGCGCTACCCCTGGCCCGGAAACGTTCGTGAACTCGAAAACGCAGTCGAACGCGCCGTCGTCCTATCAAAAGGAAACGAAATTGACATCGACGACCTGCCCCCGCGCATCATCCAGCAGGGCCAACTCGCGCCGACCGACATCACCTTCCCCAATACGTCGCTGAAAAAAGCACTCGAAGGACCCGAGCGCACCGTCATCGAAGCCGCCCTGCGCGTCAACAACTGGAACCGTCAACAAACCGCAGAAATGCTCGACATCAACCGAACCACCCTATACAAAAAAATGCGCCGCTACGGCCTGCTAGACGCACCAGTAGGATCCAAATAAGTGCCAAATAATGGCACAAAGGGTGCCCCGCCCTTCCAGGGTGGGGGACTGACAAACCCTAAGCTGAAAACATCATTCCGCGCCGACCATCTCAAGATACGCACGAGATCCAACCCAAAACCAATCAATGCCGAAAGTGCCGCGTCTCCGTCAGCACCATCGCAATGCCCGCATCATCACAAGCCGCAATCACGTCGTCATCATTCTTCGACCCACCCGGCTGAATGACCGCAGTCACACCGGCTTCGATCAAAATATCCACGCCATCGGAGAATGGAAAAAACGCATCCGAAGCCGCGCACGCTCCAGCCAACTTGTCACCGTGCCCATTGTCGCGGGCCTGCCACGTGGCGATGCGGCAACTCATCACGCGGCTTGTCTGCCCCATCCCACTGCCGATGAGCATGTCATCCTTACAAATCGTAATCGCGTTACTCTTGGTGTGTTTACAAACGAGCCAGGAAAGTCGTAGATCATTCCACTCGGCGTCGGTCGGCTGACGTTTCGTCGCGACGCGCCACTTGTCTTCATTAAGCCTAAGATCGTCATCCGACTGCGCCAGGAATCCACCCGAAATCTGCCGCACCTGCAGCCCGCTCGACAATGCATCACTGCCGCCGTCACCCAGCGAAAGCAAACGCACCCGCTGCCCCCACGCCTTCGCCCCCTGAATGAGCGCAACCGTTCCATCCGCAAAACCCGGCGCCGCCCAAACCTCGACAAAAAAACCTTTCATACCAACAGCTCTTCCAAACCGCGCATACGTTTCCATCACGCAGTTGGCCGTGTCAGCCGACACCGCAACATTCTGCGCCAACACCCCGCCGAACGCGGCTGTCGGATCAGACAAATACGCCTTGCGATAAGCCTCTTCAAACGAGTCAGCAATCCCGACCCCACACGCATTCGTATGCTTCACCAACACGCAAACCGCCCGTCCGGGAAACGCTCGATCAAGCTCCCAACAAAGCTCGACCGCCGCACTCACATCGACGTAGTTGTTAAACGACATCTCCCCCTGAAGGATATCACCGCCGGCTACACTCCCGCCCGAAGCCGCAGCCCCCGCAAACAAGCCAGCCGCCTGATGATGGTTCTCGCCATAACGAAGCGTCTGCACCAGGTTCGCTTCAACCGAAAGTTGCGTCGGCAACGCTTCAGCATTTGAAGTCTGCCCGCGCAGGTACGCATCAATCTGCGCGTCGTAAGCGCTCGTCCGCCGAAACACGTCAGCCGCAAACGCCGCCCGCTGCTCATCCGCGATCGCACCGCCCGCCCGAAGCATCGCCAACACCGATTCGTAAGCGTCCGGCTGACCATATAGCACACACGTGTTCTGATGGTTCTTCGCAGCCGCCCGCAGCATGCACGGACCGCCGATGTCGATCATCTCGATCGCCTGCGCAAACGTGCAGCCGGGCTGTGCGATCGTCTTAACGAACGGATAGAGATTCACCACCACCAGATCGATCGGTTCGATCGCGGCGTCGGCCAACTGCTGAATATGATCCGGGTTGCGACGGTCGGCGAGGATACCGGCATGGATGCGCGGATGGAGCGTCTTGACTCGGCCGTCGAGCATCTCGCCCGCGCCGGTCACCGTTTCAACCAGCGTCACCGGTACGCCAGCCTCCGCCAGCAACTTCGCCGTGCCGCCAGTCGAAATAATCTCAATGCCGAATTCATCCACCAGCGCGCGCGAAAAATCAACGATGCCGGTCTTATCGAAGACGCTGATCAGCGCCCGTTTGATGGGTGTCGTGGTCATGCCGGTAGCCTACCGGCCAACCTTCGCCTTACAAGCGCACAAAAAAGGAGCGTCCCGCAAGCCGCGAAACGCTCCTCTTGAATTTTAGATCAACGCAGAGTTGAAAGGTGCCCCGCCCTTCCAGGGTGGGGGACTGACGAATCCTAAGCTGGCAACGCCTAGTTGTTGCAGTTGGTTCCACCGGTCGAACCCGGAGGACAACCTTCGCACGGAACCTCCCAATACTGGAATTCACTGGTGCTCGCAGGCGGCGCCGTCGCAACCGGAGGCGGCGACATGGGCCGACTCGGAGCGGCTTGCACCTGCGTCTGCATGATCGGTTCCGGCGCAACACCCGGCAGCGGCAGCACGCAACGGAAACCAACGTCCATTTGATGCACGTCTGGACGAGCGCCGCGGCGACTCGTGACCTGACAACGACGCAGTTCCTTCGTATACGAACCACCGCGCATTGCACGCTGGTCGCCATGAAGCGGACCAACCGGATTCACCTCAACCGCGTCGTCCACATCCATCTGCCCGCCCGGATACTCATGCGGCTCATAGGGATACGGATCGACCCACGGGAAATTCCGCGAACGCAACGCGAAGTTCGGATCGTAGTTGTCCAGGCACCATTCCCAAACGTTGCCGGCCATGTTGTAACAACCATAAGGACTGACACCGCCGCCATACTCCATCACCGAAGCGACGTATTCATGCCCGTCATTCATTCCCTGCTCGGCGCTGTTGCAGAGCTTGTCAGCCCCACCGGCATTGTCGCCCCAAGGGAACGCACGATTGTCGCGCTTGCCACGGGCAGCCAACTCCCACTGCGCTTCGGTCGGCAGCATCTTCTGCGACCACTGCGTGTACAGCCAAGCTTCCCACCATGACACGTTGCGGGCGGGATCGTCGTTGTTGTGACCCGGCTCCCAGTAGTCGAGATAGAAGTCGATGTCTTTGGGATTCTGCCCGCGCCACAGGTGGAACTGGTGCGCGATTTCCGGATAAAGCTTCTGCTTGCTCCAACAACGGAACGGATAGTATTCGCTCGGATAGGTGTGGAAGGCGTTGCTCTCCATCCACGGACGATTCCAGTTGCGACGCAGGTGCGTCTGGAAGCGACGATCCTTGCGGAAACGATCGAACTGCGAATTGGTGACTTCGTGCACGTCGATGTAGAACGGATCGACGTAGACGCGGCGACGGTTTTCGCCGTCACCCATGTCGAACTCACCGCCATCGACATAGACCATCACCATGTTGTCGCGCTGCGACACGATGAAACGCGGCCAATTGTCGGGATAGTGATGCGGATTGCTCGGATCGAGCCCGGTCAGCGGCACAAACTCATCCGGCAGCAGCGACGCATTTCCGTGCGAACGGATCGACCGATCGCCCAACTGCGTGTGATTCCAACTGCAACCGGTGATCGCCACACACGCCGCAATCGCAACCAACGAGCGCAGAACGCGCCCCTTCGCAATGCCGAAACTCGCCAAGCCGGACGTCTGTTTCATCGGCTCCATGGTGCTGACCTCCTATCAAACACCGCTTGTGCGGCGGATTGTAAGTTTTTGAAAATCACCTTCCACGACAACCATGCCAACCGACACGCCTCGATCGCATAGCCACACCCGGAAAGGTGCTTGAAAGCACGGCGAATCTACTTCGCTTCTTCAGCGTCTTCGCTGAATTGAACCATCTCGCGACGCGGGTCATCCCAGTGCATATGTCGGCCACCCACACGCATCACCGCCACCACTTCACCGAGTGCAGGCAGAACAATGTCCCCCGTGCGGTACTCGCCATAAGGACCGGTTTCATGGCCCATGTACATGCGGCCTTCACCGACCTGATGCTTGGTATCGTGGAACTCCCACTGCGTCTCGGGCGTCGCCAAAACCATCGACCCGCGACGGTTCACGATCTTCATCGAATCCAGAAGTCGCGTGCGGATACGCTTTTCATTCTGCAAATCTTCGATCTGCTGACGAATCAGGTAACGCTGGTTTTCCAGGCTCTGACGCTTGGCTTCGATTTTGATGAATCGACTGCTGTGCCCCGTCGAATCCTGGTGGGCGGCGTACGGATCGATCGTCGGGTCGGCGTACAGCGCCTCGCGGCGATAGCTTTCAAAACGCGAATCCACCAACTCCAACTCGGTGTTCAACACGGTTTCCGACGAACGCAGTTTGTCGATGTGGAAGTCGATTTCGCGAACCGTTTCCCACGCACGCTGCAAGTCGGCCACGAAGTAAACCTTCGTGATGAGGTCGCCCTGCTTTAGATGCTCGACTTCGATTTCATCGAGGCCAGCCCCCGACGGTCCACGCACCGGGAAGTAATGCTCCGGATCATTCTGGTAATAACGACTCGGCAGAACGATCGGCACGAATGTCTGGCGCACGAACTTGCGGGCCTCTTCTGAACGAACCTTGTGGGCTTCCAACTCGCCGTAGATGCTCACGCCCGGGAAACCTTCCGCCGTCGTATACTTGAAGTTGAAGCAATGTCCGCTCTTGAGATTGAAGACCGCGAACTCTTCAGGGGCATGCTCCAATCGATGATCGGAACCGTATGCAGCCACCTGATGACGCGGCGTCGAGAATGCCTTTTGAACCGCCACCGTCGCTCCGGGCGGTGCGTAAAACTGAATCTGAACCTTGCTCGGATCTGACCAACCGGTTTCCACCGCGTGCTGTGAACATCCCGACGCCAACATCCCGGTCGCCAGAATTCCCATAGACAACATCAGCAAACGACAGCTGACAATTCCTCGTACAACGCCGAGTGGTGCGTGAATCTGACGGGCAGCATCGCTCACGGCTGGTCCTCCCTTTGAAATGGATAAACCGCCACCGGACATGCGCCGGTCGGACGGCATCAACGCTACATTATGATCGCGCAGGCATCACCCAGTACAGCGCCATGAACGATGCCCACAAATATGCCTTCAAGTTAGAAACTGGCCGCAAAATCGGCCTTGAAAGCGCCTAGAACTGAGCCGATCCTACTTCCGGGCGCGGGCGTGTCAAGCTGCTTTCTCACAGGCCCGAAGCCCCACAACCACCGTCAAAGCGTATGTGGCAAGCGCCAAGTAAGACTACACACCAACCACCAACCATGACCGCCCAGACCCAACGGCAGAATCCACGGGCGACTCCTTCAGCCCCGCGAGCAACGCGGGATCAAGGCTGCCCATTTTGAAGTGCGTCGAGAATCCCGGCAGGGACGCATCGATTGCAGAGAGACCGGGGTCATCCGACCGGGGGAAAGCCGCTACTTATCCTTCTTCTCCGGTTGCCCCGCGAGCGGTGGGATGTCGGTCGTGCTGCGAAGGGGATCGTCCCAATCCAGGACCTCACTGCGTTTGGGCAAACGCGGTTTGAGTTCAGCGTCGTCGTCAGCCGCCTCCTCGACCACTGGCGGTTGATGCAGTTCCCGCTTGGCAAGTGCCACGACTTCCGGGGTGAGATATGGATGCCCCTTGGGCTTTGCGCAAAAGACAGTGCCAAGACGTGACACCATGTAGAGCGTGTCGTCCTGCGTGTTCTGAAGCGCCCTTGTATGCGGCTGCATCACAACTGATTCCAGCACTTCGCCGGTGTCTGCCGCCACCAACTTCAGTTCCTCATCTGCGCTGAGAATCACGCGATCACCGGTCCGGCAGACCACGCCTTTTGTGCCGCCCACAGTCCACAGCGTCTTGCCGGTCTCCACATCGATGCCAGCTACGCCCTGCGTATCACAATACTGAAAGACCATGTTGCCGATGACAACAGGACCGGTATGCAAAGGCTCGGGGAAACGCACGCGCCAACGCGGCACACCCGAAACCATGTCCAACCGATACAGCGATCGATCCGAACTGGCCACATAGACGTTTTCGGGATCGACTGCAATTTCGCCTTCAATCGCCCCACCCGCCGAAAAATCCCAATTCAGGATCTTCTGGCCGGATGTGCAGTTGAAGACTGAACCGCTCTGCGATGCAAACACAAGATCTTCGCCCGCATTAACCAGATACGGTGTCGCGCCGACCGGGCCGCCAGCCATCGCCCTCCAAAGGAAGATGGCTTCATTTTTTCGCGGATCATCCCAAAGCATCGAATAGAGATGTCCGTCGCTGCTGCCAAAGTACAATGTACTGCCTTGCGCCAGGACAGACGTACCCACGGACGCGCCCAAGGTCAGGTCCTTAACTTCATCGCCGCTGTATCGATCGATCACAAAAAACCGCGGCGTTGTCGCAATCGCGACCAACGACGCCCCACCTTCCGACATGAAGTGCTGGGGCTCGAAAATCTGATAGACGCTCTCTGTCAAATTGCGCGACCAACGCGTCAGACCGATGTCGGCATGGAGTGCGAAGACGCTGCCCTTTTCCGAAATGACGTACAGGCTGTCGTCAACACGATATGCATCGCGCACATAACCACCCCGACTCATGTCGAGGTCGAGGCTCCAATACTTGAAGTACCCCAGCGATTTCAGTTCGCGTGTGCCCAACTGTGCCTCGCCGGCCCAACAGGGGTAAGCCCCCACCAGCATCAGGCAAGCAACCAGCAACCTTGATCGATGTTTCATCGGCGACAGCTCCAGAATCTCATGTGATTGATATCGGTGAGCATTGTAGCGGCTCATCCGCCGCGCGCCATCAGATGGATGCCGGCTAAAGCATCGCTCAAAAACCTAAAGTCCCGATCCGCTACCCAGGAAACTTGATGGCAGACTGGGCAGACTTGCAACGCTCGAAGAACTTGAGGACTTCGCTGGCAGGTTTCTTGTCAAACTCATCCGAAATCGCCACCGCGGCTTGCTGCGCCTTGATGGCGCTATCGACCAACCCCAGCTGGTAGAACGTCTGAGCCACCATCTGAAGGCTCAACGAGTCTTTGGACGGACTGGCCATCGCCGAGTTTGCAGTCTCGATCGCCAGTTCCGGCTGACGATCCGTCACTTCCGGCATCGCCAACATCAGCGACGACAGGATCGCCATCGTCTGGGCATTGTCACCATGCTTGGCGATCATCGTCTTGACCCAGTTCGTCAGTTTCTCCGCCGACTGCATCTCTTCCATCAGGATGTAGACGTTGAAACGCATGGCGTCGAAATTCTCCGGATCGATCGCCAACATTTGCTCCGTCAGTTCGAGACAGCGGTCCCATTCGCTGCGCTGCACCGCAAAGTTGAAATCATTGAGAAGGGGCGTGAGCTTGGCCTGTATCTCTGCTTGCTTCTCGGCTCGCTTTGGATCAAACCGATCCATCAGCAAATCCTTGATCGTCGTTTCCATGATCGGTTCCATCGGATGGCCAAACCATGCGATCTTGCCGTCCTTACCGATCACCACCGCGTGCGGAATCCCAATCGCACCGGTTCCCTGGACGTAAGCCATGTCCGTCTTCTGCGTGCTGTCGAAAGCGATCGGATAACTCATCCGGTCGCCCTGCTGTCCGACAAACGCCTGCACAGACGACAACTGCTGACCCTGGCCCGTATCGGTCACGCCAATAAAGACCAGCCCCTTATCCTTATAGCGCTCGTACAATTCCGTGTTCGAAGGGATCATCTGAATACACGGCGCACACCACGTCGCCCAGAACTCAAGCACAATCACCTTGCCCTTGTTGTCCTTGAGCACGTCCATCGGCTTGCCCTTGACCCAATCGGTCACCGTCACCGGTGGGGCTACATCGCCAACCTTCAACTGCGCCTTCGCAGAAGTCGCAGCCAACCCAAAGGCCAACACAAACGTCAACGCCAATCGATCAAAATGTCGCATTGTTATTCCTGTTTCCAATTCGCCTGGTTCCAATCGTCTCTAACCCCCAAAAACCGCTCATCGGCATTGGTCTTCGAAGACGCTCCCGCCAAATCTTACAGCATCTGCACGTTATCCGCAGAGCCGACCCGATTGATGCAATTCACCGAATCGACAACTGCCCATCTCTTTCATAGACACATCGAACGCCAACTTCGATGTCGAAACTTGTCCAATGTTGGATACTACGGCGACTTCAGCTCTCCCAACCGCCGGCACGCTTCCTTCAAATCGTCCCAACGCTTCGCAAAACAAAAGCGCAATTGCGTCTCACCCTCGTCGGGGATGGCGTGAAACGGAGCCCCCGGCACCGATGCCACACCCACCGATTCGAGGATTTCCTCAGCCGCCGCCATCGAATTCGAGAACCTGCCAGCCCCAAAGTCTGCCATCATATAGAACGCGCCCTGCGGCATGTAAGGCGTGAACCCGATCGTCCGCAGCGTGTCGGCCAGCAAATCGCGCTTGGCGCGGTAATCCGATCGCAATTCAGCGTAGTAACGATCCGGTAACTCCATCCCCGCGAGCACCCCATACTGCAGCGGCGTCGGCGCACAAATATAAAACAAATCGTTGACCACCAGCATCTTCTCAACGATGTCAGCCGGTCCAACCGCATACCCCACGCGCCAACCCGTCACCGCGTACGCCTTCGACGCCCCGCTCAACGTGATCGTTCGATTGTCCGCATCAGGCAGCGTCGCAACGCTCACATGATCCGCGTCAAACGTGATGTATTCATAAATCTCATCCGACACGATCAGCGCATCGTGCGCTTTCGCCAGCGCCGCAATCTCCGCTAGCTCCTCACGCGAAAACACCTTGCCCGTCGGATTCGATGGCGTGTTGATCACGACCATCTTCGTCTTTGGTCCAAACGCATCGCGAAGGTCAGCCGAGTCATAGGACCAATCCGGCGGATGCGTCGCCACGAATCGCACCTTCACATCAAGCAGCGCCAACGTGTCGGTGTAATAACTATAGAACGGTGAGAACACGACCACTTCGTCGCCCGGGTTCAGCGTGGCCATCGCGACGCAGGCAAACGCCCCCGCCGCCCCGACCGTCACCGCGATCTCACGCACAGGGTCGGCGCTGATCCCGTTAAACGACCGCATCTTGTGTGCAATCGCCTCGCGCAGTTCGACAATACCCGCAAGATTCGAATACGCCGCCCGCCCGTCATCAATCGCCGTCTTGACCGCAGACAGAATCTCCGCCGGAGGGTCAACATCGCAGACACCCTGCGAAAGATTCACTCCGCCAATCTCCGCGCAGCGCGCACTGATCCGCCGCAGCGCCGTTTGATGAACGTTGCCAACGCGGTCAGCCAGTCGGCTTCGCTGCGTCCCAACCGTCGAATTTGAAATCGTAGAATCAGACATGCAAACCCATTTGGCCCGTCGCCTTACGACGTCGCCACAAAACCTGAAATCCAAAGCACCGCAAACAACAAGAACAATCCCTGCAGTAGAAATTCCATCGCCAACTCCTTATCCATGAATGCGATGAACCCGAAATCAAACCGCACAACCCATCAATGCAGGCCCGGCTGTAATCAAGCCAATAAGACTGACATCACCGACAACAATCACCGTGCCGGTGCCCGCATCGAATCACAATATGATTGTAACGCAGAATATCACAAAGTACGATCAGGCGTGGGCGTCACGGGACAAAGGGTGTCACAATGTCGGAGATCCATCCATGAAGCACGACCGACTGCCCAAGCGGGTCACCCCCCTGCTGCTCGCCATGCTCATCTCTGCCACTGGATGCAGCACAAATTTCAGCCTGCTCGCCACACCGCCCGGAGCGATGCCGACATCCTCCAGTCCACCGCCCCCGAGACGACTCGATCCGCCGCCACCCAAATCGCAACCGGCCCCAACCGATTGCCGCGCCCTCGGCAAGCCAGCCGGCCCATATCAACTGGCCATGTTTCGACTCATCAATGACTACCGCAAGCGCAAAGGCCTGCCCCGCCTGCGCTACTCGCGAACCTTGGAACTCGCAGCCAACCGCTACGCCGAGCAAATGCATCGCGAGGATTTCTTCAGCCACAACGCACCCGATGGGACCGAACCCGGCGACCGCGCCGTCAATGCCGGCTACTGCGACCCCATCGTCGGCGAAAACATCGCGTACGGCATGAACAAACTGGGCTCTGCCGCCGAGGCCATGATGAATCTCATGGACAGCCCGCACCACGACGAAAACATGCGCCTCAAGCGATGGCGCTACGCGGGCGTCGGTTTCTTCAAAGTCAATAGCCGCAAGGGAAACGAGTACTGGTGGGTGCAGTTGTTCGGAATGGATGTGCCCGAAAACGCGATCCTGCCGCCAACCAGAAAACCAAACGGCAAGAATCGCAAATCGCCCCAAAATCGAAAAAGGCGTTCGCCCTAATCTAAGGACCACTGGGCGCGCTCATGCAACCGCGCCCACCCGTTTGGGTCCGCAGATCAGACAGCAAACCCATCACGGCATCAGTCGCCATTGATTCTTTTGCCAGCTGCGGGTATTCGCGCCAATCGCGCCCGGGCGCGGCTTGTCTCGCAAGCAATCCCAATCGAAACGCCCGCCGCTTCAACGGAAGGTGGGCCGCATACATCGCTCGGATAAGCCGCTCATCGATCGGATGGCTCACCGCATAACCTGCGAGATCACACACCGTCGCCAACGCCCGCGTTTCGTCGGACACGTCGAATTTGATCGCCTGATCAGCCGCCCGCACAAGCTCGTCGAGGCTTTTTGCAAAAATCGCCCTGAAGCACACATCGTTGACGCAATGAAGTGAATGGGCCATCACCCCCAACAACGCCTCACGATCAAAGTACGAATCGATCGTGAATCGGTGTCGATGCAGCGCAACCGCGTCGGGTTCATAAAACACGCAAGCCTCATCGCCAATCAGTCGATGAGCGAACTCAATGTCGTCGTAGAAAACCGGCTGAAGCGATTCGCTGAAAGGACCACTGAGTCGATCAACCAACGAACGCTTCACCGATAGATTCAGATTCCAGGCGTGTCGAAATCCGTAAGAGTGTCCGCGTTTCAAATCGCTGTAGAAGAAAATCATTCGCGTACGTGCGACCATTTCATCCAGAATCGTCTGATCCGGATAAATCGCCCAAGGCGAATATCCCAAGACGACCTCATGCCCCGCAGCCTGCGCATCGGCGTGCTTCTGTACGAATTCGGGATTCGGCTCGATGTCGTCGTTGACGAACAGCAGCACATCACCCCGCGCCGCCGCAACCGCCGCATTCTTCGCGGCAGAAATTCCCACACGATCCAATTGCAGGTACCGCACCTCAGCCGCCGGTCGATCGGGCAGCGCCATCGTGTCGACAGACTCGCCACCGCCATCGCCCGCACCATCCAGCGCAACGACAACCTCAAACGAGCAGCCGTCATCCAACTGCTGCTTTCCCAAACACGTCAGCAAACACGCCAACGCCTCAGGTCGAGCACATGTCGGGACTATGACACTGATATGCGGTTTCAAAATCGTTCGCCCTGCGTCAATTACCCCCAATCCATTTACCCACCATACGCATCGGCGGAGCCCCCACACCGCGTCCAGTCGTTATCAAGTCGCGCGATCCCAGCCCAGCCATCCGATCGGCTGGACCCGGTAAGCAATTTCTGCCGATACACCGTTTTCGCTCCATAAACCGAGACGACAATTGCCAATATCCGACCAAACAGATCAGTTGGCCAGCATTTTCCAAGCCGGTCGCCATTTTCAGTTTCTCAAGAAATCCCACGAGCTTCTCGAGAAACTACCGCATGCGCCCAAATTGGCGGCGATGAGTGTCCACGCGCTCGCAACCCTCGGTTACGGCGGTCCAGCCCGCGAACTCATCCAACGCCGCGCCGACATTGGCGGGCCCTTCGATCAACGCGACAAACTCGGGAACGCTTTGGGCAAACTCCCCAACGGTCGCGTCCCCTGGAACGACCAGAAACATACCTACGAAAAAAACGTGGAGTCGTTTCTGAAACGCTATCCTCAAAGCGAGGAAGCGCTTCGGCATGCCGAAAACGAGCTCAAGAAAATTCATCTGTTCAAATCGCAGGCGGGACACCTTCACACGTCACGCCGCCAACCCGGAAAAATCCGCGAATGGATGCGCGATCTCTCGATCGAGCCCCACGAGATCGGCATGCAACTTCCAGACAAAGGGCCGATTCGTGTCCCCGTGGTGGTGGGCGTAAGTCTCGGTTCGCTGCTCCCGCGGGTCTGCGAACTCACCCGCAACGCGTTCCTGACATACAACCATCCAGTGTGCGTCGTCGAGTTGGACCTGTTGCACTTTGTCGCTTGGATGCACTGCAATGACCAGACCGAACTTCTTGAGCAAAAAAATATTGAGTGGTTCGTCGGGCCCGATGCTGTCGTCCAACTTGGCCAACACCTGCGCGACAACGATTCGATCGCGCTCCCGCAATTGGTGCTCAACCAATCCGACAACATCAACACCACAGCCGACATCAAAACGCTTGTGCTCGACGTCGAAAACCACAGAAAACAAAGACTCGACGAGTTAATCGCTCGGCTCGAAAAACATTACCATGCGCCTGTCGGTCCGGACCACGCAACCAAGCTGACACCGCCGAGCCGCGTCCTTGCGTTCACCTCGCGCTTTACCACCATGCTGCAATACTCAACGCGCGACGTGCTCGACGCACTCGACCACATGGGATTCGAAACGCAATTGCTTATCGAGCAAGAGGATCATCACTGCCTCACTCCCAACACCATTTGCCAAACGATCGATGACTTCAAACCAGACCTGATCGTTGTGCTCGATCACCTGCGCGGCGAATATCCGTTTCTGCCCGAAAACATCCCAATGCTGACCTGGATTCAGGACCCGCTGCCCGATCTGCTTTGCGAAAGCGCTGGCCAATCCGTCAAGCATGCCGACTTCGTCTGCGGCCTCTTTCGCGATCGCTGCATCGAACAATTCGGCTACCCTGAGGGGCAATTCGAGTACGTCGATGTGCCCGTCTCGACGCGCATCTTTCATGCCGGTGAGCCGTCACACGCACAGCACGAACGATTCGAGTGCGACATCTCCTTCGTCAGCAACGCCTCGACGACCATCGAAGCATTCCATCAGTCCGAGTTGGCCACCAACGATCCGTCCGTTCACGAATTCATGCACGTCCTCTTCGAAGCTACCAGACCGCTCATCGATGACGACACCTTTTGCCTGCGAAAAGCCATCGAACTGACCGCCCGCATCGCCAACGAAATGCGCCTCGACCTCGACGAAGAAAAAACCCGCACCATCGCCACCCACTACACCTATCGCATTTTCGACTGGGGACGTCGCCAGCAAACCCTCGAATGGGTTTCGGACTGGGCAAACCGAACGAACCGCACTTTCAAGATCTTTGGCCGCGGCTGGGAGGATCACCCCACACTGTCGCAACACGCCTCCGGCATCATCGAACATGGGCAAGACCTCCGCGACATGTACGCCGCATCAACACTGAGCCTGCAGTTGATTCCCTCGGGCTTCCACCACCAGCGTTCGTTTGAAATCATCGCCAGCGGCTCGCTCCCCCTGACCCGCTACTGCGAAGGCGACTTCGGCGACCTGCCCGCACGAGAATTCGAAGCGCTCCGCTGCGCCGGCAAGTCCCCCGAAGTCATCCCCAACTTCCCAAACTTCAGAGACATCGTCTTCACAACGCCGAGCGACTTTGAAGAAAGAACCGAATCGTTCCTAAGCAACAAAAACCGCCGCAACGAAATCCTAAGCAAGTTACAAGAAACCGTGCAGGAAAGATTCACCTACGACGCCGCCCTAACCCAAGTCCTAAAATCCTTCCGCAACCATCTAAGAGTGCCACAACGTGACACGAAAGTGTAGGGTAGGCCGTGCCCAGCATGAGGGGGGCCCCGCCCTTCCAGGGTGGGGGACTGAAGATAGCGCGACGTAGCGTGGGCCGTGCCCACCAGCCGTAAGCGCACAAGCAACGGTGGGCACAGCCCACCCCACACTCGAATCGGGAAGATTGTATACCGAAATGCAGCGTCAACGCGTGGGCGCAGAACCCTTCAGCCAATCCTGCACATTAGACGCCAAAACAGAAGGATCCTGCGACCCAACAATATGCTCAATCACCGAAGGCTTGATCTTCAAATTCTCCAGCGCCTTCGTCACCCGCTTCCAAAGCTGATCCGTCTTCGACTTCGTCTCCGAAAGATACAACTCCGTCACCAGCTCCTGAACCTTCGTCAACATGATGTCGTCGCGGTTCTCGTAATACCGGTTGATCAGCTTCCGCTGGTGATTTGAGAATTCGGCCATCCGCAAAAACCCTAAGAATAAGTCCGCACAAGTCGTCGTAATAAGTTAACAATCGAATCTTAGGGCAATCGAAGGGCAATGTCGAAACGCGAACCTTTTCAATCATTCGACACCCACCACGCCGTCATTCCCGCGCAGGCGGGAATCCAGGAACTGCACATCACGCCGCTCACTCCTGGACTCCCGCCTGCGCGGGAGTGACAACCAATGACCACATCCCAGCCGCAAACCACTCGACCGACACTTAGCCAACGTCTATCATCCCATCATGAACAGACGAAAATTCCCCGCCTGGGCCGCCTGCTGCCTCACCATCGTCGCCCTCGGCGGATGCGGTGAATTCACCCTGCCCGACCCCAACGTCCACTACATCGCGTTCGGCGACTCCACCACCAATGGGCCCAGCGACCGCGACTACTGGGACATCCTCCGCGAACGCCTGGGCGAAGAACGCGACCGCTTCGCCAACGAAGGCAAGGGCGGCGAAAGCACCGAAGACGGATTGCCCCGACTTCAACAACTCCTCGCCCGCAAAATCTACCCCAATGCCACAACCCTGCTCCTCTGGCAGGGCGGCAACGACATCATTCAATTCATAGGCCGCACCGATTCGCTGCTGATCTTCTCGCCCAACTCTGCCGACTATCCGTTCGACAACCAACTCGACGAACAACTCGACGAGTCGCAAGCCAATTTAGAACAACAAATAATTGCCGCGCAAGATGCCGGCTTGGAGGTCTACGTCGCCACGCAGTTTCCGATCCGCGAACAAACCGGAACCTGCGACCCGCTCCCGCTCGACATCCTCCTCGCCCCACAAGCCGTCAACGCCAACGTCTACATCCGCCGACTCAACGACCGAATCAGGTTGGCCGCCCAAAACACCGGCGCCACCCTCGTCGACATCGAAACCCGCTCCGACGAAATCACATCAAGCAACGAAAACTACTTCGACTGCAACCACCTGAGCGAAGAAGGAAACGCAATAGCCGCCGACGAATTCCTGAAAACCTTCGAAGCCAACGCCGCCCAGCAGTAGTTCAAATTTACAATCAGGAATAATCGCTCACGTCGGCTTGGCTGGCGAATGGCCGAAGGACATTCCAGGCACGCTCGGAAACGACAAGCGTACCGTTGTCGGTCATGGAGAAATCATCAACGCCCGGTTCGCCGTGGATCTTCAGCCAGACGAACGGAGGGAGTTCTGTATTGGGATGCAGATCAGTGAATTGTTCGGACCGGTCGATTCGGACCGCAGCCGTATTCGCGCCGGTCAGATCATGCGATTTGATGAGCGCGGCGAGTCTTTCGGTGACGATGAAACACGGCGTCGACTCAAGAATCTCGTCGCCAAGCCAACCGTCAAAGACATAGTGCAAGGCTGTCACAGTTGGACGACTTGGCCCCGGAATCAGGTTAGTCTCTGATCCGAAACCGCCCGCCACTTCCGGTTCAAGATAGTAGTATTTCATGATCAAGAGCGTCGCAAATCGGACCGGAAAAATCCAATCTAATCCTCCAGCGGCTCCCGCCGACGCAACCACTCTGCCGGCAAGCCCTCGCGACCGCGGGCCATTACCACGATCCCGCCCACAATCGCACACGTCGTATCGACATCCCCCATGCCCGTCGCCGTGCTCCAAAGCGCATCTTCCAAATCGCCAACATGTCCAGCCGCCGACCAGAGCGCAAACGGAACCGTATCCATCGCTGAAATCTGAACGCCATTGCCCAATGCCGTCGCCGCAATTTCCACTGGAGTTTCGGGCGCGATCGAAATCGC
>JAUIEW010000403.1 GCA_030429365.1 Phycisphaerae bacterium
GTACGCTGGTGGATCTCTCCGCAGGTGGAATGCGAATTCTGTCGATGGATGTCGCGCCCGACACATTGGAAGAAGGTGATGTGATCGGTTTGTCATTCAGACCCCAATCACGCGGCGAGACGATCGTGATCGAAGGCGTATTCCGTCATTTCCAATTGACGTCAGACGGGCTTGCATCGATTGGTATCCAGTTCATTGGGTTGGAGTGCTCGGAACATGGGCGTGATCTTCTTGCGACGCTGGCAGGGGTCGTGTCGGAATATCACAGGGAACTCGGTCGTCGCAAGAAACGCCAGGTCGCATACCGCGTCGTGAATCAGTAAAATGGACCACCATGGTCCGTTACTGCGTCATATCGACAACATGGGGGCCGTTTCTGCTCGTCACTCAAGGCGAACGGGTTTTGGAAACGAAACTCCCCGATGAATCCGATTTGGACGCCCACCTGGCGCGTCTGCGGTCGGATTTTGATGCCATCGAAGACAACGCCATCCACCAGCCCCTTCAGGAATCCATCGTTCAATATTTTGAAGGCGCACCTGGGATTCGGTTCCAGGCCCGTTTGATCCTCGATGGGATGACTGAATTCCAAAAGAGTATCCTCCGCGCATGTCGTTCGATCGGTTACGGAAAGACGCTCAGCTATGGTGAGCTGGCCAAGCGGGCTGGTTATCCTGGTGCCGCTCGGGCGGTCGGATCGGTGATGGCCCGCAACCGGCACCCATTAATCATGCCGTGCCATCGGGTGGTAGCCGCTGGGAACCGGATTGGCGGCTTCTCATCCTGCAGCGGGACGGAGTTGAAGCGAGCGATGTTGGAATTGGAGGGGGCGACAGTCCTTGCGTAGCGTGCGAAGGCGCAAATAAGAACGCGCGACCCCTGTGGATCGCGCGTTCGATCAAGTGCGGTATTTACCCAGCCGGGCTCAGGAAGCCTAGAAGAAATTGGGCTCGCGGGCCGGGCCGATCTCGAAGATCGATTGAGTCTTCAACAACGTCGTCGAATCCGGGAAGGCGTGGAACGCATGCACATGAAGCTCCTGCTCGCGGGCTTCGTAATCGACGAAGGTGAATGGGGCGATGCCATCGTTCTGCCATTCATCGAACATCATGAAGATGCCACGCTTCTGGGCATACTTCATCAAGTCGCGATGCGATGACGGGAAGAGGTTCGGCGTCATCCGCTCGACCTGGCACGACAGAATGTAGCGCAAATCATCACCGAACGACTGCGTGTGGTCGCGTTCGCCCCGGAAGGGGAACGATGTGGCCATGCCAGCCCGCGGCAGAATCTCGCTGTCATCGGTGATCAGTTCTGTCAGGCACTGCTTACCGTATTGCAGCGAAACAACATGCGACAAGCCGACCACCCAGATCTCGGCGGTGTACCGGCGCTGTTCGATGCGCTTTACCTGATTGATCCGAAACAATTCCGGATGCAATGATCGTTGATACAAGTAAAACTGTAGGTCATCGATCCTCTGCTTGGTTTGACCTTGTTCTACGGACATTCCTTCACTCACGATTGTCCCTCGCTTATTGACTGCGCTTTTGTCTGGGCCAGTCCGAAAAAAAACGGGCTTCCACTATTGGGTGGGAAGCACTCGTTGGTTCAAACCAGCGGAATCACTGTTCAAGTCGCCGAATTATAGCTGGCGGCTGCTTAATCTGCCAGAATATTATCGCGATGTTTGCTATTTCTTTTCGGGATCGAGCCTGGCTTCGCAACCCATTGCAAACGATGAGTTTAACGCAATCCCTCTAAACTCTTCGTACGCCCGAAACGCCCCAATGTTCGCGCGAAATTCGGTCATTTTCAGCCTGTGTTTTTATGACAAATGGATGCCCTTCGTCGTGACAAATGACGTCCGACTGGGCTCACGTATTCGCTACATACTTCCCACTTTAACCATGCCGTTTGGAGATTTTGAGCCGTTGCGACGCTTGTGAGAGGGATGGCTTGCCTTATAATCCGCCGACATGTTCGGAGCCATTTGTGAATTTGGAAGGGTCGCAGCCGTCTATTTCAATGTCTGCGCGATCGTCTTTCTTCAGGGCGGGGCTCTTACAGTACCACTTAGCAAATCGAATCAGCAAAAACCCTCAAACAGCAAAATCGAATCGTCACAGTGCCGCTCCGATGCGCCGAATTCCGGTGGCTCAGAGAGCCCATGCGCAGCCGATTGGAAAACAGACTCCCGAACGGTTGATTGTGCATCCGGCGGCAAGCCCCAACCGGCAGATGGCCCGGTCGATGGCGACGATTCCGATTCGGGGCATTCGGAAAGTACGTCGAGCACACAAATCGTGTTCCTTTGGGACCGGGTTGTGAAGCAGTCGAATGAAAGTTCGACGGTCCTGTCCAGCAAGTTCGAGTCTAGCTCTGACACGCAGAACGGCTTTCAGAATCTTCAGCTCTCTTCGGAACGAGCTGATGAGGATGCCGAGTCCATTCTCCATCGAATGGACGTCAACAGTTTGCCACCCGCTCACGGGCCCCCCTCAATCAGTCAATCTTAGTGGCTCCGATGTTCTGATGCCGAGAGCATCGTTTCTCCGTTTCGATCACGAAACGGGGGTTTGCGCATGTCGGACCATGGTGTGCAGACACGGTTGCCGTGAGTTTGCCTTTATCCTATCGCAATCAAATCGACGTTCGGAATTCCGGACAGAACTTTCAAGATATTGCGCTGATGCGCGGAGTTAGAAAATCTGATGAACGAAAAAAACAGACTATGGAAGTGGATATTTGTGCTGTTCGTGACTGCGGTCG
>JAUIEW010000093.1 GCA_030429365.1 Phycisphaerae bacterium
CTCCGCACGGTCTCGTATATGTCGTTGCTCTTGAGCCACATTACAAAGCGGGCGATCGGGTACTCCTCCGGCAGGTCAGCTGAGCGGAAGATGATCGACAGCAGAGCGAGCCGAACACTTTCGCTCGCTCCAGCGCCGAGAGTCCCTGCTGCAGCGTGCAGGCCACCTTTGCGTTTGCCCTCGGTGGATAACTCTTTGAGCAGGTCGGTTATGCTCGACGAAAGCGTGGGGAGTCCGCGCGCGGCCACGCCGTCCGCAAAATGGAAGTCTTGCCAGAGGTACTGGAGCATCTTGACAAGGTGCGATTTTCCACTTCCGAAGAAGCCGCTCACCCAAACAGCCGGCTGCTCCGGTCGATCGAGATTGGAGAGGTATGCACTGAGTATGCGCTCCATACCCTTGTCGTACTGACCTTCGCAGACGAAGTTTTCTAGCTCGAACCGTAGCGTACGCAGCTCCTCGTCCGTCTTCGTGCCCGTGACCTTGGCCACGCCGTTGTTCAAAAGTTGGACGTCTTGGGGATCTTTGAGGAACAGTTCGCGGTTCTTCATCGGCCTTGCACTCCTTCTCGCGCGGTGATCGGTACGGCGAGGTAATTCCAACCGTCGCGGGCATCCAGCAACCGGTAGTTGTTGTTCTCGAACTCGCCGGGAAAGAAGATGAGCAGCCGACCGCGAATTGAGGACTCCACGGCACCGATCAGGTCGGATACCCTTATGAGGCCAAAAATGCACGAGATTCCGTGTACGGCCACGATGGTATTGGTGTCTACTTCCTCAGCCTCCAGCGCACTTATAACCCGCCTCGATATAGAATCGAGGAAGCCGGACATGGCCATTTCAAGATCGCCCGGCGCATGGAAATAGCTCTCGCGGTAGTCCTCTGCCGCCATCCACTCCGCGAATGCGCCCGAAACATCGACAAGCTTCCAGCCATGATCGGCTTTCTTCGTTTCAAGCTCGAACTCCTCAAGGCGTATACGTAGGCGGCGCTCGTCCTCCTTGTCGTAGACGGCGAACCAGACCCGCTGCGGCCCGGCCAAGTTCTGCTCCCACGGGAGGGCAGCAAAACGCGCGTAGTTCTCGACGAGTTTTTCGATCCTACCCATTTACAGCTTCCTTTTCGCGTTGCGTCAGCAAGCCAGTGAAGCTCACTTCCACGACCGTCCCCATGCGCCTGTAGTCCAGCCATTCCCGTCTCGAAGCCTCTGCGGTCATGGCGTGCAGTTCTTCAGTGGACGCGTCGAGCAGGCCCGTCCAGAAGGTGTTGAACAGCATTGGACCGCGGAAGCCGGCAAGGTACCCGAGCAATAGCGCGTACGCCGTATTCGCAGGGGTTACGACCGGGTGGCGTCTCTTTCTTACGCGACGACCCTCAAGATGGCCGGATTGCGTCCACGACGAGAGCGTTCGCTGGGCGATGCCCTTTCTCGTGGTGGCACTGAAATGGCCTGGAGCAAATGCTTCCACGAGTTCATCCAACTCTACACTTGCGACAGTCTCGCCGATCCGAGTGGCCAGGACATGTGGGGCAGTAATCCGATGAAGGGGGTCTCGGGCGTTGGCGCACAGGCACGCCAATAAAGGTCGCCCCTCTTCGTCGAGTTCCCAAAAGAATCGAAGTTTTCGGAACAAGGACATGCGGTCGTCGAGGCAGTACAGCTTACCGAGGTACTGGGCTGTGTAGGAACGGTTTGATGCGGTTTTCTTCGACAGTACATTCTGCTCAACAATCGCAGTGCGGTAGTCCTTTAGTGATGCTGTTGGCGAACTCACCTCCAACAGGCTGGCCAACTCAGACAACATCATCGTGCGACGCGTGTGCGTTCCGCAGACACCACTGCGGAAACCAAGTTCCGCAGGCAAGGTTTTTGGGGGAGCTTCGATCATCTCGCCAACAGTTTCATATGTAAGGTTTCGCAGACCACCATTACGAGCAATGCATTGCATTCACCGAATGCGGCTCAGGGGGGGCCGACTTTAGCTCTACCGCTGGCGCCATCGTGCCTGCGCCAACTTCCCTGGCCGTCTTGTTCCGACGGTCTATTCATTGTTCGCAATGTCAACTTGGAGCAGGAACTCATTCAGTTCGTTGGCCAAATACAGCCGGTAGCCCGTTACCGGAAGGCATCGTGCGGGCAATTTCTTGGCCTTGTCCCACCGCCTCAAGGTGTCGGCGCTACATCCGCTGTGGGGCGCAGCTTCTGCGACTGTCAGGTACGCGTTCAGCTTTGCCACTATCCATCCGCTCCAGAGAGGGCTCTTTGTGCAGCATTATGCAGCCTCAACTCGGTCGCGCGAAGGGGAGCTGGATGGAGATTCCGGCTTTGGAGGTGTTCTCGGGCAGATTTTCTGGCCGCCCGGCTGTGAATTTCGGCCACGAAAGCCAAGGTCCTCTGGAATGGTTGTCGAATCATCGGAAACTGATCGGAGCGATACTTCGTACAACCGGCCAAGTCGAGAGGTGCGCTTGGCGGGAACGGCTGCAAGAAATACGCGTGCATCAGGGCCCCGATCCAACCGCTCGCTCCACGCCAGCGGGCGTAAGTGCCATCAGCGTTGCGACCGCGTTGGTGTTTGTTGGTGCGATGTGCTTCTCTCGGATTAGTCCCAGATTAATGTACCCGCCCGGTTGGGCCTGGGCAGGCCATTTCTTCTGGTCTCGGCCGAATAAATAGAACCGCACACCTTGGGTGAGCAGCACTTTGCGGCAGCCGGTTAAACGATGCTTCTTGATGTACCCGATCGCCTGATCCCACACCTTTTTTTGCAGTCCGTGCCGCATCTGCTTCGCCTCGCACACCATGACGCACCGTTCAGCTGTGGTGGGAGTTCCCGAAAAAGCGGCGAGATCGACCTTCTTCCACTCGACGGCCAGAAGCTGTTCGGACCAACCCATAGCCAACAACAGCGGGAGCACCATATGAGCCACGACTTCGTGCTCGTTCGGACGAGCAGATTGCTTGCCGTACGCGCCGTACCAGGCTAGAAGCCGCTTCTGACGCTCAATCGTCCTCAAGACGCTATCAACGGCGTCGTTCGCAAGCCCTCGTGAAAAGAGTTTCTGGCCCAGTTCATCCGCCTGCAGCGGCGGTGGAATGTCGTCGGGGCGAGGCTTGAGAGGCCGCATGTCGCACCGCGAAAGCAGTGGTTCAACTGGATTGCGAATCTTCGGATCGTTGACACGCGAGAACGTCGTGATGCTCGTGCGTGAGGAGAACAGGCCTTTCGTCCCTGCTTGGATGTCCTTCAGATCGGCAGTCAGTTCGGGTTGCCAGCAAACGCGTCTCGTGTGCTGGAGATCCCAGCCGTACACATCATCGAACGATTGATCGTGCAGGTATCCATCGCTTTCGTCTTCTTCGGCGGCGAGTCCCACCGCTGTCACATGGTAACCCTCGCGAAGGAGAATGATGTCGCCCGGTCGAACATCTTCTCTGAAAGACCGCACAGTCCCAATCTTCTGGGCTGTGAAATGACCACGCTCGACAACGCGATTGTAGGTGGTTTCATCGTATTTCCCGTAACGTCCGGGACCGAGGAACATCAAATCGTGCTTGAGGAACAGCCATGCGTAGTTGCGACCCTCAGCACCTGATGCAATTTGCCAGCACCGACGCTTCATCAATCTGACGCCTCCTCTTGAAACACAATTGCGCAATGCCTCTGGCACCGGCGTCGGAGCATCATCATGCACGCGGGGGTGACGGCGCGAAGGCTGCAATGCGAGCACCTGAAGTCCACCTAACTCAACGGTCGACGGATTTTAATAGTCCGACCAAACGCCGGTGATTGCAACCCCCAACACGTCCGATTCCAGCCTCGTCCGAACCAATTTTTAAGAAACATGTCCACCGCGACTCGACTGCCAATGAGGCCCTCGAATGCTGGCGTCTTTCAAGTCTTCCTGCACACCAGCGGATGTAGTAGGGAAAACGCGGAGATGCACGGCCGCACTTTCAGTCACCACTGCCGATACTGCCATCTTCTCCGCCTCGAAGCGCCATCCCTCGATTCCCTGCGGGCTGCATCCGGTCAAGACCGATGCGCTGTAATGCGAATACCATGGTTGTGCATCTTGGTCGTGCTCGAGGCCTTCCTATCCGAGTGTTGTCGATTCATTGTTTCGGGGCAAGTAACCATGTAGATCAGTGAGTCTTACCGCCTGCTCAACTGTCTTGCCTGTTTGCGTGGCAATGTCGGTCGTCGGATTGACAGACGGGCCGTGAGCAAGGTCACTTGGCGCTGGCTTTGCAGACTGTTTAAATATTCAGGCTATTTAGATAGCCATAGCTATACTCAAGCGATTGACTGCCTAGACGGAGAGGGTAGCCTACTTAGCGATCATGAACTCTGGGCAAGCTGCAAACTGGGATGGGTAGACGGCGATCACAAAGTGCGGCAGACCGTGCCGCTGACGAATTGGGCGACCTGCTTACGCTGACGCCATGGTGGGTGGGCCCGGTGATCGCATTAGGTGCGGTGCTATCCTTGCGATTCATATTACCTCCGCTCATTGCATTAGCAGGCGAACCCATCGGTACCATATTTTCAAGCGTCTGCCGACAGGTCGCCCCCTTGGGTGGAGTCGCAGTCCTAGTTATCTGGGGCATCGCGGAGGTCAAGAAATTCTCGCGCCGACGCCTCTTGGACACCCGTTCAGATTTGGAGAGCCTGCGAGCGCTCACCTGGCAGCAGTTTGAGCAGCTCGTAGGCGAATCACTTCGACGGCGAGGCTATGTTGTCCAAGAAACGGGCGGGGGCGGTGCAGATGGAGGCGTTGATCTGCGGCTTCATCGCGAAGGTAAAACAACGCTTGTTCAGTGCAAACAGTGGCGCAGCTGGAAACTAGGCGTCAAAGTTGTGAGAGAGATGTTCGGGGTGATGGCTTCCGAAGCCGCCACCGCAGGCATTATTGTGACGGTCGGCCAATTCACCCGCGACGCAAAGCAGTTCGCCAATGGAAAGCCCCTTGAACTAATTGATGGACCAGCTCTCTTGGAACTGGTCAAGGATGTGCAGGCTCGGTCGCACGAACCGGGATTTGCAATCGCCGAAGCAACCACCACCACACCTGAGCAGTCTCCGCCTGTGTCATTCAATTCGCCGCAATGCCCGAAATGCGGCTCCCCGATGGTTCTAAGAACAGCCAGGAAGGGATCAAATGCCGGATCGCAATTCTTTGGATGCTCCCAGTTTCCCGGCTGCCGAGGAATCGTGAATCTGGAATCTACAAAGTAGTAGAAGATGTGATCACTCAAAGGCGATTCCGCCGAATTTCTGGATATGCCCGTAACGCGTTACGCGCATCGCGCCCAGATCGCTTGAATGAGCGAAGTTGGTGATTCAGCTGCTGCGAAACGCGGCAATTTTGATGAATTGTAGGGGGCGAATGTTCCCCTTTGGCGGGCTACCGATCTCGGGGTGTTTATCCGATTCTCGGATGGATTGTTCCCCGGCGGGAATCGCTTGGCCGATTCAATCCACGACTCCCAAGTCACACTACACGCCGATTGCAGTCTCCAGCTCATGCCAGCAAAGATCGCCTGACTGGTTCGGATTTGACTTGTCGGCTCTGGCGTACGCCGGACCTTTTGGAGTTCCAAAGTGCGATGCTTGGGCCATGGGGGGCATCAATTGGAGTGTCGCAGCACAGTCCAATGTTTGATTTGGGCAGGCCAGACAATTCCACTTAGCTAATTGAGATGGCTTGCTTCAATCGGATTGGCTGGGGCGTGCTGGAGCGTCATTAAGTATCGCTTTTCGTCGTGCATGAGACGAAAGAGGATCGTCCCGTCGGTGCAACGTTTGACACCATTAACGCAAAGTACGTTGTCCTCGTCATCGCGGATCAACTCCATCAAGTCCATCATTGCTTGCGTTAAGTCAAGATCTCTTTGAGTAGGTTTCATTTCTGTCTCACAAAGTGCTCGCGATAACCACTCTAACCGACGATGTAAGTAGAATCGCACTAGACCAATATCGAGCAACCATTCTAACATTTGGGCCTATTCGGATCGAATAAGCCCGCAACGCTTTTCGCGCCAAACACGAACCGCAGCAGAAGTTTCACGCAACGATTCACTTCTACCAAAGCGCAGCTTTTGCAGGTCGTCCCGGTCGTTTTCCCCGTTGAAATGCGCCGTCATCCCGCCGAACTCGCACGACGAACTCCAACGCCTTTCGTGGATCAGCCGCCGCCCGAGCGGCTGCAGCACGGAGTCGCTCACGCGCTCGGGCCGAATAGCCTCGCGATGTAGCCATCACGCTGGCCATGTCGAGCAGTCGCTTGCGTCTCCGGTCTTCAGGGGGCTGAGCCTCTTCCCGCCAGCGATTGATCAGTGATCTAGCACGCTCTGCCATCTCGACGTCGCCGACATAGATCGTTCGCTGAACAGTTCGCGGCTCACTGCGGTCCCGGTATCGCAGCACCCATACGTCACGGGAACTCGATCCGGCTTTCCGGACAACGGAACCGTCCGTTAGGAGGTGTGGCTTTGCCATTTCGAGGCGGCCCAGAAGCGCTGTCCATCGGACTGTCTGCGAACACGTTGAATTTGATCGGGCTTTTGGTTCCATTTTTGTTCAGTCGAGCAAGGTGCCGTACTCGTTCCCGTGTTGATGTCACCTCCATCAGGAACTTGCTAATTCGTTCAATGCGGCCGAGCCAGTCTTCGTCGATCAGATCTTGAGGCATGTGCACTGGATCGCCGCCATAACTGTCGCATTCCGCCAACCGTCGCTCGATGTGGATTTGGTAGCGCACGAGCAGAGTGGTGATCAGGCCAATGATCTCGCTGTAAGCGACGTCCACTAGGGACTCAATGTCCTGCCGCTCTAGTCGCCTTATCGCCTTGGCGAGGTCATCCATCGCCGACGTTGGAAGTCGCAAAACTGATCGTGATCGCAGCCAGTCAAGCAAGCCAAGTACATCACCCTGATCGATCCATTCTTGGTAGTCAGTCGCAGGGCCGTCTTGAACCTTCTGCCGTTGTCCACCCATTTCTCTCGGGTTTCTTGGCGTTCCGTTTCTGTTCGCCATTTCGGGCCTCCGATGCAGCTGTCATCTCAACACCAGCGTACTAGGCGCAGTCCGAAACCAACAAATTTAGCAACGACGGTTGCAACAATTGGTTTTGTATGAAATCTTCGATTGCCGGGAGCTTAGGATGCTGTAATTCGAGGACCCAAACCGTTGCGTCAGGCCTGACGAATATTCTGACTTTTTTTCGCTGCAAATCGGCGTTCTTGGTGTCGCAAGGGGGGTGGCTGAGGGGTTCGATTCCCCCCGCCTCCAATGGATCATTGACCATTCATGACCGATCTTGCATTTATTCCTGCATTTAATGCAATCTTCCCGTTGTCGTTTTTGCATGAGAAAAAGACGGGAGAATTGAGTAGATGCCCTTAGCGAAGAGGCGGGGTCGACCCCCAAAATACGTTCCAGACCAGAACGGCCGCCCGGTAGTGGGGCTGTCGTTTAGCAAGTCCAATCTGCAGTACTACGCCACCCACTCTAAGCCACGAAAATACTTCGGCCACGACTTCAGCGACGCTCTTATTCAATTTCGTAATTGGGAGGCTTCTCGGTCGCAAGAGCCACCTGTGGCGATCAAGATCAGTTCGCCAATCGAGAGAATTCAACTGCCCCAAGAACTAACGCCGGAATACTACCTCGATCAATTGAACAGTGGGCGGAGTCCTGCCGAACTGAAGTACCTCGAAGGCACCTACAAACTCCTGCCCCGCAGAGATGTTTACGAATCCTGGCGCAGCGAATTCCTAAAGGATCCCGCAGAGTTTGCACAACGAATTGGGATTCCGCAGCTATCGGGGACGCCAGGAATGATCGCCCCACGAAGAGTTTCCTCGACTCCGATCAGTGGTGAAACCGAAGTGTCCAGTTTTGACAGATCGTGATCATGAAACGCCGTCAACATTCGAGTAGCTAGATCGCGGAGACTCGTCGCACTCGCACTCTTGCCGAAACGCATGCGCACACGAAGGCTGGCGGGATCGTCCGTGTTGCCACTCTGTAATCCGGGCGATAACGCCTTCACGAAGTGTACAATTGCGGTTCGATCTCGATGTTGTTGATGGGAACGACCGGCTATGTTCGTCGCCTACTGCCTGTGAGCTTTCAGAAGGATGGCAGAACGCCGAATCGGCGATATGGTCGTCTCGGGATTCAATGAATTGCTTTTTGGGGGTGATGACTGTGTCAAAGACTGCAATTGCCAAACTCGAGTCGCTCGTTCGCAAACTCAACGCTGAACGTCACGAGCACGTAAACGCCATCGCGGAAATCGATCGTGTTTTCGAAGGTCTTGGTCTGGAACCACCTAGGCTCAAGAAAAGAAGGGGACGTCCTAGACGACCGAAGAAATCCAAGACGAAATCAGCGAAGCGAAGGATAGGAAAGCGCGCGAAGCGACGGACGTTCAAGACGACCGCGGCCGAATTGGTCCTGGCTACGATAAAGAAGGCCGGAAAGAACGGGGCAACTGGTGCTGACATCACCAAGGCTTGGAAGGCTGCAAAACGCTCCGGCAATGCCTACAACACTTTGGGCGAACTAACCAGGGCGAAGAAGATCAGGCGGAAGAAGGCGAAGGGCGTGAGAGGTAGCAGGTACACACTAGCATAGCGCCGCGGCAGTCTCCGTTGTCAAGCACGCACGGGCGTCGGGCCGAGTAAGCCCCAGTGGTTTGCTCGCGGCATCGATTCACCGAATGCCCGATCACCAACCGGCCAGCCACCAACGTCTGGCCGGTTGTGTCAGGGCTTCTTAATCTTGTTCGACGCCTTCAAATTCTTCCATCTCCACGATTGACTCATTGTCGCTTGTTTTCTTTTCGGGCGGTTTCGCTACGCATTCGCAGACAGGGGTTGCTCCGCGACAATAGCATAATGCGGCTTTGCCTTTTGGGCACGATATATTGCATGTGTAGCCACTGCACAAAGCATCGCAGCCTCTCCCATTGCCCGGTGCTGGAGTCGGATTGTCTTGCATGAATTCGATTTGTGTTAGCAATCCATTTGCGTCTGTTGCTGTGATGACGCCGTCGGCGCTGGTGGTGAGCCCCCAATCGATTTCGAGATCAACATCTTCAAGAGACAGAACTGCAAAAAGCGGTTCATCGACTGGCTTCGCTGTCTTTGTACTGAAGACAATCGTTTCGGAAACGGTAAACAGCGTTTCATCTTCCTCGTTTCGATAAGCCTCTCCACCGGTCCGGACAACAATGGCCCCGTTATTGAGAATGTCGATGGTTCCATCGCCAACATAGTTAATCTGAGAATCGGCGGCAGTCTCAAGCCCAATACGGTCTTGAGCAACAGTTAGCGTCGCTTCACCGCCGATATTTGTCGTCGTTGGTTCCTCAGCTACCGTAATAGAGCAGAACAGAAGTGCCAGGATAGTTGTGTGTCTCATCTGTTTTCCTTTCGCATAATTGGCAAAATTTACATGGATCAAACACGCTACGCTTCCACTCCTGGCTGAGATCTCGTGCCACAGTTGACTACGAAAAGAGAGATTTCGGCCATCACAGTTTTTGAGAATTGTTTAGAGATGTTAGTACGCAGCCCGAATTTAATGGCGTGTGCGGAACTCCACCTTTGGCTTGGTTTGCGCGGCGCTGGATCGTTTCAAGGTTCAGATAGGGCATCGTCGCAGGGCGCTGAGCGTGTACTCGTGGGGTGTGATAGCTCAATCGTGGAGCACCAAAACGGGGGCCAGGATTGTGGGCTCAATCTCGCCACAGGCGGATACCCCAAGTCCACGGCCCAGATGTCGGTTTAGATTCTTCAGCCTCGTCGCTTGCAGCGCTTGTATCGCTCAACGGTTAGTGTTCGACGCATCGACCATCGTGGCCCATGCGCTTGGCGCTTGATGTGTGTTCGAACCGATTGATGCTGGCTGATGGGTTTTCCAATAAACTCAAGAAGCAGTCTTAAGATGTTCATTCTGTACATTCGGAAGAGAGAGGGTAGATCAGGCGACGGCGATACTCAGGAGGGATGATGATTGGGCGTCGAGCTCGGCTCGGCGGCCTGCAAAACAGTCGTGGCCAGACAGTTGCGTCACCGCATCCACAACAGCGAAGATCGTGAACGCCCCCTTCTTTTCTGCGAGGGCAAGGGCTTCCTTCGCGAGTTTCCGCTGAATGCCTTTCTGCTGCAACAGCTTGAGCACGTCGTCGGCATCGTCGCCCAATTTGGTTTGCATCGCCGTTTTGATAACCTTCGCAAATCCGTCACGTCGTTCGTCGCGTTTGGCCACGAGACGTTCGATGATGCGGCGGATGTCGCCGAGTGATTCGTGGACGTTAGCGGTGTGCTTCCGCGAAAATTCACAGACATCGACAGCATCCCAGACGATGTGATTCTGGCAAACCTTCTGGAACCAGAAGCTCTGAATGCCGACGGTGCGACGACCGACTTCGCTATTCCATACGAAGAAGCCCGGTGCGAACGCTTCGCCACCTATATCGATCCAGCCTGTTGGATCGATCAGGAATACAAACATGTCCTGCTCGCCTGCGTAAAGACCGGTACCTTCAGTCGATGCTTGTTGTGGCGGTTGGAAATCCGTTGCGAACTCGCTGATGACGGACAGCAGATCGGTGTTGAACAATCGCGTATAGCTGGCACCATGAATAGACCGCACTTGCTCTTCGGCGGTGAAGATTTGAAGTGGCTTCTTCCCTGGCCGAAGCGTTTCGTCGAAGACTTTCGCAGCCGTACTCGGCGACAATCGGTTGGCGGTGTCTTTGTTGACATTGGCAAGCCGACACAACTGGCTGAAGCTCCAGTCGTTCAGCGTTACGCTTCGACCTGCACCGAGGAACAAATCGAGGCGGTCGCCTTTGGGAACAAGCTGCAGATCCTGCGGCATCGGCCAATGATCGCGAGCGCTCTCGCGTTGCTTCTGGCAATGCTGCCAGAGATCGGACATGGTCAAAAACGTTTCGTCTGGACTGCGGCGGAAGAGTTCGTTGTGGGCTTTTTTAAGTGTTTGCATGGTGATTCTCCTTTCGCTCAACCAACTTTGATTGTGATCAATAGTGCGAATGCAATGAAGTAATACGACCCAAAGTTTTTGGTTGCTCTGCGGGTCGGAACTCAGCGGTTAACGCTCTATGAATAGAATTTGGATTTTAGGCCAAGACAAAATACGTGTTCACAGGTTTCTCGAAGAGCGGATTCCCAGAATATGACATGAATCTAAACTTTATCGACTGATTCAGAGACTGACGGTTGACCGGGAATTGCACTCTTGGCAGCCGTGTTGCTAACCTTGTGCACCGTTTTGATACGCCTGCGGCATGGGCCATGTTGATAGTTCAACCAATCGCGGAAGGCGGCCGACTCATGCACATTGGGAACTTTCTGTTAGATTTTGAGCGGTGGTTTAGGCCGAGATTATGACTTGGCCGAAGATCTCGGCAGTGTCTGCTCAGGATGCGGTGTAGTAACCGGGACACGATCGTTGATCGAGCAACGGGCGGTGTCTATCAGTCCGCCCATGCAGAGAATACCGATAAACAGCTGTATACACTGTCCGTTGGCAATCGATTGAACAGACGCGGCTGAGGAAGTAGAATTCGCGTTAGATATGCAAGTCATCGCTCGATTATTGATGATCTTTCTGATCGCCGGACCGCCCGCGTTGTGCCGGGCTGGTCTGCTGGTGCGGTGCTGCGAGAGTCCTGAGGCTGAAGTTGTGGCCGAGGAGGCCCCGTCTTCATGCTGCAAATCCGGTTGTGGTACCGGTAAACAGGCCGCGAAGCCGCAGGCTGAATCGAACGAATCGAAGCGGCCCGCATCTGAATCCCCTCGCAAATGTTCCGACTGCGCTGCCGTCTGCGCTGGTGTGTTCAAGCCTTCCGAAACGCCGCCCTCGCTTACACCAACATCGCCCGCGATGTATGAACGCATTGGCGATCTTGATACCGTTGAGCCGCAACCAGTCTTGAGCTTTGACGATCTGGCGTTTGGATGGTTGTCGATTCCATATCCAGCCAGCGACCTTCCCCTTCAAATCTGACTCAGTTCACAATGTGTTGGTTTTTGAGCGCGCAGCGTACGGCCAGTCCGCGCGCTGTGCCATTCTAACGTTGTGGCCGGTCGATCACACCCGGTCTGGGTGAACAGGATTCGATTTCAATCGAGGTTATCATGAACAGCATATTCAACGCACGCCGCGCAGTCGTAATCACCGCATGTGTCTCGCTGGTTGCCGCTGTCGGCTGTCGCAAAGATGAACAAAAGCAATCAGAAAGAGATGCCACGCCAAAGTCTGAGGCCAAGGCGATCCGAACAGCGAAGGCCGAAACAGCGTTGGGACCGGAGACCAGCCCCATCAAGCCTACATTGGATCAGGGTTGGTGTGGCGGCCATGGCGTGCCCGAATCGGTTTGCACACGTTGCAACGGTACACTCACGGAAACTTTCAAGTCGGCTGGCGACTGGTGCGCTGAACACGATCTGCCCGAGTCCCAGTGTTTCGTCTGCCATCCAGAAATCGAAGTCAAATGGCAGAAGCTCGATCCATCTGCCGCTCCCGTCGATCACGAGGACGATACCGGCAGTGCGGTCGAGCCGGATGCGGACGGGCTGCTTCTGGAGCGCTCTCCGCGACTGCTGACCGGCAACGTCGATCCGATGTGCCAGATCGACGCGCTTCGCGTTCGTTTCAGCGATCCATCCATCGTGCAGAAAGCCGGTATCGAAGTCGTACGCGCCGAGCGCCGAACCATGTCGGCAACGATTGAAGTCCCTGCTGAGGTTGAGTTCGACGCCACGCGGGTCACTCGCATCACACCGATGGTATCCGGCATCACCCGCGAAGTTGCCGCATCCCTGGGAACGCAGGTCGAAACCAATGACCTGCTCGCGATCATCGACAGTCCCGTTCTTGGCGAGGCCAAAAGCGAATACATTGAGCGGTCGCAGAATCTCAAACTGGCCGAAGCTGATCTCACCCGCATCAACACCATTCACCGCGGCACGCAGCGGATGCTCGAAGTCTGCACGCCCGAGGCCAAGCCAGAAGCCATTCGCAACGTGCTGGCGGAACTCCCGGTCGGCGACGCCAAGGCCAGACTGCTCCGGTCACATGCGGCGCTGCAATTGTCGCGGTTGGATGCAGCTCGGGCCGAAACGCTTCAAGCCAAAAAGATCAACAGCGAACGCGAATTTCAAGCCGCCCAAAGCGCACTCGCCGCGGCAGAAGCGGATTTCACCGCGACGCGCGAGGAGGTTGGCTTCGACATCGAGCAGTCGCGCCTTACTGCCGAACGCGCCGTCGAGGTTGCCAGCGGCGCGCTCGAGTCGGCTGAACGCCGCCTGCATATACTCGGATTAAGCAAGAACCAAATCGCGGCGATCGGAAACGAACAAATCGAATCCATGGCGCGTTTCGAACTTCGCAGTCCCGTCACCGGACGAGTCGTCGAGCGAACTGTATCAGTCGGAGAATCGGTCGGGGCGGACGATGTGCTTTTCGTCGTGGCCGACACTGCGACCATGTGGGTCATGGCTGGCGTCTATGAGCGTGACCTTCGACAATTGCGCATCGGGCTGCCGGTTCAATTCACGGTGGGTGGGATGGACGTCGCGAGTTTCGGTGGCAACGTTTCGTGGATCAGCAGCCAGGTCGATGATCGGACGCGAACGGTTCGCCTTCGTGCCGATCTTCCCAATCCCGAAGGACTGCTGAAGGCCCAAATGTTCGGTACGGCCCGCATCGCCATTCACGAAAACGAATCCGTGGTCGGTGTTCCAGACGAGGCGGTGCAATCCGACGGATGCTGCCAACTCGTATTCGTGGAACAATCCGAGACGGTCTTTCAACCGCGCAAGGTGGTTCTGGGGGCGCAAGCCAACGGTTTCGTCGAAGTCCTCAAAGGTCTCGAAGAGGGTGAACGGATTGCCAGTGCCGGAAGCTTCCTGATGAAAACCGAAATCCTCAAAGGCAGCATCGGTGCCGGTTGCTGCGAAGTTGATTCAGGAAGGTAATGTCAGATGCTGAACGCCATTATTGAATGGTCACTGCGCAACCGGTTTATTGTGGTCGCCGCCACTGCGCTGATCGCAATCACCGGGATCGTATCAGCCGTCAACCTTCCGGTCGACGCGTTTCCCGACACGACGCCGGTGCAGGTACAGATCAACACCGTTGCGCCGACGTTAACACCGGTTGAAATCGAGCAGCAGATCACGTTTCCGGTCGAGCAATCGATCAGCGGGTTGAAGTCACTGAAGGAAGTTCGTTCGCTTTCGAAGTTCGGATTGTCGCAGGTGACCGTCATCTTCGAGGACGGTGTGGACATCTATTTTGCGCGCCAACTCGTGACGGAACGCCTCGGAACGGTCGAACTCCCGGAGGGCTTGCCCCGCCCGACAATGGGCCCGGTCGCCACCGGATTGGGCGAAGTGTACCACTACATCTTGACGAGCCAGTCGCACAGCCTCAGTGAACTGCGAACGATTCAAGATTGGATCATTAAACCGCAACTGCGCAGCGTATCCGGTGTTGCAGAGGTCAACAGTTGGGGCGGGCGCGAACGGCAGTACCAGGTCGTCGTCGATCCCTCGCGCTTGCTCAAGTACGACCTGACGCTGCTCGAAGTATTTGAATCACTCGACCGCAACAATACGAACGTCGGCGGGGGCACGATTACGCGGGCAGGCGAGTCGTTGCTGGTTCAAGGCGTTGGACTGCTGTCGGACCTGGAACAGATCGAGAATGTGGTCGTCAAATCGGAAGACGGCGTGCCTATTTACATCCGCGACGTTGGCGAGGTTGTCGATGGTCACGAGATTCGTCGCGGGGCCGTGACGTTTGAAGGCCATGGGGAGGCTGTGCTCGGGTTGGGTTTCATGCTAATGGGCGAGAATACTCGCGACGTGACCGAGCTCATGAAGCTGCGAATGAAGGAAATCCGTCCGACGCTCCCCGACGATGTCGAAGTGACGGAGGTATACGATCGCACGCAACTTGTGGACCTCGTTCTGGGTACGGTTGAAACCAACCTGCTCGAAGGGGCGATTCTCGTTGTTGCAGTTTTGTTTGTGTTTCTCGGGAACCTTCGAGCAGGGCTGATCGTTGCGGCGGCTATTCCTCTGTCGATGCTCTTCGCTGCAAACTGCATGTTGCAAGCCGGGATCGCGGGCAGCCTTATGAGCCTCGGTGCGATCGACTTCGGTTTGATCGTGGACAGTTCCGTTATCCAGATTGAGAACAGCGTCCGCCACCTCGCCCACGATGGTGCCAAGCGTTCGCGTATCGACGTGGTTCGCGACGCGGCCATCGAGGTTCGCAAACCGACGATGTTCGGTGAACTCATCATCATGATCGTCTACCTGCCAATTCTGACGCTTGAGGGGATTGAAGGAAAAATGTTTCGACCGATGGCGCTGACGGTGATCTTCGCGCTGGTCGGTTCACTGATCCTATCGCTGACGTTGATGCCGGTGCTTGCGAGTTTGTTACTGCCCAAGAACCCCAGCGAACGCGAACCCATTCTGGTTCGAATTGCGAAACGCATCTACACACCCGCGCTTGATTTCGTGTTGCGACAGCGCGTGCTGGTCCTTGCGTGTGTGGCATTGTCAATGATAGGAGGCATAGTCCTGTCATTGCGGTTGGGCGCAGTGTTCATTCCGAGACTGTCGGAGCAGGCCCTCGTCATCAACTCCGTGCGGTTAGCCGGCGTGTCGGTCGATGAGTCCGTGCGCTATGGCTCACGGATTGAAGCTCTGCTCCGCAAAGAGTTCCCCGACGAAATCGATCATATCTGGACACGGACAGGAACTGCCGAAGTGGCCACCGATCCGATGGGGCTCGAACTGTCGGACATCTTTATCACATTGACGCCGCGAGACCAATGGCGACGTGCGGCTACCCAAGCCGAATTCGTCGAACAAATGGAAGCGATTCTTTCCGGCATGCCGGCGATGCGGACGATCTTCACGCAACCCATCGAAATGCGCGTCAACGAAATGGTCGCGGGCATTCGCAGCGACCTGGGCATCAAAGTCTTCGGTGACGACTTCGAAACGCTCAAGTCGATCGGAGATCGAATTGCGATGTTGTTGGAATCGATCGACGGCGCAAGCGACATTACCGTCGAACAAGTGACCGGTCAGCCACTCCTCGAAGTTCGCATGCGGCAAGATCAACTCGCACGCTATGGCATCCCAGCGGCGGACGTTCTGGATTTTGTCGCGTCGATCGGTAACGTCAAAGTCGGCGAGATTCGTCAGGGGCAGGTTCGCTTCCCGCTGACGGTTCGCCTGCCCGACAAGTACCGCACAGATCCGGAAAGCGTGGGAAAGTTGCTGATCCCGACTGAAAAGGGCGAACGCCTTCCCCTGTATCGATTAGCCGACCTGCAAATCGTTGACGGTCCGTCAACCATCAATCGCGAATGGAGCAAACGGCGACTCATCGTGCAGTGCAACTCACGCGGTCGCGACATCGGAAGTCTCGTCGCGGAGGTCGAAGAGCGCATTGCCGCAGAACTCGAACTACCAACCGGCTATTTCGTACGCTACGGTGGACAGTTCGAGCATCTCGAACGGGCTGGCAGGCGCTTGATGATCGTGGTGCCGCTTGCCCTTTTGCTCATCTTTCTGCTGCTTTACTT